>NZ_JBFAQT010000029.1:0-84352 GCF_040678895.1 Kitasatospora sp. NPDC049258
CTTCTGGTTCACCACCAGGACCGGCTCGGAGAAGAGGGTGCCGCCGCCACCGGAGACCGGTCCGACGCCCGCCTGCCGCTGAACCTGGCGCTCCCGCGCGGCCCCGCACCCCTTCCGGTCACCGGTCACCGGCTCACGCGGCGACCAGGACCTCCGCCGGCTCCAGGGCCAGCTTCAGCACCTCCCGGACATCGGCCACCGGATGCACCGTCAGCCGCCCCAGCACCTCGGCCGGCACCTCGTCCAGGTCGGCCTCGTTGCGCCGGGGGATGATCACCGTGGTGATCCCGGCCCGGTCGGCGGCGAGCAGCTTCTGCTTCACCCCGCCGATCGGCAGCACCCGGCCGGTCAGCGAGACCTCGCCGGTCATCGCCACGTCCGTGCGCACCTTGCGGCCCGACAGCAGCGAGGCCAGCGCCGTGGTCATGGTGATGCCGGCGCTCGGCCCGTCCTTGGGGACGGCTCCGGCCGGCACGTGCAGGTGGATGCCCTGCTCGCGCAGGCCCGTGACCGGCAGCTCCAGCTCGGCGCCGCGCGAGCGCAGGAAGGAGAGCGCGATCTGCGCGGACTCCTTCATCACGTCGCCCAGCTGCCCGGTCAGGGTCAGCCCGGTCGAACCGGTGACGGCGTCGGCCAGCGATGCCTCGATGTAGAGGACGTCGCCGCCCGCGCCGGTCACGGCCAAGCCGGTGGCCACGCCCGGCACGGCGGTGCGCCGCTCGGCCGGCTCCTGCGCGGACTCCGGCACGTGGTGCGGCCGCCCGATCAGCGCCCGCAGGTCGTCCGGGCCGATCGCCACCGGCAGCTCGCGCTCGCCCAGCTCGCTCTGCGCCGCGACCTTCCGCAGGATCCGGGCGATCGAGCGCTCCAGGTTCCGCACGCCCGCCTCACGGGTGTACTCGCCGGCCAGCCGGCGCAGCGCGCCCTCCCCGACCGCGACCTCCCCGGCCGTCAGCCCGGCCTTCTCCAGCTGCCGGGGCAGCAGGTGGTCGCGGGCGATGACGACCTTCTCGTCCTCGGTGTAGCCGTCCAGGCGGACCAGCTCCATCCGGTCCAGCAGCGGCTCGGGGATGGCCTCCAGCACGTTGGCGGTGGCGAGGAAGACCACGTCGGAGAGGTCCAGCTCGACCTCCAGGTAGTGGTCGCGGAAGGTGTGGTTCTGCGCCGGGTCGAGCACTTCGAGCAGCGCCGCGGCCGGGTCGCCGCGGTAGTCCGAGCCGACCTTGTCGATCTCGTCCAGCAGCACCACCGGGTTCATCGACCCGGCCTCCTTGATCGCGCGGACGATCCGCCCGGGGATCGCCCCGACGTAGGTGCGGCGGTGGCCGCGGATCTCCGCCTCGTCCCGGACGCCGCCGAGCGCCACCCGCACGAAGGAGCGGCCCATCGCGCGCGCCACCGACTCGCCCAGCGAGGTCTTGCCGACCCCGGGCGGGCCGACCAGGGCCAGCACCGCCCCTCCGCGCCGGCCGCCGATCTGGCCGAGCCCCTGATCGGCCCGGCGCTTGCGGACGGCCAGGTACTCGACGATCCGGTCCTTCACGTCGGTGAGGCCCGCGTGGTCGGCGTCCAGCACCGCCCGGGCGCCGGCGATGTCGTAGGCGTCCTCGCTGCGCTCGTTCCAGGGCAGCTCCAGGACGGTGTCCAGCCAGGTCCGGATCCAGGAGCCCTCGGGCGACTGGTCGGAGGAGCGCTCCAGCTTGTCGACCTCCTTGAGCGCGGCCTCCCGCACCTTCTCCGGCAGGTCCGCGGCCTCCACCCGGGCCCGGTAGTCGCCCTCCTCGTCGGCGGGCTCGCCGTTCAGCTCGGCCAGCTCCTTGCGGACGGCCTCCAGCTGGCGGCGCAGCAGGAACTCCTTCTGCTGCTTGGCCACGCCCTCCTCGACGTCCTTGCGGATGGTGTCGTTGACCTCCTCCTCGGCGAGGTGGTCACGCAGCAGGGTCAGCGCGTACTCCAGCCGGGCCACCTGGTCCGACTCCAGCAGCACCTTGAGCTTCTGCTCGGTGGTGGCGAAGGGCGCGTACCCGATGTTGTCGGCCAGCTCGCCGACGCCGTCGATCTGGGCGACCCGGTCGACGATCTGCCAGGCGCCGCGCTTGCGCAGCCACTGGGTGGAGAGCGCCTTGTACTCCTTGACCAGCTCGGCCGCCCGGCCGGCCACCGGGATCCCTGGGTCGGACTCCCGGAACGGGGTGGTCTCCACCCACAGCGCGGCCCCGGGGCCGGTGGTGCCGGAGCCGATCCGCACCCGGCGCACCGCCCGGACCAGCGCGGCCGGATCGCCGTCGGCCAGCCGGCCGACCTGCTCGATGGTGGCCAGCGCGCCGACCGCGCCGTACGAGCCGTCCAGCCGCGGCACCAGCAGCACCTGCGGCTTGCCCGCCCCGCCCGCACCGGCCCGGGCGGCCTCGACGGCCGCGCGCACCTCGGGGTCGGAGAGGTCGAGCGGAACGACCATGCCGGGGAGCACGACCTCGTCGTCGAGCGGCAGCACGGGCAGAGTGAGCGGAGTGGACGTCGATGCCATGATCTCTCCCCAGTCAGCGAAGTTGAGTTGACCTGACTAAGGTCTGGCGGCAGGCGATTGTTCCCGGCCCGATGTTCGCCCTGAGCGATCGCGGGCGTCGGGAGTGACCGAGGCGTCGATCGGGAGGTCGACCGGGCGCGCCGGTCGGAAGGTCGGTCGGGCGCCGGCGATGACCGGGCGGTCAGACCTCGGAGCGCACGGGGGCAGTCCGCCGCAGCGACCAGCCGCGCAGCCGCAGCGGGCGCAGCGGGCGGCCCGGGCCGCGGCGGACCCGGCCCCACAGGGCGATGCCGACCAGCAGCGCGACCGGGTGCCCGACACCCGTCACCAGGTCGCTGTCGGTGAGCAGCTGGTGGCCGATCAGGGCCGCGGCCGCGCCCAGCGCGACCACCCGACCGGGCGGCCGCAGCAGTCCGGCCAGGGCCCCGAGGGTGGTCAGCACGCCGTAGCTGACGCCGATGTCCCGCTCGTCGAGCACACCGGAGCCGACCGCGCCGCCGGCCACCGCGGCCACCACGACCAGTTGGGAGACCAGGGTGGCGGTGATGTGCCCGGCCGCGAACACCCCGGCGGCCCGGCGGCCGCCGATCCGGCGCTCCAGCGGGGCGACGGTGGCGAGGAAGGCCCAGAAGTAGGGCATCCACACCGGGCCGGCCACCCAGAGGCCGCTGAACAGCAGCGCCGAGACCGGCCGCACCAGGAGGTTGTGGGCATCACTGCTGGAGGCGTCCTGCAGCCGCTGCACCAGGCCCGGATCGCCGAAGCGGGCGAACAGCGTGGTGCCCAGCAGCAGTGCGAGGTAGCCGAGCGCGAAGGGGTTGCGGCGCGGGGTGGGCAGCAGCCGGCCCACGGCCGGCAGCAGGCCGGCCCGGCCGGTGGCCGCCGGCCCTGCGGGGGCGCTCACCGCGGCGCCACGCACCGCGCCGTCACTCACTGCGGGCTCGGTCACCGAGAGGTCGGTCATCGCGCCTCCGTCCGCGGGTGGGCCGTCACACCCCTGTGCAACGCCCGTGCGGGCGCCGGAGATCCCCGCCCGAGGCTTGTCGTGCCCACGATACGTTGACTCCCTGGGAGCCCGCTGGGTATCTGCTGAGAATTCCTCAGGTCCCGCCCGTGACGCACAACAGCCCTGGTACGGACCAACTCTCTGTTTACGGACGAGTAGCTTCCCGCCCCGACGGGGCGATCGGCTTGGGGGGCATACGTACCGTTACGACGTCCGATTTCGGCCGGGTAAGGTATCGCCCCGTGCCCGGTCCGGAACCGGACCGGGACCGGCCCGCGGGCCGGAAATGTCCGGTCCACCTGCCGGAACAGGCAGGGTGTCCGTACTCTGCGATGAGTACGGAGAGGTACGTCGACCCACACGGCGTACCGTCCGCTCCGGCGCCTTCGGCGGAAGGGTGCCCGGCGGCTCCGACAGCCCGGGCACAGCCCACGACGGAACAAGACGACTACGAGCGGAGCCCCGCCACCCCCACAGGTGGCCGGCCCGCAGCCCTGGGGGCGGTGGCGTGACCGTGACAGAGATGCAGCAAGAGAACACCGGCGGCAACCCGGTGGGCACTCAGCGACGAGTACTCGTCGTCGAGGACGAGCCCACGATCGCCGAGTCCATCGCGGCCCGGCTGGGCGCGGAGGGCTTCAAGGTCGCCGTGGCCCACGACGGCCCCGGTGCGGTCGACGGCTTCCACACCTGGCAGCCCGACCTGGTGGTCCTCGACATCATGCTGCCCGGCTTCGACGGCCTCGAGGTGTGCCGCCGGATCCAGGCGCAGCGCCCGGTGCCGGTGCTGATGCTCACCGCGCGCGACGACGAGACCGACCTGCTGGTCGGCCTCGGGGTCGGCGCCGACGACTACATGACCAAGCCGTTCTCCATGCGCGAGCTGGCGGCCCGGGTCAATGTGCTGCTCCGCCGGGTCGAGCGGGCCCAGCAGGCGGCCAGGACCCCGGCACTGGGCTCGCTGCGGTTCGGCGAGCTGGAGATCGACCACGTGCAGCGCCGGGTCCGGCTCGGCTCGGGCGACGTCCACCTGACGCCGACCGAGTTCGACCTGCTGGCCTGCCTGGCCGCCCAGCCGCGCGCCGTGCTCACCCGCGAGCAGCTGCTGGCCGAGGTCTGGGACTGGACGGACGCCTCCGGCACCCGCACGGTCGACAGTCACGTCAAGGCGCTCCGCCGCAAGATCGGTGCCAGCTGGATCCGCACGGTGCACGGCGTCGGGTACGCCCTGGAGGCACCGCTCTCCTAGTCGGCCGCGGCGCCGACGACTTGGGCCACCGGGGGGCCCAGGTCGTACAGCCGCGCACCGGCGCAGCGCTGCACCGGCGTGGTGCGGGGACGACGTCAGGGACACCATGACCTTTCCACAGCAACGCAACGGGGACGCCAAGGCCTCCCCGCCCCCCAGCCTGGCCACCCGCGCCGTCCTGCGGCTCTGGGCCGACATCCGGCCGCTCGATCCGGTCCGCTCGATCAAGGGCAAGCTCGCCCTGCTGGTGATCGTCTCGGTGGTGCTGGCCACCGGCATGGTCGTGGTCGCGATCCGGTCCGAGACCCAGATCCGGATCATCATGATCTTCTCGATCATCGCCTCGCTGCTCTTCATGCAGTTCCTGGCGCACGGGCTGACCGCCCCGCTGCGCGACATGACCGCGGCCGCCCGCGCGATGGCCGACGGCGACTACAGCGCCCGGGTGCACGTCTCCTCGCGGGACGAGATCGGCGAGCTGGCCGCCACCTTCAACCGGATGGCCGGCGACCTGGAGGCCGCCGACCGGCACCGCCGTGAGCTGATCGCCAACGTCTCGCACGAGCTGCGCACGCCGATCGCGGCCCTGCGCGCGGTGCTGGAGAACGTGGTGGACGGTGTCGTCCAGCCCAATCCCAGGACCCTGGGCGCCGCGCTGGAGCAGACCGAGCGGCTCGGCCGGCTGGTCACCCACCTGCTGGACCTCTCCAAGCTGGACGACGGCGTGGTGCCGCTGGACGCCCGCCGGTTCGAGGTCAAGCCGTTCCTGGACGGCGTGCTGCGTGGGGTGACGGTGGACGGGGCGACGGCCGGCGGCGCGTACGCCCGCCGCGGCGACGTCCGGCTGCGCCTGGACGTGAAGCCCGGCGCGCTGAGCGCCGTGGCCGACCCGGAGCGCCTGCACCAGGTGGTGGCCAACCTGGTCGACAACGCCTGCAAGCACTCCCCCGCCGGCGGCACGGTGACCGTCCGGGCACGCTCCGGCGAGCTGCCGGGCGCCCTGCTGCTGGCCGTGGAGGACCAGGGCCCGGGGATCCGGGTGGAGGACCGCGAGCGGGTCTTCGAGCGCTTCGGCCGGGCCGGCAGCGCGACCGCGCAGGGCCCGGGCAGCGACGGCGGCACCGGGCTCGGGCTGGCGATCGCGCGCTGGGCGGTCGACCTGCACGGCGGCGAGATCAGGGTGGCCGAGGCGGCCCGCGGCTGCCGGATCGAGGTCACCCTCCCGGGCGAGCCCGCCGCCACCGCCCCGGCCCTGCCGGTCTAGGGTTCGGACGGGGTTGTCACCGAACTGGGACACAGTCGGCCCGAACTCCCCGTCCGGGCCCGGCAGAGCGGCCGCCAGCTGGGATTTTGTCCGATTTGATGCCAGTATGGATGGGCGAATGGTGTGCTCCAGTTCCCATACTTGACAGGTTTCTAACGCACACATTCGGCCAAATTCCAGCTCGACACTGTGATCTGGGCGACGCTCGGCCCCCGGGGACTGCGCGATCACTGGTCAGGGGCGTAGCCTTAATCCCCGCTGTCCACCATCCAAAAAGGAAGCGGAAGAGGGCGGTTGCCCCGATGTCGCCACACCCAGAAACCCCCAGCAGCTCGGCAAGCTCCACTGGCTTCGGCCCCAATGAGTGGCTCGTCGACGAGATCTACCAGCAGTACCTCCAGGATCCGAACTCGGTCGACCGAGCCTGGTGGGACTTTTTCGCCGACTACAAGCCCGGTACCGAGGTGACTTCAGTGACCCAGGCCGCAACCCCGGTCGGCCCCACGCCGACCACCGTTGCCGCTCCCGCTGCCCCTGCCGCTGCCGTTGCGGCTGCGCCCACCCCCGCTGCTCCGGCCGTCGCGCCGGTCCAGCAGGCGCCCGCGCCGGTCGCCGCAGCCCCCGCCGCGCCCCCGGCGCCGAAGGCCGCCACCGCGGCCCCGGCCGCCGCCGTGGCCGACGGGCCCGAGCTCGTCCCGCTGCGTGGTCCGGCCAAGGCCGTCGCCACCAACATGGACGCCTCGCTGGAGGTCCCGACCGCGACGTCGGTGCGTGCCGTTCCGGCCAAGCTGCTGATCGACAACCGCATCGTCATCAACAACCACCTGCAGCGCGCCCGCGGTGGCAAGGTCTCCTTCACGCACCTGATCGGCTACGCCCTGGTGCAGGCCATCAAGGCCTCCCCGGGGATGAACCACAGCTACCAGGTCAAGGACGGCAAGGCCTTCCTGGTGAAGCCGCCGCACGTGAACCTGGGCCTGGCCATCGACCTGGTGAAGCCCAACGGCGACCGCCAGCTCGTGGTGGCGGCCATCAAGAAGGCCGACACCCTCGACTTCTTCGGCTTCTGGCAGGCCTACGAGGACATCGTCCGCCGGGCCCGCGCCAACAAGCTGACGATGGACGACTTCACCGGCGTCACCGTCTCGCTGACCAACCCCGGCGGCATCGGCACCGTGCACTCCGTGCCGCGCCTGATGCAGAACCAGGGCACCATCGTCGGCGTCGGCGCGATGGAGTACCCGGCCGAGTTCCAGGGCTCCTCCCCGGAGACCCTGGCCCGCCTGGGCATCTCCAAGATCATGACGCTCACCTCGACCTACGACCACCGGGTCATCCAGGGCGCGGCGTCCGGCGAGTTCCTGCGCACCATCCACCAGTTGCTGCTCGGCGACCACGACTTCTACGACGAGGTCTTCGAGTCGCTGCGGATCCCGTACGAGCCGGTGCGCTGGGCGACCGACGTCGCCACCACCCACGACGACGAGGTCAACAAGACCGCGCGCGTCATGGAGCTGATCCACGCGTACCGCGTGCGCGGCCACCTGATGGCCGACACCGACCCGCTGGAGTACAAGCAGCGCAAGCACCCCGACCTGGACGTCGTCCAGCACGGCCTCACCCTGTGGGACCTGGAGCGGGAGTTCGCGGTCGGCGGCTTCGGCGGCCAGCGGATGATGAAGCTCCGCGACATCCTCGGCCTGCTGCGCAACACGTACTGCCGCACCGTCGGCATCGAGTACATGCACATCCAGGACCCGAAGCAGCGCAAGTGGCTGCAGGAGCGCCTGGAGAAGCCGTACTCCAAGCCGGAGCGCGAGGAGCAGCTGCGGATCCTGCGCCGGCTGAACTCGGCGGAGGCCTTCGAGACCTTCCTGCAGACCAAGTACGTCGGCCAGAAGCGCTTCTCGCTGGAGGGCGGTGAGTCGCTGATCCCGCTGCTGGACGCGACCATCGACGCCGCCGCCGAGCACCGCCTGGACGAGGCCGTCATCGGCATGGCCCACCGCGGCCGCCTCAACGTGCTGGCGAACATCGTCGGCAAGCCGTACGCCCGGATCTTCGGCGAGTTCGAGGGCAACCTCGACCCGAAGTCCATGCACGGCTCCGGTGACGTCAAGTACCACCTGGGCGCCGACGGCACCTTCACCGGCCTGGACGGCGAGACCATCAAGGTGTCGCTCGCCGCCAACCCGTCGCACCTGGAGACGGTCGACCCGGTCGTCGAGGGCATCGTCCGCGCCAAGCAGGACGTCCTGGACCAGGGCGGCACCTCCTTCCCGGTGCTGCCGATCCAGATCCACGGCGACGCGGCCTTCGCCGGCCAGGGCGTGGTGGCCGAGACGCTCAACATGTCGCAGCTGCGCGGCTACCGCACCGGTGGCACCATCCACCTGGTGGTCAACAACCAGGTCGGCTTCACCGCCGCCCCGGCCAGCAGCCGCTCGTCGATGTACTGCACCGACGTGGCCCGGATGATCGAGGCCCCGATCTTCCACGTGAACGGCGACGACCCGGAGGCCGTGGTCCGCGTCGCACGGCTGGCCTTCGAGTTCCGCCAGACGTTCCACAAGGACGTCGTGATCGACCTCATCTGCTACCGCCGCCGCGGTCACAACGAGGCCGACAACCCGTCGTTCACCCAGCCGCTGATGTACGACCTGATCGACAAGAAGCGCTCGGTGCGCAAGCTGTACACCGAGGGCCTGATCGGTCGCGGCGACATCACCATGGAAGAGGCGGAGCAGGCGCTCCAGGACTTCCAGGGCCAGCTGGAGAAGGTCTTCTCCGAGGTCCGCCAGGCGGCCGGCGCCCAGGCCCCGGTCACCAACGGCAAGCCGGTCGCGGACTTCCCGGTCAACATCCAGACCGCGATCTCCGAGGAGACCGTCAAGCGGATCGCCGCCTCGCAGGTCAACCTGCCGGACTGGCTGACCGTCCACCCGCGCCTGCTGCCGCAGTTGCAGCGCCGCGCGGCCTCGGTCGAGGACAACACCATCGACTGGGCCACCGGCGAGACCCTCGCCATCGGCTCGCTGCTGATGGAGGGCCACCCGGTCCGGCTCGCCGGCCAGGACAGCCGCCGCGGCACCTTCGGCCAGCGGCACGCGGTGCTGATCGACCGCAACAGCGGCGAGGACTACACCCCGCTGCTGTACCTGACCGAGGACCAGGCCCGCTACACCGTCTACGACAGCCTGCTGTCGGAGTACGCGGCGATGGGCTTCGAGTACGGCTACTCGCTGACCCGCCCGAACGCGCTGGTCATGTGGGAGGCGCAGTTCGGCGACTTCGTCAACGGCGCGCAGACCATGGTGGACGAGTACATCGCCTCCGCCGAGCAGAAGTGGGGCCAGCACTCCGGCGTCACCCTGCTGCTGCCGCACGGCTACGAGGGCCAGGGCCCGGACCACTCGTCCGCCCGCCCGGAGCGCTTCCTCCAGATGTGCGCGCAGGACAACATGACGGTCGCCATGCCGACGTCGCCGTCGAACTACTTCCACCTCCTGCGGTGGCAGGTCCACAACCCGCACCACAAGCCGCTGATCGTCTTCACCCCGAAGTCGATGCTGCGTCTGAAGGCCGCGGCCTCGGCCACCTCGGAGTTCACCTCCGGCTCGTTCCGCCCGGTGATCGGCGACAGCACGGTCGACCCGGCGAACGTGCGCAAGGTGGTGATCACCTCCGGCAAGTTCTACTACGACCTGGAGGCGTCCCGCACCGAGCGCGGTGTCACCGACACCGCGATCGTCCGGGTCGAGCGGCTCTACCCGCTGCCGGTGGCCGAGCTCCAGGAGGAGCTGGCCCGCTACGGCGAGAACGTCCAGTTCATCTGGGCCCAGGAGGAGCCGGCCAACCAGGGTGCCTGGCCGTTCATCGCGATGAACCTGGTCGACCACCTGCAGGTCGTCGTCGGCCGCAGCGCCAACGGGGGCGCCCGGCTGCGCCGCGTCGCCCGCACGGCCTCCTCGGCCCCCGCGGTCGGCTCGGCCAAGCGCCACGCCGCCGAGCAGCAGGCGCTGGTGGACGAGGTGTTCAGCATCTGAACCGCTGACGCCTGATCAGCACCGCCCGGGCCCGGGCTCCGCACCGACGGAGCCCGGGCCCGGGCGTGTTCCGGCCGGCGGCGGTGCCCGGCCGGTGCCCGGCGGAGCATCACGCAAGGCCACAGCTCTGCAACCAATTGCCCGACCAGGTGGGACGCGGAGCTGACGCACCGATAGGTTGGGCCCCGCACGCTGCCCCCCGTGCCCGCACCGGGGTGGCGGCCGAGACCTACGTCGCCACAGGGGGGCCACCATGACCGCCGACACGCCGCGGGACGCCGCCGCGCCACTTCCGCCGATCTTCCAGCCGCTGCATCCCGACGACCCCCGGGAGGTCGGCGGCTACCGGCTGTTCGCCCGGCTGGGCGCCGGCGGGATGGGCCGGGTCTACCTCTCGTACACCCCGGGCGGGCGGCCGGTGGCGCTCAAGGTGGTCCGTCCCGAGTTCGCCGAGGACGCCGAGTTCCGCCGCCGGTTCGCCCAGGAGGTGACCAACGCGCAGCGGATCCACGGCCTCTACACCGCGCAGGTGATCGACTCCGGCCTGGCGGCGGACGCGCCCTGGCTGGTCACCGCCTACGTGCCGGGCCCCTCGCTCCAGCAGGTGGTCCGCGAGCACGGCGCGCTGCCGGTGCGCACGGTGCTGCTGCTGATCGGCGGCATCGCGGAGGCGCTGCAGGCGATCCACAGCGTCGAGGTGGTGCACCGCGACCTGAAGCCGGCCAACGTGCTGATCGCGGGCGACGGCCCGCGGGTGATCGACTTCGGGATCGCCCGGGCCGCCGACGCCACCGCGCTCACCGGCACCGGCTTCCGGATCGGCTCGCCCGCCTTCATGTCCCCGGAGCAGGCCCAGGGCAAGCCGGTCACCCCGGCCACCGACGTCTTCGCGCTCGGCGCGCTCGCCGCCTACGTGGCCGGCGGCACCCCGCCCTTCGGCGAGGGCCCGGAGACGGCGGTGCTCTACCGGGTGGTGCACGAGGAGCCGGTGCTGGACGGCGTCCCGGAGGGGCTGCGCGAGCTGCTGCTGCGCTGCCTCGCCAAGCTGCCCGAGGACCGCCCGCGGCCCTCCGAGATCATCGAGACCGCGCGCAACCACCCGGCCGTCGGGGGGCAGTTGCGCTTCACCGACGACTGGCTGCCGCGGCAGATCAACACCGAGATCACCCGCCGGTCGGACCTGCCGAGGACCCCGCCGACCCCGCTGCCGGTGGCACCCACCATGCCTCCGGCGCCGATCGCCGCCCCGACCGCCGGGTACCCGACCCCGCCCCCGCCCGGCTTCACCCCGCCCGGCTTCACCCCGGCCGCCGCACCCACCGCCGCGCCCGCCGGTGCCGCGCCCGCCACCGCGCCGCCCGCCGGCTTCGGCCCGCCGCTCGGCGCCTTCGGCCCCCCGCAGCCCGCCACCGAGGCGCCGACCGCCCCGGTGCCCGGCCCGGCGCCCACCGTGCTGCAGCAGCCCTCCTTCGACACCCCGCCGCCCGGCCCGGTGGTGCCGGCGGCCGGGCCGCCGGCCGCCGAGCCGCGCCGCAAGGGCGTGTCCTGGAAGGTGCTGCTGACCGTCGCCCTGGTGATGGCGCTCGGCGGCACGGCCGGCGGCGTGGTGCTGACGAACCAGCTGGGCAAGAAGGACTCCGGCTCCGGCGCGCAGGCCCAGGGCGGCTCCGCGGCGAAGCCGAGCGACAGCGGGACCCCCGACGAGGGCGGCGACTCGGCCGTCTCCCAGGACGACGCCTCGCCCTCCCCCTCGCCCTCCGCCCGGCCGAGGAGCAGCGCGAGCTCCGGTGCGGTCGCCGGCGCCGGCAGCGCCGCGCCTTCCGGGCCGCCCAAGTACACGATGGTCTACCAGGACCGCGAGCTGTCCAGCCCGGACTCCAGCCACAGCTTCGACCTGGCCAACGGCAACGTGGTGCCGGACTCCGCCACCCCCACCTGGGCGCTGTCGCCCTCGTACGAGTCCTTCGACTGGTCCTCGGGGAGCAGCGACGTCTACATCACCCGGGAGCAGGCGCTGACCCCCGAGCAGTGCTCCGCCGCGATCGACCAGCACCCGGCGGCCGACCTCAAGTACGACGACCTGCCGCCCGGCCGGATCTTCTGCCTGCGCAACCGGGCCAACGGCGGCGTGGTGGTCGGCAAGGTGGTGGAGCAGGGCAACAAGTCCACCGGTGCCGTGAAGATCTCGCTGACCTACTACCGCAACGACAGCTGACCCGTCCCGACTATCCTGACCGGGTCAGATCCCACCGGACCGGAGCGCACCGTGTACTTCACCGACCGCGGCATCGAGGAACTGCAGAGCCGGCGCGGCGACGAGGAGGTCACCTTCGAGTGGCTGGCCGAGCGCCTGCGCGAGTTCGTCGACCTCAACCCGGACTTCGAGATCCCGGTCGAGCGGCTGGCCACCTGGCTGGCCCGGCTCGACGACGAGGACGAGGACGACTGAGCGGCCGAGCCGCCGTCCACGGCCCGGGAGGCACCCGCCTCCCGGGCCGTCCGCATGTCTGCGGGCGGAACCGCTTGACTTCCCCGATACGCGATATATCGTGTTGAACAGAGGAACGCGATACATCGCGAACGGGAGGCGGGACGAAATGACCCAGTGGACGGTCGGCGAGCCTGAAACGATCAGCTTCGACGAGCCGGTGAGCACCCTGCACGTCCGGATCATCGGCGGCGAGGTGAACGTGGTGGCCGCCGACGGCCCGGCCCTGCTGGAGGTGACCCGGCTCGACGGCGAGCCGCTGCAGGTCACCCTGGAGGACGGGGTGCTGACGGTCGCGTACAAGGACCTCAGCTGGCACGACTTCGGCGAGACCGTGAAGTCGGTGCAGTCGGTCAAGAGCTTCTTCGCCTCGCTGCGGCGCAAGCGCAGCGCCGCCATCTCGCTGGCCGTCCCGGCCGGCGTCGAGGTCAAGGTCGGCACGGTGTCCGCCGAGGCCACCGTCTCCGGGATCTCCGGCAGCGTCGGCGCGCACAGCGCCAGCGGCGGCGCCACCCTGGTCGGCCTGTCCGGCAAGGTGCTGGCCAACACCGTCTCCGGCGACGTGGACGCCCAGCGGGTGACCGGCGAGCTCAAGGTCAACACCGTCGCCGGCGCGATCACCCTGGTCGCCGGCGCGGCCGAGCGGATCCTCGCCAACTCGGTGAGCGGCGCCGTCACGCTGGACCTGGACGTCACCACCCCGACCGACATCAAGGTCTCCACGGTCAGCGGCCAGGTCGGCGTCCGGCTGCCCTCGCTGGCCGACGCCAGGGTGGAGGCCGGCACCACCAGCGGCGACATCTCCAGCACCTTCGAGGAGCTCACCGTCACCGGCTCCTGGGGCGCCAAGCGGCTCTCCGGCCAGCTCGGCTCCGGCGCCGGCAAGCTCCAGGTGAACACCGTCTCCGGCCCGGTGACGGTGCTGCGCCGGCCCGACGAGGAGGACCACGCCGAGCTGGTCAAGGAGCTCCCCGCCGGGCCCGACCTGACCAAGGAGGTCTGAGATGACCCCGGTCTTCGGCCACGGCCGACTGCGCCTGTACCTGCTGAAGCTGCTGGACGAGTCGCCGCGCCACGGGTACGAGGTGATCCGCCTGCTGGAGGAGCGCTTCCAGGGCCTGTACGCCCCCTCGGCCGGCACCGTCTACCCGCGCCTGGCCAAGCTGGAGCAGGAGGGTCTGGTCACCCACAGCACCGAGGGCGGCCGCAAGGTCTACCGGCTCACCGAGGCGGGCCGCCAGGAGCTGGCCGGCCGTCAGCACGAGCTCGCCGAGCTGGAGGTGGAGATCCGGGACTCGGTCTCCCAGCTGGCCGGCGCGATCCGCGAGGACGTCCGGGACAGCGCCAAGGACCTCCGCGAGGAGCTCTGGGGCGAGGCCAGGCAGGCCGGGAAGCCCGCGGCCGGCGCCGGCGGGGATCCGTGGGCCGGCCCGTGGGGCGACCGCGAGTCCTGGCAGCGCGCCAAGGAGGAGTTCGCCCAGTTCAAGAGCCAGGCCAAGGAGCAGGCCAAGCGCGCCAAGGAGCAGGAGCGGGCCGCCAAGGAGCAGGCCAGGGCCGCCGAGCAGGAGGCCCGCCGGCTGCGCGAGCAGTCCAAGGCCGCCCGCAGCGCCGCGCAGCAGGAGGCGCTGCGGCTCAAGCGCCGGGTCGAGCAGCAGGTGCGGGAGCACGCCGCCCGCGGTGACTGGTCGGCCGGGCTGAGCGAGGGGCTGGCCGAGCTCACCAAGGGACTGTCCGCGCTGGCGGACGCGGCCCGTTGGGGTGCGTCGCCGGAGGCCGAGGAGATCCGGGTCACCCGGATCGACCTGGACAAGGACACCGACGGGGTCGTGCTGCCCGACTGGGCCCGCACCGACCCGGCCGGTGCCCCGGCCCGCGAGCTGGAGCGGCTGCTCGACCGCTTCCGCGACCTGGTCCGCGACGCCGCCCGCGACAGCCGCGGGGTGACGGCGGACCACCTCACCGAGTCCCAGGCCGTGCTGGCCTCGGCCGCCGAGCGGATCCAGCGCCTGCTCGGCTGAGCCGGCGGCCCGGCTGTCCGGCTGTCCGGCCCCGGGGGCGCGTCGCCCCCGGGGCTCAGGTCGGCGCCTGCTGGCTCAGGGTGTGAGGACGATCTTGCCGAAGACCTCGCCCCTGGCGAGCCGGGCGAAGCCCTCCGCGGCGTCGGCCAGCGGCAGCACGGAGTCGATCACCGGCCGCACCCCGGCCGTGGCACAGAGCGAGAGCAGCCCGGCCAGCTCCTCCTTGGTCCCCATGGTCGAGCCGACCACCCGGAGCTCCAGGAAGAAGATCCGGTTGAGTTCGGCGGCGGCCGGGTTGGGGCCCGAGGTGGCCCCGGAGATGACGATCGTGCCACCGGGCCGCAGCGACTTCACCGAGTGCGACCAGGTCGCCGCGCCGACCGTCTCCATCACCGCGTCCACCCGCTCGGGCAGCCTGGCGCCGCTCTCGAAGGCCGCGTCCGCGCCCAGCTCGACCGCCCGGGCCCGCTTGGCCTCGTCCCGGCCGGTGACCCAGACCCGCAGCCCGGCGGCCTTGGCCAGCACCACCAGCGCGGTGGACACCCCGCCGCCGGCGCCCTGCACCAGGACGGTGTCACCGGGCTTGACGCCCGCGTTGGTGAACAGCATCCGGTAGGCCGTCAGCCAGGCGGTGGGCAGGCAGGCCGCCTGCTCGAAGCTGAGCTCGGCGGGCTTGGGCAGCAGGTTCCAGGTCGGCACCGCGACCCGCTGGGCGAAGGTGCCCTGGTAGCGCTCGGTGAGGATCGAACGCGGCTCCGCCGGGCCGACCCCGTGCCCGCTCTGGCCGATCACCGAGTGGACGACCACCTCGTTGCCGTGCTCGTCGACGCCGGCCGCGTCGCACCCGAGGATCATCGGCAGCCGTTCGGCGGGCAGGCCGACCCCGCGCAGCGACCACAGGTCGTGGTGGTTGAGGGTGGCGGCCCGCACCGTGACCACGCTCCAGCCCGGGCGGGCCTCGGGCTCGGGGAGGTCACCGAGTTCCAGCCCGCTCAGCGGGTCGGCGGGATCGATTCGGGCGGCGTAGGCAGCGAACATGACCGGGACGATAGCCGCCGACGGCCGGGGCCCGGTACCACGCGCGGGTGTGAGCTACGCCGCGTGTTCCGTCCCCGGCCGTCCGCCGGTGGTGGCTGGGAGTGCGTCAGCTGCGGGCGACGCCCTCGGCGCGGGCGGCCTCGGCGACCGCCTTGGTGACGGCCGGGGCGACCCGCTCGTCGAACGGCGAGGGGATCACCTTCTGCGCCGTCAGCTCGTCGGCGACCACCGCGGCCAGCGCCTTGGCGGCCGCCAGCTTCATGCCCTCGGTGATCCGGCTGGCCCGGACCTGGAGCGCCCCGGCGAAGATGCCGGGGAACGCCAGCACGTTGTTGATCTGGTTCGGGAAGTCGGAGCGGCCGGTGGCCACCACGGCGGCGTACTTGTGCGCGACCTCGGGGTGGATCTCCGGGTTGGGGTTGGCCATCGCGAAGATGAAGCAGCCCTCGGCCATGGTCGCCACGGCCTCCTCCGGCACGGTGCCGCCGGAGACGCCGATGAACACGTCCGCGCCCACCAGCGCGTCGGTCAGGCTGCCCTTGACACCGGTCCGGTTGGTCAGCGCGGCGATCTCGGCCTTGACGTCCGTCAGGTCGCCCCGGCCCTGGTACACCACGCCGCGCCGGTCGCAGACCGCCACGTCGCCGATGCCGGCCGCGACCAGCATCTTGGCGATCGCGATGCCGGCCGCACCCGCGCCCGAGATCACGGCGCGCAGGCTGCCGATCTCCCGGCCGGTCACCCGGGCCGCGTTCCAGAGGGCGGCGGTGGTGACGATCGCGGTGCCGTGCTGGTCGTCGTGGAAGATCGGGATGTCCAGCGCCTCCTGCAGCCGGCGCTCGATCTCGAAGCACCGGGGGGCTGAGATGTCCTCCAGGTTGACGCCGCCGAAGGACGGGGCCAGCCGGACCACCGTCTCCACGATCTCGTCCACGCCGGTGCAGGCCAGCGCGATCGGCACCGCGTCCACGCCGCCGAACTGCTTGAACAGGATCGCCTTGCCCTCCATCACGGGCAGCGAGGCCTCGGGGCCGATGTCGCCCAGGCCCAGCACCGCGGTGCCGTCGGTGACGACCGCGACCACGTTCGACTTCCAGGTGTAGTCGTTCACCAGGTCGGGCTGCTCGGCGATGGCGGTGCAGACCCGGGCCACGCCCGGGGTGTAGGCCAGGGACAGGTCGTCCGCGTCCCGGACCGGGACGGTCGCCCGGACCTCCATCTTGCCGCCGCGGTGGAGGGCGAAGACGGCGTCGACGGGATCGACGGTGTCCTGAGTGTTGGGGTGGATGATCTCCGCTGCCACGATGACCTCTTCGTCAATGATCAGCAAGGGCGGCCGACGGTCGTTCGATCCGGCCGGGGACGGAAAACCCGGGTGCGCGCGGCGCACCCGGTGGCCGGATCGGGACGCGGCCGTCGGGCGGCGCCCTCGATTGAGGGTTTTTGGTGTTCTGCTCTGTTCTTCCGGTCGTACCCAGGCGTCACCAGCCGGAGCCGGGAAGGTGACAGACACCGCTTGAGCCTAGGTCGGGCGAAGGCACCGCACCTGTGCCTTTTCGTCCTTGTCACGCGCTGTTCACGGCCTTCCGGACACTTGACGGCGCCCAGGTTCTCGGAAGGAACCGGGGGCCAGTGACGGCAGGAGCCGTGCAGCACGTACACCCGCAGGAGTGAACGCAGACACGGAGGGGAGCCGGTGCAGCGGATCCAGAGTCGACGTCTGCGACTTCCGGTCCTGCGCACCCCGGTCCTGTCTCGAACCGGCGGTCTGCGTTCGGGCTTCGGGGGTCACCCGATACCGGATTCTGACACATCCGACACCCGGAACAGGAGGGCGGGATGGCAGGATCCTCGAAATCGACCACCGGAACCGGCCGGACGCGCTCCCCCGTCGGCACTCGCCGATGCGCGCCCGCCACCGTCGGCGCACCCCTGCGCATCCCGGTGGGACAGCACCTGCCTCTCCCACAGGAGGACCAGCTCCATGCACCACAATGCCCGCATATCCGGCCGCCTCGGCCGTTCCGGCGCCGCCCTGACCGCCGGCACCCTGCTGCTGACCGGCTGCAGCTCGATCGCCGGCAGCAAGTCGCCCGAGGAGGAACTGCACGACCGGCTGCCCGACTCGGTGAAGGCCGCCGGCGTGCTCAGGATCGGTTCGGACCTCAACTACGCCCCGGTGGAGTTCAAGGGCCAGGACGGGCAGCCCACAGGTCTTGACCCGGAGCTCGCCGAGGCCCTCGGCCGGCAGCTCAAGGTGAAGATCAAGATCATGGACACCGGCTTCGACAAGTTGATCCCCGACCTCCAGGCCAAGCAGTACGACGTGGCGATGTCCGCGCTGACCGACAACCGGCAGCGCCGTGACGGCACCAACGACGAGGGCAAGCAGGTCAACCCGGGCGTCGACTTCGTGGACTACTTCATGGCCGGCACCTCGATCCTGGTGGCGAAGGGCAACCCGAAGGCGATCAAGTCGCTGGACGACCTGTGCGGCCAGACCGTCGCGGTGCAGCGGGGCACCACCCAGGCCGACATCGCCCAGCGCCAGACCGGCGCCTGCGACAAGGGCCGCAAGCCGCTGGTGGTCAAGCTGACCGAGACCGACGCCGAGGCACTGGCGATGGTCGCCGCGGGCAAGGCCGCGGCCGACATGAACGACTACCCGGTGGCCGCCTACACCGTGCAGCAGGGCGTCGGCGGCGCCCAGTTCGAGATGCCCGGGCAGCAGCTCCAGGCCTCGCCGTACGGGATCGCGGTCACCAAGGAGAACACCGAGCTGCGCGACACGCTGGCCAAGGCGATGAACCGGGTCATCCGCAGCGGTGAGTACGACAAGATCCTGGAGAAGTGGAACCTCAAGGACGGAGCGGCCCAGAACGCGGTCGTGAACGGCGGCTGAGCCGCCCGCGGCCGAGGTGCTCGCCTTGCGCACTCAGGTCTGCATACTTATACACAGGGTGACAGGGCCACGGAATTCGTCCGAATAGCGGACATTGAGGCGCCTCGTTATCCGATTTTGATCTGGAGAGAGGCCCGTTCACTGGTACTCAGTGGCAGGATTCCCCCCAACTCGGTCGCAACGGCCTTCCCCCAGCCCACGCAGCCGGGAGTCGTCCCGTAGTCGAGGAAGTTCGATCAGATTCGTCCACCTCGGCGGAGGGTGGCGACTGAATTCAGGCAGGACACAGCACAAACCGAACGACCGGTCGCGGCCGGCCCGAGCAATGACGCCGGGCCTGCCGCACCGGGTGCACCGCTCCCCCCGGCGTGCTCCGCCCGACTCTCCTACAGGAGGAGATCCCCCTGATGACCGCTCGTACCCTCCGCCCCCGCCTCATCGCGACCGGCGCCGCCCTCGCCGCCGGCACCCTGCTGATGACGGCCTGTAGCAGCAGCAGCTCCTCCGGTTCGGGCTCCGGCTCCAGCGCCGTCAACCCGAGCGCCTCGGTCAAGAGCGTCACCGCGGACGCCTCGCTGGCCGCCCTGGTGCCCGCCGACCTGAAGTCGAGCGGCAAGATCGTCGTCGGCTCGGACGCCTCGTACGCGCCCAACGAGTTCCAGGACGACAAGGGCACCATCGTCGGCATGGACGTCGACCTGGCCAACGCCATCGCCGCCAAGCTGGGCCTCAAGGCCGAGGTGCAGAACGCCGGCTTCACCGCGATCATCCCGGGCATCGGTGCCAACAAGTACCAGCTCGGCATGAGCTCCTTCACCGACACCAAGGAGCGCGAGCAGACCGTCGACATGGTCACCTACTTCACCGCCGGCACCGGCATGGCGGTCAAGAAGGGCAACCCCGACAACATCTCCGCCGACGACCTGTGCGGCAAGAAGATCGCGGTCCAGACCGGCACCACCCAGGCCGACCAGATCGTCGACGTGATCAACCCCGCCTGCGTCAAGGCCGGCAAGCCGACCGTCCCGAACGACGGCGACAAGTTCGACCTGCAGACGGACGTCACCAACGCCGTGGTCTCCGGCCGCGACCAGGTGATGATGGCCGACTCCCCGGTCATCGACTACGCGCTCAAGCAGACCGGCGGCCAGCTGGAGAAGCTCGGCCCCACCACCGACTCCGCGCCGTACGGCATCGCCCTCGCCAAGGGCTCGGCGCTCACCCCGGCCGTCCAGGCCGCGGTGCAGTCGCTGATGGACGACGGCACGTACAAGCAGATCCTGCAGAAGTGGGGCGTCGACGCCGGCGCGATCGACAAGGCGCAGCTCAACGGCGCCACCAGCTGATCTCGTCCCTCGTTCCACAGCGACCTGTTCTGAGGCCACAAAGTGAACTCTCTCCACAAGGGGCCGGCGACCCCGGGGCAGCATGAAGTGATCAAGGCTGTCCCGGTCCGCCACCCCGGACGCTGGGTCGGCGCCGCGGTCATCCTCGTGCTCGCGGCCATGCTGGTCCACGCCATCCTGACCGTCCCGGCATTCAAGTGGGACCTCGTCGGCCAGTACCTCTTCGACGACCGCATCCTGCACGGCCTGCTGGTCACCCTGGAGCTGACCGCGCTGTCCATGCTCATGGGTGTGGCCGGCGGCATCCTGCTGGCGGTGATGCGGCTGTCGCCGAACCCGCTGCTGTCCGGCACGGCCTGGGTCTACATCTGGGTCTTCCGCGGCACGCCCGTCCTGGTCCAGCTGGTGTTCTGGAACTTCCTCGGTGTGCTCTGGGCCCGGCTGTCGATCGGCATCCCGTTCGGCCCGGAGTTCTGGTCGCAGGAGACCAACATCCTGATCCCGACCTTCGTGGCGGCGCTGCTGGGTCTGGGCCTCAACGAGGCCGCGTACATGGCGGAGATCGTCCGAGGCGGCATCCAGTCGGTGGACGAGGGCCAGCACGAGGCCTCCCAGGCGCTGGGCATGAACCGCTTCGACACCATGCGGCGGATCATCCTGCCGCAGGCGATGCGGGTGATCATCCCGCCGACCGGCAACGAGACCATCTCGATGCTGAAGACCACCTCGCTGGTCAGCGTCATCGCCCTGGAGGAGCTCTTCCGGGCCGGGCAGAACATCTACTCCCGGAACTTCCAGAGCATCCCGCTGCTGATCGTGGTCAGCCTCTGGTACCTGTTCCTGACCTCGATCCTCACGATCGGGCAGTATTACATCGAGCGCCACTACGCCCGCGGCTCCAACCGGGCGCTGCCGCCCACGCCGGTGCAGCGGGTGCGGGGCCTGTTCCGCGGCATCAGGTCGAAGTCGGCACCGCGGTCGGCCGACGCCGCAGTCCACGGCGGCGGCGAAGGAGGCGGTACCGCATGACCGAGCAGACGAATCCCCCCACCGACGCCCAGCCGGGCCACCCGATGGTCAAGGCCGAGGGCGTGCGCAAGTCGTTCGGCCTGGTGGAGGTGCTCCAGGGCATCGATCTGGAGGTCAAGCAGGGCGAGGTGTTCTGCCTGATCGGCCCGTCCGGCTCCGGCAAGTCGACCTTCCTGCGGTGCATCAACCACCTGGAGAAGGTCAACGCCGGCCGGCTCTGGGTGGACGGCGAGCTGGTCGGCTACCGCCAGAAGGGCGACAAGCTGTACGAGCTGAAGGACCGCGAGGTCGCGATGAAGCGTCGCGACATCGGCATGGTCTTCCAGCGGTTCAACCTGTTCCCGCACATGACCGCGATGGAGAACGTCATCGAGGCGCCGGTCCAGGTCGGCGGGGAGAGCAAGGGCGAGGCCCGGGAGCGGGCGATGGCCCTGCTGGAGCGGGTCGGGCTGGCCGACAAGGCCAAGAACTACCCGTCCCAGCTCTCCGGCGGGCAGCAGCAGCGGGTGGCGATCGCCCGGGCGCTGGCCATGAAGCCCAAGCTGATGCTGTTCGACGAGCCCACCTCCGCACTCGACCCCGAGCTGGTCGGCGACGTCCTGGACGTCATGCGGGGGCTGGCCGAGGACGGCATGACCATGATCGTGGTCACCCACGAGATGGGCTTCGCCCGCGAGGTCGGCGACGCCCTGGTCTTCATGGACGGCGGCGTGGTGGTCGAGGCCGGCCACCCGCGCGAGGTGCTCGGCAATCCGCAGCACGAGCGGACCAAGGCCTTCCTGTCCAAGGTGCTCTGAGCCACCGATCCCTCCCCAGGGGCCCGCCGGTCGTCCGGCGGGCCCCTGGGCGTTCGGGCCCGGCCCGGCCGGTGCCGACCCGCGGTGGCGGCGACGTAATACCCTGGAGGCTGTACACCCGTTACCGCCCTCTGGAAGGACCACCGTGGAGCTCGCCTCGTACGCCGACTTCGCCGTCCGGCTGGTGAACAGCGAGGAACCCGAGCGCGGCACCGACGCGCTGACCTCGGTGGACGCGGTCCGCGCGCTGTTCCGGGTGCCCTCGCGGGCCGCCGCACTCGCCGACGAGTCGGACCTGCCCCGGCTGCGGGCGGTCCGCACCAGGCTGCGCGGGGTCTTCGAGGCCGCCGCCGACGGCGAGGCCGTCCGGGCCGTCGACCTGCTGAACAGCCTGATGGTGGAGTACCCGGTCAGCCCGATGATCTCCGGCCACGACGACCTGGACGAGAGCGGGCAGCCGCACTGGCACCTGCACCTGGCCGACAACGCCCCGACCGCCGCCGCCAACTACTCGGCGGTGGCCTGCATGGGCCTGGCCATCCACCTGACCGAGCTGGGCGTCGACCGGCTCGGCATCTGCCAGGCCGCCCCCTGCCGCAACGCCTACCTGGACACCTCCACCAACCGCTCGCGCCGCTACTGCTCCGACCGCTGCGCGACCCGGGCCAACGTGGCCGCGTACCGGGCCCGCAAACGCGAGGAGGCGCTGCGCGGCGCCCCCCTCACTCCCCGGGGCTGACCCACTCGCCGGGGCCGGGCCCGGCCTGCGGCCCGCGAACCCCGAAGCGGGCCGTCACCGCCGGCAGCCCGGTCCACGGCGGGCGGCCCAGCGCCCGCTCCAGCCAGGCGGCCGGGGCCAGCCAGGCGGGCGAGGGGCGCAGCCGCAGCAGCACCCGGCCGAGCACCAGCTCGTCCGGCACCGCCCCGTACTCCCGGCTGTCGGTGTGCACCAGCGGGTTCTCCGAGAGCATCCACCAGCCGCCGGGGCGGCGCCCGACCGCCCGCTTGATCACCAGCAGGTCCTGCTGGAACGGGTGCCGGAACAGCGCCACCGCCCCCGGCCGCAGCGGTGCGCCGTAGCGGACCAGCACCCGGTCGCCGTCGAGCAGCAGCCTGCGCATCGACGGCCCCGCCACGTCCACCACTCCGAAGGGCGCACCGCCACCGCGCCGACTCACCGGCATCCGCTCGCTCCTGACCTCGTGTCCCCTGCTGGTCGGATCCAGTGTCACCCGTCGCGCAGTCACCTGGCACCCCGTCCGGAATCGGACGGTTCGCCCTCCGACTTTGGTCCCGGGCCCCCGGGGCAGACGCGAATCCTGAGGCACGTGAGGGTAACCTCGGGCGCGGGAAGACGATCCAAGGAAGGACTCCCATGTTCTCTCGTCTGTTTGCTCCGCGCGTCACCGCGCACGCCCACTGCGACCTGCCCTGCGGTGTCTACGACCCGGCCCAGGCCCGGATCGAGGCCGAGTCGGTGAAGGCCACTCAGGAGAAGTACCAGGCCAACGAGGACCCGCACTTCCGTGCGCGCGCGATCGTGATCAAGGAGGAGCGCGCCGAGCTGGTCAAGCACCACCTCTCCGTGCTGCACACCGACTACTTCAAGGCCCCGCACTTCGAGGCCTACCCGCAGCTGCACGACCTGTTCAACCGGGCCGGCAAGGCCGCCTCGGCCGCCAAGGCCTCCACGGACCCGGCCACCGGCCAGGCCCTGCTGGACCTGATCGCCGAGATCGACACGATCTTCTGGGAGACCAAGAAGGCCTGATCACGGCACCCACTGCCCCGGCGGAGCCTCGGCCCGCCGGGGCAGTGGCGTGTCCGCACCCCGTCGGCGTCCGGTCGCCGCAAGGCTCCCGTTCCCGTGGTCCGCGCGAGTAGGCTCGCCCTATGATCCGCACCGCCCGCACCACCGACGTCCCCGTCATCCACGCCCTGATCCGCGAGCTGGCCGAGTACGAGAAGGCCCCGGACGAGGCGAAGGCCACCGAGGAGCAGCTGCACGACGCGCTGTTCGGCGAGCACCCGGCGCTGTTCGGTCTGATCGCCGAGGATGACGCCACCGGCGAGGCGGTCGGCTTCGCCCTGTGGTTCCGGAACTTCTCCACCTGGCGCGGCACCCACGGCGTCTACCTGGAGGACCTCTACGTCCGGCCGGGCAGCCGCGGCGGCGGCCTGGGCAAGGCGCTGCTCACCGAGCTGGCCCGGATCTGCGTGGAGCGGGGCTACTCCCGGATGGAGTGGTCGGTGCTGGACTGGAACGCGCCGTCGATCGGCTTCTACAAGTCGCTCGGCGCCGTTCCGATGGACGGTTGGACGGTCTACCGGCTCACCGACGAGCCGCTCACCGCGCTCGGATCCACCCCGCGCTGAGCCGGATCCGGCCGCCGGGTTCGCTCGTTCCCGTGACGGTGGCCGAAGATCACGACATCCGTCCCCCGATCGCGGTAACGTCACGGGCGGATGCGCGGCGTTCCGGCCCTTCCCAGTGGGTATGACCGGTACGTACCGCACCACCCCTCTGGACAGTTGGGGCGAAGCAGTTGAGCCATGCAAGAGGAAGTGCCGCGGCCGTTCGGCCGCAAGCACCGCGCGTCACCCAGGAGGTGAGGGTGTCCCAGATCGACGGCGAGCCCGGAGTGAAGGACTTCGTGGAGGTCCGGCTGCCCGCTGCGGGGGCCTACCTCTCGGTACTGCGAACGGCGACAGCCGGACTCGCGGCCCGGTTGGACTTCACCCTGGACGAGATCGAGGATCTCCGGATCGCGGTGGACGAGGCCTGCGCCATCCTGCTCCAGCAGGCTGTCCCAGGATCCGTCCTGAGCTGCGAGTTCCGGCTGGTCGGCGACTCCCTGCGGGTCACGGTCAGCGCACCGACCACCGACGGCCGTGCCCCCGAGCGGGACACCTTCGCCTGGACGGTGCTCTCCGCACTGGCCGGCGAGGTGGAGTCCTCGGTGGCGGAGGACAGGACGGTCAGCATCAGCCTGCACAAGAAGCGGGGCGGGGCATCGGCCTCGCTGTAGCCCGCACCTGCCGCAGCTCCCGCCGTACGCACGGTGTCGTATGCACCGCGCGTACGGCGCCCCGTATCGCAGTGCTCTGCGGTACAACCAGTGAGAAGTGCTCCCGGAACGGAACGGGTGATCGCCGTGAGTGATCTGGACCGCACAGCAGCCGCCGCTGGCCCGGCCGCCGCCGACCTGACCGTCCGTGCCGAGTCCGCGGTGCTCGACCGCGGTACGGCCGGCCCTGCCGTACCGACCCAGGCGAGCGCCGCCCGCACCGCCGCCCAACCCGACGCGCACCCGAAGGACTCCCACCGGATGACCCAGCCGACCGATCCGACGCCAGAGCGGCCCGAGGCGGTGCCCGCGAGCGAGCCCGACGCGGGCGAGCTGCGGGCGGCCGCGGAGGCCGTCCGCAGCGCCGTGCCCGCCCAGGGGCACCGCTCGGGCGCGCCGGACCGGGAGGCCGCCAGGGCGCTGTTCGTGCGGCTCGCCGGGCTGCCGGAGGGCTCCCCGGAGCGGGTGGAGATCCGCAACCAGCTGGTCCGGATGCACATCCCGCTGGTCGAGCACCTGGCCCGGCGGTTCCGCAACCGCGGCGAGCCGCTGGACGACCTGACCCAGGTCGCCACCATCGGCCTGATCAAGTCGGTGGACCGGTTCGACCACGAGCGCGGCGTGGAGTTCTCCACCTACGCCACGCCGACCATCGTCGGCGAGATCAAGCGGCACTTCCGGGACAAGGGCTGGGCCGTCCGCGTCCCGCGCCGGCTCCAGGAGCTGCGGCTCTCGCTGACCACCGCGACCAGCGAGCTCTCCCAGCGGCACGGCCGCTCCCCCACCGTGCACGAGCTGGCGGAGCACCTGGGGATCTCCGAGGAGGACGTGCTGGAGGGCCTGGAGTCGGCCAACGCCTATTCCACCCTCTCGCTGGACGTCCCGGACAGCGACGACGAGTCGCCGGCCGTGGCGGACACCCTGGGCGCCACCGACGAGGCGCTGGAGGGCGTCGAGTACCGGGAGTCGCTGAAGCCGCTACTGGCCCAGCTGCCGCCGCGCGAGCAGAAGATCCTCGTGCTGCGGTTCTTCCGGAACATGACGCAGTCGCAGATCGCCGCCGAGGTCGGCATCTCGCAGATGCACGTGTCCAGACTGCTCGCCAGGACGCTGGCCCAGCTGCGGGAGAAGCTGCTGGTCGAGGAGTGACGGGCACCGAGCCGGACGGCCGGGAGGCATCGCCTCCCGGCCGTCGGCCGTTCCCGCCCGGGCTCAGGCCCGGGCGTCGTAGAGCAGCCCGGTGACCTTCGGGTTGAGCAGCGCCACGATGCCGGTCAGCCCCAGGACGGCGACGGCCACCGCGACGGCGGCCATCGCGCCGCCGGACTGCCACATGTAGTAGGCGACCGGCAGGCAGATCGAGTTGGTCAGCACCGCCGGGCTGCGGCCCCAGCGGCGGCCGCGCAGCAGCGCCCGGCCGGCCAGCAACGGCAGCAGGCCCATCAGCAGCAGGACCACTCCGCCGGCCTCGCTGCGGCCCATCGACGCCGAGTCCCCGAGCAGCCCGGCGACCAGGTCGTACAGGCCCCACCCGGTCAGCGCGGCGCCCTCCAGGGCGGTGATGCCGGCCCCGAGCAGCAGCGCTGCGGGACGGGCGGGAGCGGGGGCGGGAGCGGCGGTTTCTGCGGTCACTCCAGCAGGGTAACCGCCGTCCCTCGATGAGCGCCCCGTAGGCTGACGCCATGCGCGCTCTCCTGGTCGTGAACCCCAAGGCGACCACCACCAGCAGCCGGACCCGGGACGTGCTGACGCACGCGCTGCGCAGTGATCTGAAGCTGGACGTCGCCCACACCGAGTACCGGGGCCACGCCCGGGACCTGGCCCGGGAGGCGGCCGCCGACGGCACGGTGGACCTGGTGGTGGCGCTGGGGGGCGACGGCACGGTCAACGAGGTGGTCAACGGGCTGCTCGCGAACGGGCTCTCCGAGCGGGTGCCCCGGCTGGCCGTCGTGCCGGGCGGCAGCACCAACGTCTTCGCCCGCGCGCTCGGCCTTCCGAACGACCCGGTGGAGGCCACCGGGGCACTGCTGGACGCGCTGGAGCAGCGGCGGGAGCGGGCCATCGGGCTGGGCAAGGCGATGACCGAGGGGCTGGAGGACCGCTGGTTCACCTTCACCGCCGGCCTCGGCTTCGACGCCGGTGTGGTGGGCAGGGTGGAGCAGCAGCGCAAGGCGGGGCGCAGGTCGACGCACGCGCTCTACGTCAACCAGGCCCTCCGGCACTACGTCACTGAGCGTGAACACCGCCGTTCGGGCCCGGTCACCCTGGAAATGCACGGCCAGGAGCCGGTTCCCGGCCTTGTCCTGGCCATAGTCTCCAACACCTCGCCATGGACCTTCCTGGGGAACCGGCCGGTGCTCCCCTCACCCTCCGCCTCCTTCGACACGGACCTCGACGTCTTCGGCATCACTCGAATGACGGCGTTCGGGACCGCTCGAACGGTCCGTCAGATTCTGCGCTCGCACGCCCCTACGGACGAGGCCTCCCAACCCTCCGGGCCGTCCGGGAAGCACGTCGTCTCCTATCACGACGTCCGGCACTTCACCTTGGTTTCACAGGAACCGGCCCCGTTTCAGGTCGACGGGGACCACCTTGGAGACAGGAGTCGCGTCAGTTTCACAGGCGTTCGGCGGGCACTGCGTGTGATTGTGTGACCAGAAGGGGGTCCCGCCCTTCTTCTCGAACGCGCTAGCCCCCTTCACCCCATAGAAGTACGGGCTGTGAGCTAGGCGACACCGAAGAATCAAAAATTCCTCCCCGAAGGGGGTTGTATCCGAGCCCGAGGTTTGCGAACCTCTACATGGCGATCGGGACACGTCGCAGCGGGACATCGCGACACATCCCTTGATAGCCGGAACCCCACCCCAGCACAGACCCCCCGGGCCTATTGGGCCTTTGGTCCCTTTTGCTGTTGCGGGATTCGTGAAAGCGTTCACATTCACAAGCCATCGAGTGAGTCGACCGGGCCACAGCCCGCCGACCGGAGGAGTTGGACGACCATGGACTGGCGCCACCGCGCTGTCTGCCGCGAAGAGGACCCGGAGCTGTTCTTCCCGATCGGGAACACCGGTCCTGCTCTGCTGCAGATCGAGGAAGCCAAGGCCGTGTGCCGCCGCTGTCCCGTCATGGAGCAGTGCCTGCAGTGGGCGCTGGAGACCGGCCAGGACGCCGGCGTCTGGGGCGGAATGAGCGAGGACGAGCGTCGCGCCATGAAGCGCCGTGCCGCCCGCAACCGTGCCCGCACCGCCTGACACACCGTCAAGCAGCAATCCGATCAACTCATGATCAAGGGCTCCGCCGCATCGGACGGCCGAGCCTTCCGCACCACGGACCACGTTCAGGCGAGGTCCGACGACGCGAGCGGCCCGGGCACTTGATACTGCTCACTGAGAGCAATATTGTGGAGCTCAGGCGCTCACCGTGTGCAACACGCGGGGCGGGCGTCGCGCCACCCAAGAGCCCCCGTTCCGGCCGACTCCCCCCGACGGCCGGAGCGGGTTGAGAGGCCCTGTCGACCCACCCCCCCGGTCGACAGGGCCTCGTTTCTCTTTCCGGGCCCGGCCCGCACTCCCCGGCCGCCGCGCCGGCCGGCTACGGGACGGGGATCTCCAGCACCACCTTGGTGCCGCCACCGGGTACCGCGACCATGTCGAAGGTGCCGCCCAGCTCGCCGCTCACCAGGGTGCGGACGATCTGCAGCCCGAGGTTGCCGCTCTGCTGGGGGTCGAAGCCCTCCGGCACGCCCTTGCCGTCGTCCTGCACCGTGATCAGCAGGTACTCGTCCGGCTTGGCGCCCCCGTTCCAGCTGTCCGACCAGCCCATCCCGGTCGCCGGGGCCCGCCCGCGCAGCGCGCTGACCTCGAGGTTCCCGGAGGCCGACGGACCGAAGGCGTGCTCCAGGGCGTTCTGCAGCACCTCGGTGAGGATCATGGCCAGCGGCGTGGAGATCTCCGCCGAGAGAATGCCGAAGCTGCCGGTCCGGCGGGCCGCCACCCGGCCGTCCTGGGACAGCTCCACGCACATCGCCAGCACCCGGTCGGCGATCTCGTCGAAGGCCACCTTCTCGTCCAGCGCCTGGGACAGCGTCTCGTGCACGATGGCGATCGAGCCGACCCGCCGGACCGCCTCGTCCAGCGCGGCCCGCCCGGCGTCCGAGTCCATCCGGCGGGACTGCAGCCGCAGCAGGGCCGCCACGGTCTGCAGGTTGTTCTTCACCCGGTGGTGGATCTCCCGGATGGTGGCGTCCTTGGTCATCAGCTCCCGATCGCGGCGCCGCAGTTCGGTGACGTCGCGGCAGAGCACCAGTGAACCGGTGAGCACGTCCTTCGGCTTGAGCGGGATGGTCCGCAGGGTCACCACCCCGCCCTGCGCCTCCACCTCGGTCTGCCGGGGCGCCCAGCCGCTGGCCATCTTCACCAGCGCCTCGTGCACGGCGCCGCGCGAGGGCGGCACCAACTCGGCCGTGGTGCGACCCAGATGGCTGCCCACCAGATCGGTGCTGAGCCCGATCCGGTGGTACGCGGAGAGCGCGTTGGGGCTGGCGTAGGTGACCACCCCGTCCACGTCCAGCCGGATCAGACCGTCGCCGACCCGGGGCGCGGCGTCCATGTCGGCCTGCTCGCCGGGGTACGGGAAGGTGCCGGCCGCGATCATCTGGGCCAGGTCGGAGGCGCTCTGCAGGTAGGTGAGCTCCAGCCGGCTCGGGGTGCGGACGGTCAGCAGGTTGGTGTTGCGCGCGATCACGCCCAGCACCCGGCCGTCCCGGCGGACCGGGATCGACTCGACCCGGACCGGCACCTCCTCGCGCCACTCCGGGTCGCCCTCGCGGACGATCCGGCCCTCGTCGAAGGCCGCGTCCAGCAGCGGCCGGCGGCCGCGCGGGACGAGGTGGCCGACCATGTCGTCGTGGTACGAGGTGGGGCCGGTGTTGGGGCGCATCTGGGCCACCGAGACGTAGCGGATGCCGTCCCAGGTGGGGATCCAGAGCACCAGGTCCGCGAAGGAGAGGTCGGAGAGCAGCTGCCACTCCGAGACCAGCAGGTGGAGCCACTCCACGTCGGCACCGGTGAGGGTGGTGTGGCGGCGGACGAGTTCGTTCAGCGAGGGCACACGCCGAGCGTAGCCAACCGGCACCGGAGGCGGCCTGCCGGAGTAGGCCGTCCCTGTTGTCCAGACCAATTGCGACGCTCCCCTGGACAACCCAGATTGGTCTAGTCCACAATGAAGACGCACCAAGGAGAGGCCCCCGCGCACACTGCCCTGACCGCGCGAGGCCCCTCCTCGGTCGGACATCGCCGGCCGGGAGTCCCGCACAACTCCCGTCCGGACCGAGGTCCGACGACAGCTCCGGGCTGCGGTGCCGCATGGGTTGAGGGTCCCGTGTCGGCGCCGTGGCCCGTAGTGCTTTCCGCCCCCCGGCGCGTTTGATACCGGCGGGTCAGTGGGTTTCGGTGACCTTGGCGAGGGCGCGGGGGGCGTCCGGGTCCTGGCCGCGGGCGATGGTGATCTCGTAGGCGAGGAGTTGGAGCGGGAGGATCTCCAGGATCGGCTGGACCTCCTCGGGGACCCCGGCCGGGAGGGCGAATCCCGCCGAGGCGGCCCGCACCTGCTCGCGCTGCCCCACCACCATCAGGTCCGCCCCGCGCCCCCGCAGCCGGTCGAGCACGGGCTGCAGCGCCTCGCCCCCCTTGCCGTCCGGCACGATCGCGATCACCGGGGAGACGTTGTCCACCATGGCCAGCGGCCCGTGCAGCAGGTCGGCGCCGGAGAACGGGGAGGCCGGGATGTAGGTGGTCTCCATCAGCTTGAGCGCCGCCTCACGCGCCGTCGGGTAGCCGTAGCCGCGCGAGGTGAGGACCAGCCGCTGGGCGAAGCGGTACCGCTCGGCGAGCGCCTTGACCTCGGCCTGACGGCCCAGCACCCCGGCGGCCAGCCCCGGGAGCACCTTGGCCGCCGCCCCGTCGCCGCCGCGCAGCCCCTCGACCAGCAGGTAGAGGGCCAGCAGCTCCGCGGTGTAGGTCTTGGTGGCCGGCAGCGCCTTCTCCGCCCCCGCGAGCACGTCGATGTGGAACTCGGAGACCTCCGCCAGCGGCGACGCCGCGTTGTTGGTCACGGCAAGCGTGATCGCCCCGGCCTCCCGGGCGGCCTTGGTCGAGGCCACCAGGTCGGGCGAGCCCCCGGACTGGCTGACGGTGATCACCAGCACGTCGGTGAGGTCCGGCTTGGCGCCGTACGCGGTGGTGGTGGACATCGAGGTGAGGCCGGCCGGCTTGCCCAGCAGGACCTCCACCAGGTACTTGGCGTACAGCGCCGCGTTGTCGGACGTGCCGCGGGCGGTCAGCAGGACGAACCGGGGGGTGCGGGACGCGATCTCGGCGGCGATCTCGCGGATCTTGGGAGCGCCCTCGTCGAGGATGCGCTGCAGGACGGCCGGCTGCTCGGCCATCTCCGCCGCCATGATCCGGCCAGGGGCCCAGGAGACGGTCTGAGGGTCGGACATCTGAGGTGCCTCCGATGAGATGGATCAACCCCGCGGCGGGCGGCTGCCCGGCGGGGACCTCTACGGCGGCGAGTCCGCACACTCGCTGCGGGCACCGGTGGAAGCCCGGCGCCCACCGGAATCCTACGGCCCGACCCCCCGGGAGGCACCCCTGCGGGCACCCCGGACGGTCGGGCCGGTCGGGCGCCCCGGACGGCCGGAGCGGTCGACTCAGGACGGGTTGTTGATCAGCTGGTCGATCTGCGCGTCGGCGGCCTTGGTCGCGTCCTCGACGGACTTCCCCTTGAGGATGTCGGTCAGCATGGTGACCAGGATGTTCTGCTTCTCGACCGCGCCCCAGCCGGGCGCCATCGGGATGAACCAGGCGTCCGGCACCGCGTTGGCGGCCGCCGCGGTCTCCGGCTTGGTCCGCAGCGGGCCGAGCTGGGTGAGGTTGTTCGGCAGGGTGTCCTTGTTGACCAGCACCTGCTGGGACTTGGTGGAGGTGAACATCCGGATCCAGTCCGCGGCCAGCGCCGGGGCCGTGGACCTGGAGGTCACCGCCAGGTCGGAGCCGCCGATGAAGGAGGGCAGCGGCTTGCCGTTCGGGCCCGGCATGCCGGCCAGCTTCACGGTGTCCTTCAGCTTCGGGTCGCCGGTGATCGGCGCCACCGCCACCGACACCTCCCAGCCGTTGCCGTAGAGCATGGCGGCCTTGCCGTGGCCGAGGACGTTGGCCTGGTTGAGCTCGTTGACCTTCCAGTCGCCGCGGTTGTACTTCTTCACCAGGTCGACGAAGTGCTGGATGCCCTGCTGCGACTTGGGGTCGCCGAGCGTGCCGTGCCAGACGCCGCCCGAGTCGAAGCGGGCGATCGCCCCGCCGTAGGCCGCCACGTACGACATCGCGGCGTACCAGTAGGGGCCGGGCAGGTAGAGGGCGGAGAAGCCCGAGTTGCCCTTGTTCTTCGCCTGGATCCGGTCGAGCGCGGAGAACAGCTCGTCCTCGGTCTTGGGCACCTCCGCGCTGCCGGTGGCGTCCTGGAACAGCTGGGAGTTGTAGATCCCGACCCGGGCACCCGCGTAGTACGGGACGCAGTAGAGCTTGTCCTGGTAGGTGCAGGTGTCGGCCAGGCCCTTGATCCAGCTGTCCGAGTTGTCGAAGGAGGACCGCTCCACCGGGGCGAGCGCACCGCTGAGGATGTACTTCATGGTCTCGGTGTTGCCGAGTTCGACCACGTCCGGGGCCGACCCTACCTTGATCGCCGAATCCAGGTTGGCGATCTTGTCGGTCCAGTTCTGGTAGCTCAGCCTGAGCTCGACCTTCGGGTACTTGGCCGCGAACTGGTCGTTGACCTGCTGGACCAGCTCGGGCCAGGTGGTCTGGGCCTCGTTCATCAGCCACACCGTGACCGTGCCGGTCATCGTCTTGGGGTCGGGGGCGGCCGACGGGGCCTTCTGCGCGGCCGACCCGCCCGATCCGCAGCCGGCCACGGCGGCCAGCAGGGCGGTGGCTCCGAGAGCCGCCAGGAACTGACGCTTCACGCATTCCTCCGATGACGGATGAGGTCTGCGCTGTGGAACAGACCGGATTTCCGGATACTGGCCTAGACCACTTAGCGCGTCAACGCGCGACCGGTGAGCTGGCGACTTCCGTTGCAGACCCGTTGTCAGACGTGAGCGGTGCGCGTCAAGAGGGCCGGCTTCAGGCCCACCCGAGACTGGCTTAATCCCCCGTTAAGGAAGCACCGGCCAGACGGCGGCGCGACCTCGAATCCCGACCAATTCGCACCGTTTCAGGGCGATTTGCCGGGAGAGTTGGTCCGGACCAACCCCCAACGGCCACCGACAGTGCACGGTCGCATCAAGCGTTGGTAACGGGTTGCGCAGAGCGCTGGGGAACCCTTGACGCCCTTCATTGGTCCATGCCAATCTCCAGGCGTTGGTCTAAACCAATGGTCTACTCCACCGCACGGATCGCACCGCCGACCTCGGCAGTTCGTATTCGCGCCATCCGGTGACATCCCCCCACAGGCACAGCGAAGCTCAGGGCTCTGGCCCGGCAGCCCGGTGCCATTCCTTGCTCATCCCTCTGGAGGATGGTTTGAACCGCAAGATCGCAGCCGTGGCCGCCATTGCCACCGTGCTCGTCGCCTCTGCTTGCTCCTCGTCCGGTTCCAGCAGCGACGCCAAGCAGGCGACGCTCAGCAAGGACGGCAAGGGCAAGACCGTCACCGTGTGGCTGATGGACGACGCGCAGAAGGGCTGGCCGGCGGTTGTCGACGCCGCCAAGAAGCAGTTCGAGGAGCAGACCGGCGCCACCCTCAAGATCGAGTGGCAGACCTGGACCAACTACACCACCAAGCTCGACACCGCGCTGCTCTCCGGCAACGCCCCGGACGCGCTGGAGCTCGGCAACACCCAGGCCGCCAAGTACATCGAGGCCGGCTCCTTCGTCGACCTGACCGGTGTCAAGGGCCAGTTCGACAACTCGGACAAGTGGCTGGACTCGCTCGCCGCCTCCGGCCAGAGCGCCGACGGCAGCAAGACCTTCGCCGTGCCGTACTACGCCGGTGCCCGCGTCCTGATCTACCGCAAGGACCTCTTCGCCGCGGCCGGCGTCACCAACCCGCCGACCACGCTGGACGAGCTGAAGGCCGGCCTGGCCAAGGTCAAGGCCGCCAACGCGAGCGTCCCCGGCTTCTCGGCCCTCTACATCCCCGGCCAGAACTGGTACACCGCCACCGCGTTCGGCGCCGGCGGCTTCGGCGTCAAGAACGTCATCGCCAAGAAGGACGGCGACAAGTTCACCGGCACCCTGACCGACCCGAAGTTCCTCGACGGCATCAAGACCTGGAACGACCTGCAGAAGGAGTTCTCGGTCGGCGGCACCACCACCGACGAGGCCACCCAGGACGCCCTGATGGCCAAGGGCAACATCGCCGCCATCATCGGCGCCGGCTGGGAGGTCGGCTCGGTCGTCGACCCGAAGACCGGTGACCCGAGCCTGGCCGACAAGCTCGCCACCATCGCCGTCCCCGGCACCGCCGCGGGTGCGCCGACCCCCGCCTTCCTCGGTGGCTCGGACCTGGCCGTGCCGGCCAAGGCCGCCAACGCGGGCCTGGGCGCGACCTTCCTGCAGATCTACACCAACACCAAGCAGCAGACCGAGCTGGCGAAGTTCGCCATCCCGAACAACAAGACCCTGGTCTCCGCCTACAAGGCCGCCAAGCCGGAGAACAAGGCCGCCGGTGACGCGGCCGAGGGCTCGACCTGGTTCATCCCGAACTCGCCGCTGTGGTCCGGCGCCGACGAGACCGCGCTGAAGAACGCCTTCGGTGCCATCGCCGCCGGCGGCGACGCGGCCGCCGAGCTGAAGAAGGCCCAGGACACCATCGTCAAGGACCTGAACGGCTGAACCGGCTGACCGCAGTGCCGTCGGAAGCCCGCCGGGGCTCCCGGGCCTGCCAGCGCTGAGCGCCAAGGGGGTGGGCAGTTCGCGAGGTCATGCGGACTGCCCACCCGCGCGCCAGGACCCACCCAGTTCGCGGGCCCGGGAAGGACCCTGATGAGTGTGACTAGCAACGAGACCCTGACCCGGTCCGAATCGGCCCCGCCCGCTTCGCCGGCCAAGGCGCAGCGCCGCGGCTTCTTCGCGGCCGGCCACCACATCCCCTACGCGCTGATCCTGCCGGCCGTCGTCGTGCTGGTGGGGATCATGGCGTACCCGCTGTTCAGACTGTTCGACCTGGCGTTCCAGAACATCAACCGGTACGCCTACATCGTCAACCCGTCGCTGGGGAAGTACATCGGGTTCGAGGGCTTCGGCAAGATCCTGGGCGACAGCCAGTTCTGGGAGGTCGTGCTCCGCTCCGTCTACTTCACGGCGGAACTGGTCATCCTCTCGATGGTGCTGGGGATGCTCTTCGCCCTGCTGCTGAACCGGGTCTCGAACTGGGTCAAGGTCACCGTCATCACCGTGATGATGTTCGTCTGGGCCATTCCGGCGCTGGTCAGCGGCACGGTGTTCCGCTGGCTGTTCGCGAGCAACGGCGGGGTGGTCGACTACATCGGCTTCCTGCTCACCGGTGACGAGTCGGTCAAGCACTACGACTGGTTCGGCAACCCGACCGTCGGCCTCTACGTGGTCTGCGCCGCCGTCATCATCTGGGGCGCCCTGCCGTTCCTGGTCCTGGGCCTCAACGCCGCCCTGACCCAGGTGCCCAAGGAGCTGATGGAGGCCGCCAAGCTGGACGGCGCGGGGCCGCTGCAGGCGTTCCGCCACGTGGTGATCCCGGTCATCAGGCCGTTCCTGCTGGTCACCACCGCGCTCAGCTTCATCTGGGACTTCCAGGTGTTCGCGCAGATCTTCTCGATCCGCAACACCTCGCCCGAGGACGGCTACTGGACCATCGGGATCTACCTGTACGAGAAGGGCATCGTCGCGTCGAAGTACAGCGACAGCTCGGTGATCTCGATCGCCATGATCCTCCTCATGCTGGCGGTGCTCGTCTTCTACATCCGCCAGATGCTCAAGATCGGAGCCAACGAGCGATGACCACCGTCGACGTACCGACCGACCGACCGGCCGCCGCCGCCGCCCCCAAGGTCAGGGCCAAGGTCCGCACCACCGGTGAGAGCCGGGGCATGACCTGGGTCTGGAACACTCTCGGCCTCGGCTTCGCCGCCGTGATGGGCTTCCCGATCTACTGGATGATCATCACCACCTTCAAGACGAACAAGGACCTGATCTCCAAGGACCCGACCTTCTGGCCGAGTTCGTTCTCGTTCGACAGCTACACCACGATCTTCGACGACAAGGCCTTCCTGCCGGCCCTGCAGAACACCGCGGTGATCACCATCGGCTCGGTGCTGCTCGGCCTGGTGATCGGCTTCCTCGCCGCGGTCGCGGTCGCCCGGTTCGACTTCCGCGGCCGCAACTTCTTCATCGTCACGATGCTCGTGGTCCAGATGGTGCCGCTGCTGGCGATCCTGATCCCGCTGTACGTGGTGATGAACGAGGCCGGGCTGACCAGCTCGATCTTCGGCGTGATCCTGGCCTACCTGGTCTTCACCGTCCCGTACGTGGTGTGGACGCTGCGCTCGTTCATCGTGAACATCCCGGCCGAGCTGGACGAGGCGGCCATGGTCGACGGCTGCACCAAGTGGGGCGCGTTCTTCCGGGTCATCCTGCCGCTCACCCTGCCCGGTCTGATCACCACCGGCGTGTACAGCTGGATCCAGGCCTGGAACGAGTTCATCGTCGTCAACACGATGCTCAGCAGCGGCGGCAAGCAGACCTCGATGGCCTGGCTGACCTTCTACGCCACCACCCCCACCCGTGGTGCGGACTACGGCGCCCAGATGGCCGGCGCGCTGCTGGTCTCGCTGCCCGTGATCCTGATGTTCGTGATCTTCCAGAAGAAGGTGTCGGCGGGCCTCACCGCCGGTGCGGTCAAGGGCTAGCCCCCTTCCTCACCCCACCGCACCTCCCGCACCTCATCCCCCAGGGAAGGAACCATGGCGACTTCTGGCACGGAAAGCGTCGAACTCCTGACGGACGCCGGAGCGGTCCTCCAGCCCGGATTCGCCGGCCTGACCGCGCCCGACTGGCTGCGCCGCAGACTGGGCTCGGGCGAGCTGGGCGGTGTGGCGCTCTTCGGCCGCAACATCCGTACTCCGCAGCAGGTGGCGCGGCTGACCGGGGAGCTCTACGCGCTCAACCCGGACCTGCTGATCGCCACCGACGAGGAGGGCGGGGACGTCACCCGGCTGGAGGTCACCAGCGGTTCCTCCTACCCGGGCAACCTCGCGCTCGGCCGGGTCGACGACGTCGACCTGACCGAGCGGGTCGCCCGCTCGATCGGCTTCGACCTCGCGACGGTCGGGGTCAACCTGGACTACGCGCCGAGCGCCGACGTCAACTCCAACCCGCTCAACCCGGTGATCGGGGTACGCGCCTTCGGGGACGACGGCGAGCTCGCCGCCCGGCACACCGCCGCCTACGTCCGCGGCCTCCAGTCGGCCGGTGTGGCGGCCTGTGCCAAGCACTTCCCCGGCCACGGCGACACCACCGGGGACTCCCACCTCGGACTGCCCCGGATCGACCTGAGCCAGGAGCAGTTCCAGGAGCACCTGCTGCCCTTCCGGGCCGCCGTCGCGGCCGGCGTGAAGAGCATCATGACGGCGCACATCCTCTTCCCCGCCTACGACGAGCACCTGCCGGCCACCATGTCCTCGGCGATCCTCACCGACCTGCTCCGCGGCGAGCTCGGCTTCGATGGCCTGATCGTCACCGACGGGATCGAGATGGGCGCCATCTCGGGCACCCACGGCGTGGCCGCCGGCACGGTGCAGGCGATCGCGGCCGGCGCCGACACCATCTGCGTGGGTGGCGGCCTGCAGGACGAGGCCGCCTTCCTCTACCTGCGCGACGCACTGGTCTGGGCGGTCCGCGAGGGCCGGCTGTCGGCCGAGCGGCTGCACCGGGCGGCCGAGCGCAACCGGGCGGTGGCCCGCTGGTCGGCCACCGTGCGGCAGTCCCAGGTGGGCGCGCACGGCGAGGTCGGGATCGGCCTCGCGGCGGCCCGCCGGGCGCTGCGGGTGCACGGCGGGCTGCGCCCGGTCCAGGGCGTGCCGCACGTGGTGGAGTTCTCGCCCGGCGCCAACATCGCGGTCGGCGAGGAGACCCCCTGGGGGGTGGCCGGCCCGCTGGCCGAGCTGATCCCCGGCACCACCCGGACCAGGGTCACCCCGCCGGCCACCCGGCTGGAGGGCTCCGGCCTGCTGCACGTCCCGGTCGCCGCCGAGGGGGCGGAGGTCGACCTGGCGCCGCTGCTCGGCGCGGCGGTCGGCCGGCAGCTGGTCCTGGTCGTCCGGGACGTGCACCGGCACCCGTGGATGCGGCGCGCCGCGCTCGCCCTGGTGGAGGCCCGCCCGGACGCGGTGGTGGTCGAGATCGGCACCGCGTACGGCCTGGGCGAGCTGTTCGGGGCCCGCGGCGTGACCGTGCTGGCCACCCACGGCGGCTCCCGGGTCTGCGGGATCGCCGCCGCCGAGGCGCTGGCGGGGCTAGGGGTGCCGACCGCCCAGTCCGGCTGACCGGGGCCCTTCGGGGCGCCCAGGGGCCCGTACGGACCGGTCCACGAGCCGCTCCGCGGACCGGTCCCGCGGGTCGCCGGCGGGCGGCTCCGGGCGGATGCCCGGGGTTCTCGCCGGGGACCGCAAGATTTTGGTTGCAGAAGGGAACTCACGCCGACCGGCCCCCGCGTGCAACCATGTGCTGATACATCGATGGAGGAGCCGGTGACGGCTGCACTGCGAGGAGTGAGAGCGGCCATGAGCGGCGACAGGGACACGGCGGACCTCCCCGGAGGAACCACGGTGCCGGCACAGTCCGGTCCTGCCACCGACACGGCGGCCCGGGTCCCCAAGTACTACGGCCTGAAGCGGCACCTGCTGCAGCTGACGGAGGTTCAGCCGGCCGGTACGCCGGTGCCGCCCGAGCGCGCGCTGGCCGCCCAGTTCGACACCTCGCGGACCACCGTCCGCCAGGCGCTGCAGGAGCTGGTGGTGGAGGGCCGGCTGGAGCGGATCCAGGGCAAGGGCACCTTCGTGGCCAAGCCCAAGGTCGCCCAGGCGCTCCAGCTGACCTCGTACACCGAGGACATGCGCGCCCAGGGCCTGGAGCCCACCTCCCGGCTGATCGAGCTCGGCTACATCACCGCCGACGAGCGGCTCGCCCCACTGCTGGACATCAAGCCCGGCGGCCGGGTGCTGCGGATCGAGCGGCTGCGGCTGGCCAACGGCGACCCGATGGCGATCGAGGTGGCCCACCTGTCGGCCAAGCGCTTCCCGGCGCTGCGCCGCAACCTGGCCAAGCACAACTCGCTCTACACCGCGCTGCGCGAGGTCTACGGGGTGACCGTGGCCGAGGCCGAGGAGACCATCGAGACCACTCTGGCCGACCCGCGCGAGGCCGGTCTGCTCGGCTCCGACCTGGGCCTGCCGATGCTCCAGCTCTCCCGGCACTCCTTCGACACCGAGGGCCAGCCGGTCGAGTGGGTCCGCTCGATCTACCGCGGCGACCGGTACAAGTTCATCACCCGGCTCAAGCGCCCGGAGTAGGCCCGGATCGACCGGATTCGCCCGGTCTGTCCGTCCGATTCGCGAGAAGTTCCGTCGCGCCCAGTGACACAGGTCACTGGGTGCCCTACATTTCGCTCCCGTACTGACTACTGGTCACCACTGGTGCTGCTCGGCGGGCGGACAGCGATGTGCGTTGCGGCGCCGACGAGGTGAACCCTCTTCAGCCGGAGCCGCAATCATGTCGTCAGAAGTCCCAGCACTCCCACAGGTCACGCCGGCCCGGGTCCTGGCCGGGCTGTGCCTGGCCGTGCCCGTCGTCTCGATGCTCTGGGTCGCCTCCTACACCAAGACCGGGCCCGAGCTCGGCGGGATGCCGTTCTTCTACTGGTACCAGTTGATGTGGGTGCCGGTCTCGGCCGTGTTCACGGTCGGCGCCTACCTGCTGATCAACCGGGACGAGAAGGCCCGCAAGGCCGCCAGGGCCGCCCAGGGCGGTGCCGGGCGATGAAGGACCTCAACACCGTCGCCCTGACGGTCTTCCTGCTGTTCTTCGCCCTGGTCACCGTGATGGGCTTCCTGGCCTCGCGCTGGCGCAAGGCCGACAACGCCCTGCACCTCGACGAGTGGGGCCTGGGCGGCCGGAGCTTCGGCACCTGGGTCACCTGGTTCCTGCTCGGCGGCGACCTGTACACCGCGTACACCTTCATCGCCGTCCCGGCGGTGATCTACGGTGCGGGCGCCGCGGGCTTCTTCGCGGTGCCGTACACGATCATCGCGTACCCGCTGGTCTTCCTGTTCCTGCCGCGCCTGTGGTCGGTCTCCCGGGTGCACGGGTACGTCACCCCGGCCGACTTCGTGCGCGGGCGGTACGGCTCCAAGGGCCTGTCGCTGGCGGTCGCGCTGACCGGGATCCTGGCCACCATGCCGTACATCGCGCTGCAGCTGGTGGGCATCCAGGCGGTGCTGGACGTGCTCGGGGTCGGCGGCTCCGGGAACTGGTTCATGAAGGACCTGCCGCTGTTCCTGGCCTTCGCCGTGCTGGCGGCCTACACCTACTCGTCCGGGCTGCGGGCGCCGGCCCTGATCGCGTTCGTCAAGGACGGACTGATCTACCTCGTGATCATCGTGGCGGTGATCTACATCCCGATGCGGCTCGGCGGGTACGGGCACATCTTCGACGCCGCCGCGCAGAAGTTCTCCACCGTCAACCCGAGCACCGGCAAGCCGATCGGCCAGCTGATCACCGGGCCCAAGGCCCAGTGGGGCTACGCCACGCTGGCGCTCGGCTCCGCGATGGCGCTGTTCATGTACCCGCACTCGGTCACCGGGGTGCTGGCCTCCAGGTCACGCAACACGGTGCGCCGCAACATGGCGCTGATGCCGGCCTACTCGCTGATGCTGGGCCTGCTGGCGCTGCTCGGCTTCATGGCGATCGCGGCCGGGGTGGGCAAGGGCGTCAAGGGCTTCAACGCCCAGCTGTCGGTGCCGCAGCTGTTCGAGGACATGTTCCCGGACTGGTTCACCGGCGTGGCCTTCGCCGCGATCGGCATCGGCGCCCTGGTGCCGGCCGCGATCATGTCGATCGCCGCCGCCAACCTGTTCACCCGCAACGTCTACAAGGAGTTCCTCAAGCCCGGCGCCACCGCGGCCGAGGAGACCAAGGTCGCCAAGATCGCCTCGCTGCTGGTCAAGGTCGGCGCGCTGGCCTTCGTGCTGACCATGGACAAGCAGTTCGCGATCAACCTGCAGCTGCTGGGCGGCCTGTGGATCCTGCAGACCTTCGTCTCGATCGTCGGCGGCCTGTTCACCCGCTGGTTCCACCGCTGGGCGCTGCTGGCCGGCTGGGCGGCGGGCATGGGGTACGGCACCTGGAAGGCCTACGGGGTCTCCTCGCCCGCCACCAAGCACTTCGGCGGCAGCTCCGCGGAGATTCCCGGGATCGGCGAGATCGGCTACATCGGGCTCACCGCGTTCGTGCTGAACCTGCTGGTGGCCGTGGTGCTGACGCTGGTGCTGCGGGCCGCCAAGGCCCCGGAGGGCGTGGACGCCACCTCGCCGGCCGACTACAGTGCCGACGCCGGCGAGCCGGCCGTCGAGGGCGCCCCGCAGCCTGCGGCAGCGCACTGAGTCATCGGGAGCGCGCACAAAGCCCTGTGTGCGCCCTGTGATCGCGCCGTCGCCTCGGTCAACACTTGAGGCGACGGCGCGATCATATCGGGCGATGATCTGTGTGGCGGGCCGTTCGTCCCAGGCAGAGACGAGGAAACGGGGAGACGCTGCCATGACCGAGCTCGGCACCATCCTGAACGGACACCGGAACCACCGCGAGGGCACCCGGCTGCCCTCACTGCTGATCGCCACCCGGCACGGCGAGTCGACCGCCAACGTCGAGTTCAAGCACGCCGACGCGACCGGGGCGCTGACCGTCCCGATCACCAGCCGGGACGCCGACATCCCGCTCTCGATGCGCGGCCAGGCCCAGGCCCAGGCGCTCGGCCGCTGGTGGGCGGCGCTGCCGGCGGCCGACCGCCCGCGCAGCGTCTGGTGCTCGCCGTACCTGCGCACCACCGAGACCACCCGGATCGCGCTCGCCCAGGCCTGCGGGCTGGGCGCGGTGCCGGTCACGATCCCGGTCCGGCAGGACGAGCGGCTGCGGGACAGAGAGCTGGGCGTCCTGGAGATGCTCACCAAGGCCGCGATCGAGAAGGAGCACCCGAGCGAGGCCGCCCGCCGCCGCCGGATGGGCGAGCTGCACTACCGGCCGCCCGGCGGCGAGTCCTGGCTGGACGTGGCGCTGCGGGTGCGCAGCCTGCTGCGCGACCTGGGCGAGGAGGAGGACGGCCACCCGGTGCTGGTGGTCGCGCACGACTGCACCGTGCTGATGCTGCGCTACATCCTGGACCGGCTCACCGAGCCCGACCTGATCGCCCTCGAACCGGTGCGCAACTGCTCCGCCAGCCGCTGGCGGGCCGACTGCGGCCGGCTGGTGCCGGACGGCTGGAACGACACCGGCCACCTGGACCGACCCGCCTCCTGACCCCCCTGCCCCGCCGCCCGACCGATCCCCTGCCCGACCGATCCCCTGCCTGACCGATCCCCTGCCCCACCGCTGCTCCGGCCCCGCCGCCCCGGCTCACCGGCCGGCGGGCTGCCCCACGCCGCCGAAGGCCCGCCGGTAGGCCTGCGGGGTGGTGCCCAGCCAGCGGCCGAAGTGGTGCCGCAGGGTGGCCGCGTTGCCGAACCCGCAGCGGGCCGCCACCGCGTCCACCGGCTCGCCGGTGCCCTCCAACAGGCGCTGGGCCAGCAGCACCCGCTGGCCGGTCAGCCAGCGGTGCGGGGTGGTCCCGGTCTCCTGCTGGAAGCGGCGGGCGAAGGTGCGCGGCGACATGTGCGCCCTGGCGGCCAGCTGGTCCACCGTGAGCTCCTGGTCGAGGTGGTGGCGGAGCCACTCCAGCAGGCCGCCCAGCGAATCGCCGTCCTCGGCCGGCAGCGGCCTGGCGACGAACTGCGCCTGGCCGCCGTCCCGGTGCGGTGCGACCACCATCCGGCGGGCGATCCCGCGGGCCACCTCGGGCCCCTGGACCTTGCGGACCAGGTGCAGGCAGGCGTCGATGCCGGCGGCGGTACCGGCCGCGGTGATCACCGGGTCCTCGTCCACGTAGAGCACGTCCGGCTCGACCGTGGTGAGCGGGAAGCGCGCGGCCAGCCGCTCGGAGTGCCGCCAGTGGGTGGTGCAGCGGCGCCCGTCGAGCAGCCCGGCGGCGCCCAGCAGGAAGGTGCCGCTGCAGATCGACAGCACCCGCGCGCCACGCTCCACGGCCGCCCGCAGGGCCTCGATCAGCGGGGCCGGGAACCCGTCCTGGATGCCGGTCGCGGCGGCGATCACCAGGTCGGCCTCGGCGATCCGCTCCGCGCCGTACGGTACGTCGACGCTGAAGCCGGCATGGGTGCGCAGCGGGCCGGGGCGGGCCGAGGCGAGCGCGAAGTCGTAGACCGGCAGGCCGTCGTCGCTCCGGTCCAGGCCGAAGATCTCGCAGGCCACCCCCAGCTCGAAGGGGTGGACCTCCTCCAGCACCACGGCGACCACGTTCTTCAGCATGGCTCCAGCATGGCGGTGGCAGGTTTTCGAGGCAAGTGGGCATTTCTGCCACTCGTCCGCCTGCGGGGCCCTCGCGAGAGTGGAGGCATGACCTCCTCAGCGCTCCACGGCGTGCTCGCCCTGGCCGGCGCGGCCGGCGCCTTCGGCCTGCTCGGCCTGCTGGTCGGCCGCGACCTCGACCGCACCGGCCGGCACGGCCGGGACAACTGGCACCGCTCCGGCGGCTACCCGGCCGACCCCGGTCTGCCGGACCGGCTGCACGGCACCCTGCCCACCGGCACCGACCCGGCCTTCGGCAGAATCGGGGCATGGACGCCGTCACCGATCTCGTCATCCGCCACGCCCGCGAGGAGGACCTCGCCCCGGCCGGAGCGCTCTGCGTCGAGGTCTACGTCGGCGAGGGGCACAGCAAGCCCGACGGCCCCTACGCCGAGCTCCTCGGGGACGCCCGGCGCCGGGCCGAGGAGGCCGAGCTGCTCGTCGCCCTCGATCCGGCCGGCGGACCGGGAGCCGTGCTCGGCTGTGTGACCTTCGCCGCGGGCGGCAACCCCTGGGCCGACATCGCCGAGCCGCACGAGGGCGAGATCCGGATGCTGGCGGTCGCGCGGGCGGCCCGCGGCCGCGGCGCCGGCGGCGCCCTGGTGCGCGCCGCGATGGCGCGCAGCCGGGAGCTGGGGCTCACCGGAATGGCGTTCTCCACCCGCCCGCAGATGACCGCGGCCCATCGTGTCTACGAACGACTGGGCTTCCACCGGGCCCCGGAGCGGGACTGGGAGCCGGCGCCCGGCGTCGGCGTGATCGTCTACTCCATCACATTCTGAGGCTCGGCCAGGGCCCGGTCCGGTGGCACAACGCAGTTGAGCGACCACGACACGCGGCACTACATCTGGTGGCGCATCCTGAGCCCGCCCACAACATGTATGCTCGCTCTCGCTGTCGACGCAGGGAAACCCGGTGGGAGTCCGGGGCTGCCCCGCAACGGTGAGCGGGCTTCGCAACACCCTGACCCGCGAGTCCGAGACCTGCCGACGGTGTGCCACACGGCTTCCCCGCAGATGCCTTGCAGCACCGCAGTACTTGTCCGGGCCTCGCGGGTGGGCCGGGGTGGGACCATGCGCGCCTGGTGATTCGGCGTGCCGCTCCGCCCTGTCCGCAACGGTCCGGCTGATCTCGTCCGCCGCCGCCACAGGAGAGAGTGCGCCTTGACCGTCGCTGCCTCAGTCGCCCTGCCGTCCCAGGGTTCAGCCTCCGTCGCCCAGACCGATCCCGGTGCCGCGCTGCTCCGGCTGCTCACCGACCGGAGCACCGACCTCCCCCAGGTGGACCCCGGCCACGTCGCCGCCGCCGCGCTGCGCGGCCGCCACGCCGGCTCCGACTTCGCGGAGCTGCGCGGGCTGGCCGTGGAGGCCGCCGCGTCGATGATCGCCGAGGACCCCCAGTACTCGAAGCTGGCCGCCCGCCTGCTGGCGCTGGAGATCTCGGACGAGGCGATCGGCCAGGGCGCCCTCTCGTTCTCCGCCTCGATCGCCGTCGGCCACGCCGAGGGCCTGATCGGCGACACCACCGCCGCCTTCGTGGCCCGGCACGCGGACGCCTTCGACGCGCTGATCGACCAGCAGGGCGACGACCGCTTCGAGTACTTCGGCCTGCGGACCGTGCAGTCCCGGTACCTGCTGCGCCACCCGATCACCCGCAAGGTGATCGAGACCCCGCAGCACTTCCTGCTCCGGGTCGCCGCCGGGCTGGCGGTCGGCGACAGCGAGAAGTCGGTGCGCGAGGTCGCCGAGCTGTATGCGCTGATGAGCGCGCTCTCCTACCTGCCGTCCTCGCCGACCCTGTTCAACTCCGGCACCAAGCACCCGCAGATGTCCAGCTGCTACCTGCTGGACTCGCCGCTGGACAACCTGGACTCGATCTACTCGCGCTACGCGCAGATCGCCCGGCTGTCCAAGCACGCCGGCGGCATCGGCCTGTCCTACAGCCGGATCCGCTCGCGCGGCAGCCTGATCCGCGGCACCAACGGCCAGTCCAACGGCATCGTGCCGTTCCTGCGCACCCTGGACTCCTCGGTCGCCGCCGTCAACCAGGGCGGCCGGCGCAAGGGCGCGGCCTGCGTCTACCTGGAGACCTGGCACGCCGACATCGAGGAGTTCCTGGAGCTCCGCGACAACACCGGCGAAGAGGCCCGCCGCACCCACAACCTCAACCTGGCGCACTGGATCCCGGACGAGTTCATGCGCCGGGTCAACGCCGACGCGGACTGGTCGCTGTTCTCCCCGGCCGACGTGCCCGAGCTGGTCGACCTGTGGGGCGCCGACTTCGACGAGGCGTACCTGAAGGCCGAGCAGGCCGGCAAGGCCGTGCGCACCATCCCCGCGCAGACCCTGTACGCCCGGATGATGCGCACCCTGGCGCAGACCGGCAACGGCTGGATGACCTTCAAGGACGCCTCCAACCGCGCCGCCAACCAGACCGCGCTGCCCGGCCGCACGGTGCACTCCTCGAACCTGTGCACCGAGATCCTGGAGGTCACCGACGACTCCGAGACCGCGGTCTGCAACCTGGGCTCGGTCAACCTGGGCGCGCACGTGGCGGACGGCGCCTCGGTCGAGGACCTGCTCGGCGCGATGGACTGGGAGCGGCTGGACGCCACCGTGCGCACCGCCGTGACCTTCCTGGACCGGGTCATCGACATCAACTTCTACCCGACCCCCGAGGCCGGGAACTCCAACTCCCGCTGGCGGCCGGTCGGCCTCGGCGTGATGGGCCTGCAGGACGTCTTCTTCAAGCTCCGGATCGACTTCGACTCGGCCGAGGCCAAGCAGCTCTCCACGCTGATCTCCGAGCGCATCATGCTCACCGCCTACGAGCGCTCCAGCGAGCTGGCCGAGGAGTTCGGGCAGCACAGCGCGTACGCGGAGACCCGGGCCGCCCGCGGCCAGCTGCACATCGACCACTTCGACACCGCCCCGCAGTGGAGCGGGCGCTGGGACGCGCTGCGCGCGAAGATCGCCACCACCGGCCTGCGCAACTCGCTGCTGCTGGCGATCGCGCCGACCGCGACCATCGCCTCGATCGCCGGTGTGTACGAGTGCATCGAGCCGCAGGTCTCCAACCTGTTCAAGCGCGAGACGCTGTCCGGCGAGTTCCTCCAGGTCAACCCGTACCTGGTGCGCGAGCTCAAGGAGCTCGGTGTCTGGGACCAGCAGACCCGGGACGCGCTGCGCGAGGCCAACGGCTCGGTGCAGGAGCTGAACTGGCTGCCGGCCGGCGTCCGTTCGCTCTACCGCACCGCGTGGGAGCTGCCCCAGCGCGCGCTGATCGACCTGGCCGCCGCCCGGCAGCCGTACATCGACCAGAGCCAGTCGCTGAACCTCTTCATGGCCGCGCCGACCATCGGCAAGCTCAGCTCGATGTACGCCTACGCCTGGAAGGTCGGTCTGAAGACCACCTACTACCTGCGTTCGCGTCCGGCCACCCGGATCGCCCAGGCCGCGTCCGGCGCCGCCCGCACCGCCGCCCCCGTGCCGGTGCCCTCCCCCACCCTCTCCCCGGAGGAGGAGGCGGCGCTCGCCTGCTCCCTGGAGAACCCCGAGTCCTGCGAGGCCTGCCAGTGAGTTCCGCCGACCGCGAGAAGATGCTGCTCGACCCCGGGTTCGAGCTGACCCTGCGTCCGATGCGCTACCCGTCGTTCTACGACCGGTACCGGGACGCGATCAAGAACACCTGGACCGTGGAGGAGGTGGACCTGCACTCCGACGTCGCCGACCTCGCCAAGCTGAGCGAGGGCGAGCGGCACATGATCGGCCGGCTGGTCGCCTTCTTCGCCACCGGTGACTCGATCGTCGCCAACAACGTGGTGCTGAGCCTCTACAAGCACATCAACTCGCCCGAGGCCCGGCTCTACCTGTCCCGGCAGCTGTTCGAGGAGGCCGTGCACGTCCAGTTCTACCTGACGCTGCTCGACACCTACCTGCCCGATCCCGAGGACCGGGCGGCGGCCTTCGACGCGGTGGAGAACATCCCCTCCATCCACCAGAAGGCGCAGTTCTGCTTCACGTACATGAACGCCGTCGACCACCTGGACTCGCTGCAGTCCAAGGACGACCGCCGGGCGTTCCTGCTCAACCTGATCTGCTTCGCGGCCTGCGTCGAGGGCCTGTTCTTCTACGGCGCGTTCGCGTACGTGTACTGGTTCCGCTCCCGCGGGCTGCTGCACGGTCTGGCCACCGGCACCAACTGGGTGTTCCGGGACGAGTCCATGCACATGGACTTCGCCTTCTCGGTGGTGGACACCGTCCGCTCGGAGGAGCCCGACCTCTTCGACGACCAGATGGCCAAGCAGGTCACCGAGATGCTGGAGGAGGCCGTCGAGGCCGAGCTCCAGTTCGCCCGTGACCTGTGCGGCGAGGGCCTGCCGGGCATGAACACCGAGTCGATGCGGGAGTACCTGCAGGCCGTGGCCGACCAGCGGCTCGCCCGGCTGGGCCTGCCGATCCGCTACGGGTCCAGCAACCCGTTCGGGTTCATGGAGCTGCAGAACGTGCAGGAGCTGACCAACTTCTTCGAGCGCCGGGTCTCGGCGTACCAGGTCGCGGTCGAGGGCTCGGTCGCCTTCGACGACGACTTCTAGACCGCGCCCCACATGCCGAAGGGCCGGTACCGGATCGCTCCGGTACCGGCCCTTCGGCGTGCCGCGGCTCAGTCGTTGGGCACGGTGGCGTAGCGGGCGGTGCCCTCGGCCATCTGCTTCAGGGCGTCCTTGCGGTCGCGCTTGGAGAGCCGGTCGATGTACAGGTACCCGTACAGGTGGTCGGTCTCGTGCTGCAGGCAGCGGGCGAAGAAGCCGGTGCCCTCGACCCGGATCGGGTTGCCGTCCTTGTCCTGGCCGGTGACCGCGGCGTAGTCCGGGCGGGCCAGGTCCATGTACGCGGTCGGCACCGAGAGGCAGCCCTCCGGCGAGTCGTCCAGCACCCGGCGGCCGGCCGGCAGGTCCTCCAGCACCGGGTTGATCACGTGGCCGATGTGGCGCACGCCCTCGTCGTCCGGGCAGTCGTAGACGAAGACCTTCAGGTCGACGCCGATCTGGTTGGCCGCCAGGCCGACGCCCTGGGCCGCCTCCATCGAGACGAACATGTCGTCGATCAGCGCGGCGAGTTCGGCGTCGAAGGAGGTGACGTCCTTGCACTCGCGGTGCAGGACGGGGTTGCCGACCACGGTGATCGGGCGGGCGGTGCCCCGGGAGAGGTCGGGCACCTCACCGATCACCTGCTGGGCCTCGGGCTCGGCGTGGTCGTGCTCGTGGTCGTGCTCGTGGTCGTGCTGGTCCGCCATGGTCGCTTCCGCTTTCGTGGATCTACCGAGATGTACCGCTCAAGGGTACGGCCCCAGGGTCACCGCCGGTCCTTACTCCCGGGAGCCCGCGGCCCGTTCTCAGCAGACCTCCTCCAGATCCCGGTACGCCCGGGTGGCGGGCGAACCGGCCACCCAGCGCTCCAGCAGGATCCGCACCAGCGCCGAGGGGGCGGCGATCCCGCACTCCCGCTCCACCAGCCAGGCCAGCCCGGCGCTGCCCTGGCTCAGGTGGCTCAGGTGGCCGGGGTGGAAGGCGTCGCCGTCGTCGTGCGGGTCGTGGTGCACGGTGCGGCCGTCGTCGATCGCCATCCGGCTCTCCGAACAGGCCCGGCACAGCAGCCGCACCGAGGAGGTCCAGTCCTCGGCCGCGTAGCCGGCGTCGGAGACCAGGCGCTCCAGCGCGTCCCGGTCACCCGCGGTGGCGGCCTGCAGCAGCACCACGTGGGTCGGCACCGGGGAGGGCGCCCAGAGCTCGATCTCGTCGAAGACCGGGTAGGCCACCGAGTCCGCGACCCGCTCGCCGTGCGGGGCGCCGTCGTGCAGCACCACCTCGCCCCAGCGGCGGCCGGAGGAGGGCAGCGGGATCGACAGCACCTCGATCCGGGCCGGGTCGAGCCGGCGGCCCCAGACCACCTCGGACTCACCGTCCGGGGAGAGCCGGACCGGGGTGGTGCCCAGATCCAGCTCGATGGTGCCCTCGGCCGCCGCCGGGCCGCCGGGCAGCCGCAGGCCGTACGCCTGCCAGGCCCGGCGGGCCAGCGGCCAGTCCTGCAGCGCGGTGGCGGTGATCCCGAGGTTCCACCAGTCCGGGGCGCCCTGGCCGCGGTCGAGCAGGGCGACGGCGCGCAGTCCGGCGGTGCGGGACTGCTCCCAGTCCCGGCGGAACTTGTGCAGCAGGGCCAGGTTGAACCAGGAGTCGGAGAGCCAGGGCTCCAGGTCCGCGGCCATCACCAGCAGGGCCCCGGCGTCCTCGTACCGGCCGTCGCCGATCAGCGTGAAGGCCCGGTCGGTCGTCTGCCGCCAGGTGGCAGACGGCCGGTGCCGTGTGCGGTGGAAGATCCTCACGTTCCGTCCCTGCCGTTTGTCGTCACCGGGTCGCCCCGCCTCGGGTGTTCCCGCCACGACCGCATCCAACCACGGCACCCGTGACGCGCGCTTCCCGCGCGGCCGTTCAGTACGGCCCGCCGGCGCTGCCGGGCGCCCCGCCGGGCACCGCGCCACCCACTCTGACCAGGGCGTCCAGCACCACCGGGTCGTACGCCCGGCCGCGCTCCAGCCGAAGCCGCTCCAGTGCCTCCAGGCGCCCGGCCACCTCCGGCAGGCCGGCGCTGCGGGCCGCGGTCAGCAGGTCGTCGTGGGCGTTGGCGACCCGGATGATGCGGGCGGCGACCGGCAGCGAGTGGTCCGGCCGGCCGTCCGGCAGCCGCCCGGGGTCGGCCAGCCTGGCCACCTGCTGCCAGACCTGCCGGGGCACCCCGGTCCGCCGGATCACCTCGCTGCCCAGCCGGGCGATCCGCTGCTGCTCCTCGGCGGGCAGCAGGGCGGTGGCACCGCCCGGCACCGGCTCCACCAGGGACAGCTGGCCGATGTCGTGCATCAGCGCGGCGTCCTCCAGCAGGGCGAGCTCCCGGCTGCCGAGCCCGAGCTCGCGGCCGAGCGCGCACGCGGTGTCGGCCACCCGGCGGGCGTGCCCCGGGGTGGTGTAGCCGGCCACCTCGGTGGCCCTGGCCAGCGCCTCGATGGTCTGACCGGTGGTCGCCCGGGCCGCGGCCGCCCGCCGGAAGGCCGCCCGGGCCAGCAGCAGCGGGGTGCACAGCAGCGGCAGCGCCCACAGCCCGACCTCCCCCGCCAGCAGGCTGAGCAGCATCCCGGTGGCCACGATCGCCGTGCCGATCCCGGCCAGCGAGCGCAGCTCGTCCTCCAGCACCGTGCCGAACCGCCCGCCCGTCCTGGAGTACTGGAGCACGGCCGCCAGGGCCGCGTCGCAGAGCGCCGCCAGCGCGGCCAGCACGATCAGGAACGCTCCGTAGCCGGGACCGGTCAGCGGCAGCCGGTCGATCGCCCCGCTGTTGTAGAGCGGCTGGAAGAGCACCGCCGCGAAGGCCGCCGTCAGCAGCCTGCGGGCCGCCGCGTCCGCCCGGGCCGGCGGCACCCACGGATCGGACCGCCGCCGGCCGCCGCGCACCGCCCGGCGCAGCAGCGCGCCCGCCAGCGTGCCGAGCCCGACCACCGTCACCACCTGCAAGGCGCCGTGCGAGGTCGGCAGCCCGCGCAGCGGGCCGAGCAGCGCGTAGGCGAGGGCCGCGGCGGCGGCCACCGGCGCCTGCTCGCGGTCGCCCGGCAGCACACCCCGGACGCACTCGCCGACCGCGACCAGCCCGACGAAGGCCAGCGCCACCGTGGGCTCGGCCAGGCCGTGCAGGGCGCTGTGCAGCAGGGCCGCCCCGAAGAGTCCGGCCGCCGCCCCGTACAGCACCGCGGGCGCCGTGCCGGTCACGGCGATCCGCCGGAGGAGACCGGGGAGCGCCGGCCGGGCCCCGGCCGGGTCGGCTCGGGCACGCCGAGCGGGATGTCCGGCACCTCGCCGTCCCAGCCGCCGGGCGGGGCCGGTTCGACCTGCCAGTCGTGTTCCGCCAGGGCGCGGACCAGCGCCCGCACCATCACCGGGTCGAACTGGCTGCCCGCGCACCGGCCCAGCTCGGCCACCGCCTCGTCGACCGGGCGGCCGCGCCGGTACGAGCGGGTGGAGGTCATCGAGTCGAAGGCGTCGGCGACCGAGATGATCCGGGCGAACTCCGGGATCCGGGCGCCGGACAGCCCGTCCGGGTAGCCGCGGCCGTCCAGACGCTCGTGGTGGTGCAGGATGCCGTCCCGGGCCTCGCCGAGGAAGGCCAGCTCGCGGACCAGCTCGAAGCCGGCCACCGGGTGCACCTCGACCGCCCGCCGCTCGGCCTCGCTGAGCGGGCCGTTGCGCCGCAGCAGCTCGGTGGCGACCGCGAGCTTGCCGACGTCGTGCAGGGTGCCGGCGAAGTGCAGGGTGCGGATCCGCTCCTCGGCCATCCCGAGCTGGCGGGCGATCAGCACCGAGGCCCGGCCCACCCGCTCGCTGTGACCGCGGGTGTAGGCGTCCTTGATCTCCACCGCCTGCACCAGCGCCTGCACGGTGGCCCGGTGGGCCGCCTGCTCGCGGGACGCCTGGGCGCAGACCCAGGCCGAGATCGACAGCGGCAGCAGCGCCAGCAGCACCGCCAGCGGCCCGTACGAGCCCTGCCAGAGCACCGCGACCATCAGCCCGCCGGCCCCGTGCAGCAGCGCGGGCGCCAGGCAGGCGCCCAGCTCGCGGAGCGATCCGAGCGCCGACCCGCAGCCGGCGAGCCACCGGATGCAGCCCACCAGCACGCCGTTGACCAGGCAGAACAGCAGGACCGCGGCGCAGGCGCCGAGCGCCGCGCCGGGGAAGTGGCAGCCCGCCAGCAGCCTCGGCCCGTCGAGCAGGTGGAAGGCCACGGCCGCCGCGAAGGCGGCGATCGCCAGCTGCGCCGCGTTCCACAGCCGGCGCGGCCCCCGGGGCGGTGCGGTCCGCCCGACCAGCGCGGCCGGCACCGCGATCAGCGCGGCGGCGGCCGGCGGGAGCATCAGCACCCCGGCGAACAGCACCGGGAGGAAGCTGCTGCCGGGACGCCCGGCCGGCTCCACCGGGTCCTGGTCGCGACGGCGCAGCAGCCGCCAGATCCGGGCGCACGGGGTGGGCAGCCCCTGGGCGATCGACTCCAGGCACAGGTGCAGCAGGGCGAGCGGGACCAGCCGCCGGAGGTCGACCGGCCCGCCGAGCCAGCGCGCCGGTGCGGCGACCAGCAGGGGCAGCAGGCAGCAGAGGGCGACGGCGAGCACCGCGACGACGCATCCTGCCACCGCGGGCGGCAGGGCCTCCCGGTCGCGATCACTGGTGATACCGGCCTCCCCACCCCGCGCTCCGCCCATCTGACGTGAGGGCCAGTCAGGAGGATAGGGCGCGGCCGGAGGGCTCGGACGCACGATGCGGGATTGCCGCCGTCGCCACCACCTCAGCTCACCCGAACGAGTGAAACAGCCGCCCCGGCCGAGCAGTTGACCGCTCGTACCCGAGCCGCACCTTAAGAGAAGCCCAAGCCTTGGCCGCGCTCTTGACCCCCGGATGTGGTCCAGTCCATTTTATGGAGCAGCCCGGTCCGCGTCCGGGCCGCGCACCCCGCGCACCGCGCCACCCGCCACCCGCCGTCCCGCGTGCGGGGCGGTCCCCCACACCCCCGCTCGGAGAGGTTCCCCCATGGAACGAAACCGGCTCCGCTCCCCCGTACCCGGTCGGCACCGACGCCGCCGGGGCACCGTGGCCGTCGTCGCCACCGCCGCCCTCGGCCTGCTCGCCGGAGGCGTCGTGGCCTTCTCGGCCGGCACCGACGCGCTCGCCGCCACCGATGCGCTGGGCAGCAACTGGTACGCCTCGGCGCCGTACCTGATGCCCGAGGACAACAGCCCGCCGGACCCGGCCGCCGTGATGGACGCGACCGGGCAGAAGGCCTTCCAGTTGGCCTTCATCCTGGACGCCGGCGGTTGCCGGCCGGCCTGGGGAGGCACCTCCTCGATCGACACCGACACCGCCATGCCCGCGGTGATCCAGAAGATCCGCGCCAAGGGCGGCGACGTCTCCGTCTCGGTCGGCGGCTACGGCGGCAACAAGCTCGGCCAGGGCTGCGGCACCCCGGAGGCGACCGCCGCCGGGTACCAGAAGGTGATCACCAAGTACCAGCTGAAGGCGATCGACTTCGACCTGGAGGAGCCGGAGTACGAGAACACGGCGGCGATCCACAACGAGATCGGCGCCGCCCGGATCCTGCAGCGCGACAACCCGGGCCTGTACGTGTCGATCACCACGGCCGGCACCAACGCGGGCACCGGCTGGTTCGGGACGCAGATGCTGAACGAGGCCAAGTCCCAGGGCTTCACCCCGAACAACTTCTCGATCATGCCGTTCGACGGCGGCTTCAACGGGGCGGCCGCCCAGACCGACGCGCTGGTGAAGTTCAACCAGATCCTGCAGACCACCTTCGGCTGGAACGAGGCCACCGCCTACGCCCACGAGGGCGTCTCGCTGATGAACGGCCGCACCGACGCCGCCGAGTACTTCCGGCAGGCGGACTTCCAGACCGTGCTCGACTTCGCCACCGCGCACAAGCTGGCCCGCTACACCTACTGGTCCGTCAACCGGGACCGCCAGTGCGCCGGCACGGTCGACCCCGGGCTGTCCGGCTCCTGCTCCAGCGTCGCCCAGAACGACTGGGACTTCACCAAGTTCACGGTCCGCTTCGCCGGCGCGACCCCGCCCACCACGCCGCCCAGCAGCCCGCCGCCCACCAGCCCGAGTCCGAGCCACAGCCCGACCCAGGGTGTCTGCACCCAGCCGGCCTGGAGCGCCACCACCACCTACACCAACGGCAACAAGGTCTCGTACCAGGGCCACAACTACCACGCCAAGTGGTGGACCCTGAACGAGGTGCCGACCGCCAGCGGTCAGTGGGGCGTCTGGGCCGACGACGGCCCCTGCTGACCCCACCCGCCGACCTCGCCGAACGGCGCGGGCCGGCCACGGGGGATCCCCGGGCCGGCCCGTGCGCGCGAGAGGCGCGGTGCTACTCGGCGGCGGCGGTCGCCGGGGCGCCGTGCCCGGCCGCCGGTCCGTCGGACGCCTGCGTGGCCGCGGCGGCCGCCGCGGCCCGCTGGCCGGCCCGGATCGAGTCGATCCGCGCCAGCACCTTGGTCCGCAGGTCCACCGGCGTGTCGTCGCAGCCGCAGGACCGCTTGATCAGCGCCTTGATCGCCTGTTCGAGACCGTACTTCTCCAGGCAGGGGGAGCACTCCTCGAAGTGCACCCGCAGCTTGGCGCAGTCGCCCTCGGCCATCTCGTTGTCGAGGAATTCGTAGAGGTGGTCGAGCACCTCGCCACACTCGGTGTCGTGCGGATCGCCGCAGCTCATGAGCCCGCGCCCTTCGCTTCCTGCCCTGCTCCACTGCCCGCCGGGACGAGCCCGCGGTCACGGGCGTAGTCCTCCAGCATGCCGCGCAACTGGCGGCGGCCCCGGTGCAGTCGGGACATCACCGTACCGATGGGTGTACCCATGATGTCCGCGATCTCCTTGTAGGCAAAGCCCTCGACGTCCGCGAGATACACCGCGATGCGGAATTCCTCCGGGATCGCCTGGAGGGCGTCCTTCACATCGCTGTCCGGCAGGTGGTCGAGCGCCTGGGCCTCCGCCGAGCGCAGACCGGTCGACATGTGCGACTCGGCCCGGGCCAGCTGCCAGTCCTCGATCTCCTCCGCCGCGGTCCGCTGGGGCTCGCGCTGCTTCTTGCGGTACGAGTTGATGAAGGTGTTGGTGAGGATCCGGTACAGCCACGCCTTGAGGTTGGTGCCCTCGCGGAACTGGTGGAAGGACGCGTACGCCTTGGCGAACGCCTCCTGCAGCAGGTCCTCGGCATCGGCCGGGTTGCGGGTCATCCGCAGCGCGGCCGAGTACATCGGATCGAGGTACATCAGCGCGTCCCGCTCGAAGCGGTCGCGCCGGGCCTCCTCGCTCTCGTCCGCGGACACCCGGAAGGTGTCCTCACCGATCGCCTCGGCCAGCTCGTCACCGGAGAGCGCCTCGCCCTCGGGCAGGCCCTCGCCAGGACCGCCCACCTCCGGTACGGACTCGTCATCGGTCGCGGCGACCGGACCCACCTCCTCGGCAGTGCGGGCCCGACCCACAGCAGGCGGACCCGAGATGGAGGATATCGGGCTCACGGGCTTCTCGCCCGCGACAAGCCACTGTGACCAGTCGGGGACGAGGGCACCGGGCACCGCTCGCTCCTCCGGCCGCTCGGGGCACGCGATCGAACCCATGGGCTGGGCCACCTTCCACCGGGACTCTGCTGACGGTGGGGTCAACCATCGGACACCGGTCCGCATTCCCGGCCACGGAGGGTCACGCCGTCAGGCCTTCGTCACCTCCGCCAGCCAGCCGCCGACCGTGTCGGTGATCAGGGCGAGGGTCTGCGGCCCGCCGAGCGCGGCGCGCTTGGGCACCTTGAAGCCGTGGCCCGCCTGCGGCACCTCGACCAGGCGGTGGGTGGCCGGCAGCGCCGGGAACTCGGCGGGCGTGCCGAAGGTGTCCGCGCCGCCCTGCACCACCAGGGTGGGCAGGCCGGTGCCCAGCAGCTCCTCGGCCCGGCTCTTCTCCGGGCGGCCCGGCGGGTGCAGCGGGAAGGCCAGCGCCAGCACGCCGGCGGCGCCGCTCGCCAGGCCGGTCCGGCAGGCCACCCGGGCGCCCGCGCTGCGCCCGCCGACGAACAGCGGCACACCGTCCTCGGCCAGCGCCGGGACCACCGGCAGCCAGAGTGCGTCCAGCGTCCTGGGGGGCGGGGCCAGCTTCTTGCCGGCCACCCGCCAGGGCTGCTCGACCAGCGCCACGGTGAAGCCGAGCGGCGGCAGCGCGGCGGCGAGCGCCTGCAGGTCCGCCGCCTCGACGCCGCCGCCGGCGCCGTGGCCGAGGGCGAGGCGGGCCCACGGGCGGCCGGTTGCCTCGAACAGGGTGATCCGGGCGTCGCCGGCGGGGGTGGGGACCAGGGTCTGCACGCGGGGCTCCGGGGTCGGGGTCAGAAGAGGGTGGTGCGGTCCTCGTCGGTCGGCTCGCGCACCAGCTCGGGGCCGTTGTTGCGGATGCTGCCGACGGCGGTGCCCACCGGGTGCACCCGCAGCACGCCGGGGGCGGGCGCCACCAGCAGGCCGCGCAGCTCGTCCGGGTCGGTGCGGGCCGGGTCGAGCCAGGCGTCGAAGCCGCCCGGGTCGAGGAAGAGCGGCATCCGCTCGTGGATCGGCGCGAGCAGCGGCTCCGCCTCGGTGGTGACGATGGTGCAGGTCACCCGCCAGGCATCCGGGTGGTCGCCCGGCACGGTGCGGTCGCGCCAGAACTCGTACAGGCCGGCCAGCGCGAGGACGCCGCCGTCGGCCCGGGAGACGAAGTAGGGCTGCTTGCCCGCCCTGCCCTTGGCGCCGGGTATCGACTGCCACTCGTAGTACCCGTCGACCGGGACCAGGCAGCGGCGGGAGGCGAAGGCCTGACGGTAGGCCGGCTTCTCGTGCACGGTGTCGGCCCGGGCGTTGATCATCTTGACCGCGGTGTCCGGGGAGGCGGCCCAGGCGGGCACCAGGCCCCAGCGCAGCACCCGCAGCTGGCGCACCGGCGCGCGGCCGCCCTTGGGGGTGCGCTCCAGCACCACGAACGCCGGATCGGTGGGCGCCACGTTCCAGCTCGGGGCGAGCGTCTCGGCGGGATCCCACTGCCCCACCCCGAAGATCTCGACCAGGTCCTCCGGCTTGGTGGAGGAGGCGAATCGACCGCACATGGGGATCAGCTTGCCACGCCCGCCCGTTCGGCACGGCGATCTTCCGCCGGTCGGGCCGGCACCCGGGCCGGCCGAGGTCGCGGCGGCCCCGGCAGAACCGGACGCTATCGCCGGGCCGTCCTGGCATGGGAGGCTGCCGCTCCGGCAGTGGACCTAGGGACGGGTGGTGAGGATGGACTACGCGGACGTGTGGCACCGGGTGGTGGACCCGCAGCCACTGCCACCGGGCTGGCTCGCGCTGGCCGCCGCCGGGATCGCCCTGCTCGCCGTCCTGCCCGGCCCGGCCTGGCGGCTCAGCCGGAACGTGGTGACCATCGCGCACGAGGGCGGGCACGGCCTGGTCGCGCTGCTCACCCGGCGCCGGCTGTCGGGCATCCGGCTGCACTCCGACACCTCGGGGCTGACCCTCTCCTCCGGGCCGCCGACCGGCCCGGGCATGATCCTCACCGCGGCGGCCGGCTACACCGCGCCCTCGCTGCTGGGCCTGGGCGGGGCCGCGCTGCTGGCCACCGGGCGGATCACCGCGCTGCTGTGGATCGCCATCCTGCTGCTGGCCGGCATGCTGATCATGATCCGGAACGCCTTCGGGGTGCTCTCCGTGGTGGTCACCGGGGCCGCCTTCGTGCTGGTCTCCTGGTACGGCGGCGACCAGCTCCAGGCCGCCTTCGCCTACCTGGGCGTCTGGTTCCTGCTGCTGGCCGGGGTCCGGCCGGTGGTCGAGCTCCAGCGCAAGCGCCGGTACGGCGGGGCCCCCGACTCGGACGCCGACCAGCTGGCCCGGCTGACCGGTGTCGGCGCGCTGCTGTGGGTGGCGCTGTTCCTGGTGGTCTCGCTGGTCTGCCTGCTGATCGGCGGCGGCTGGCTGCTGGAGTGGCCGGCCCGCTGAGCCGCTCCCGGCACGCCCCGGGCACCGCACCGGCGGGTACACCCACCACCCCTAGACTTGCCGCATGACCGACTCCCTGTGGCCCGCCCCCGTCGCCACCGCCACCGTCGATGCGACCGTGACCATCCCCGGCTCCAAGTCCGCGACCAACCGCGCGCTGGTGCTGGCGGCGCTCGCCGACGGCCCGGGCTGGGTCCGCCGCCCGCTGCGCAGCCGCGACTCGCAGCTGATGGCGGACGGCCTGCGCGCGCTCGGCGTCGGCATCGAGGAGACGGTCAACGCGGCCAGCGGCGGCACCGGCGGCGGCGAGGCCTGGCGGGTCATCCCGGCCGGCCGGCTGCGCGGCCCCGCCCAGGTGGACGTCGGCAACGCCGGCACCGTGATGCGCTTCCTGCCCCCGCTCGCGGTGCTCGCCGACGGCGCGGTGCACTTCGACGGCGACCCCCGAAGCTACGAGCGCCCCCAGCACGGCGTGATCGACGCCCTGCGCGCCCTCGGGGCGCGGATCGACGACGGCGGGCGCGGCGGCTTCCCGCTCACCGTGCACGGCACCGGCTCGCTGGACGGCGGCGCGGTGGAGCTGGACGCCTCCTCCTCCTCGCAGTTCATCAGCGCCCTGCTGCTCTCCGGCGCCCGCTACAACAACGGCGTGGAGATCCGGAACATCGGCGGCAGCGTGCCCTCGCTGCCGCACATCCGGATGACGGTCGACATGGTCCGCAAGGCCGGCGGCCAGGTGGACGCCCCCGAGGACGGCGGCGAGAAGGACGTCTGGCGGGTCACCCCCGGCGCGCTGATCGGCCGTGACCTGGTGGTCGAGCCGGACCTCTCCAACGCCGCCCCGTTCTTCGCCGCCGCCCTGGTCACCGGGGGCCGGGTGGCCGTCCGGGACTGGCCGAAGCACACCTACCAGCCGGGCGACCAGCTGCGCGAGATCTACACCCGGATGGGCGGCAGCTGCCGCTTCACCGACGAGGGCCTGGAGTTCACCGGCACCGGCCGGATCCACGGCATCGAGGCCGACCTGCACGACGTCGGCGAGCTCACCCCGGTGATCGCCGCCGTGGCCGCGCTGGCCGACTCCGAGTCGCACCTCTACGGCATCGCCCACCTGCGGTTGCACGAGACCGACCGGCTGGCCGCACTGGCCAAGGAGATCAACGACCTCGGCGGCGACGTCACCGAGACCGAGGACGGCCTGCGGATCCGCCCGCGCACCCTGCACGGGGGCGTCTTCCACACGTACGAGGACCACCGCCTCGCCACCGCCGCCGCCGTGCTCGGCCTCGCGGTCAAGGGCGTCGAGGTGGAGAACGTGGCGACCACCGCCAAGACCCTTCCGGACTTCCCGCAGATGTGGGCCGACCTGCTGGGCCAGAGCTGACGGGAAGTAGGACAGCATGCGCCGCTACGGCAAGGACGCCGACGAGGACGACATCCGCAACCGCCCGGGCCGCAAGGGCTCCCGGCCGCGGACGCGGATCCGGCCCAAGCACGAGGACGCCGCCGACGCGATGATCCTCACCGTGGACCGGGGCCGGCTGACCTGCCTGGTGGACGCGGGCACCAAGCAGGAGCGCCAGGTCATCGCGATGAAGTCGCGCGAGCTGGGCCGCAAGGGCGTGGTGGTCGGCGACGTGGTCAACGTGGTCGGCGACCTCTCCGGCGAGCCGGACACGCTGGCCCGGATCGTCCGGGTCGAGGAGCGCAGCTCCGTCCTGCGGCGCACCGCCGACGACGACGACCCGTACGAGCGGATCGTGGTCGCCAACGCCCAGCAGCTGGCCATCGTCACCGCGCTGGCCGACCCGGAACCGCGGCCCCGGCTGATCGACCGCTGCCTGGTCGCCGCGTACGACGCGGGCATGGAGCCGCTGCTGGTGCTCACCAAGTCGGACCTGGCCCCGGCCGCGCCGCTGCTGGAGTCGTACGCCCCGCTGGGCATCCAGTACGTGGTGACCCGGCGGGACGAGCTGGCCACGGCGGGCGCGGAGGCGGTCCGCGAGCATCTGCGCGGGCGCTCCACGGTCTTCATCGGGCACTCGGGCGTCGGCAAGACCACCCTGGTCAACGCGCTGGTGCCGGAGCACCAGCGGACCACCGGCGTGGTCAACGCGGTGACCGGCCGCGGCCGGCACACCACCGTCTCGGCGCTGGCGCTGCGGCTGCCGCCGCCGCCCGGGGCCAAGCCGGGCTCGAAGAAGGCGCTCGACCCGGGCTGGGTGATCGACACCCCGGGCTTCCGCTCCTTCGGGCTCTCGCACATCGACCCGTCCCGGGTCATCCTCGCCTTCCCCGACCTGGAGCCCGGCACCGTCGACTGCCCCCGCGCCTGCAGCCACGACGAGCAGGACTGCGCGCTGGACGCCTGGGTGGCGGACGGCCACGCCGATCCGGCCCGGCTGTACTCGCTGCGCCGGCTGCTCTCCACCCGCGAGGCGGGCGAAGGGGACTGACCCCGGCCGAACACCGTTCGGCCGGTCGGAGGTGTCAGGGGCCGCCACCCTGGTGATCATAAGAAGGTCGGACCGTCCGGTCCGGCACCACCAGGTGGCAGGGAGTCAGCTCGATGCCATGGGCCATGGTGATCCTCGCCGGTCTGCTGGAGACCGGCTTCGCGGTCAACCTCAAGCTGAGCCACGGGTTCACCAAGCTCTGGCCCACGGTCGCGTTCTGCGCCTTCGCGCTGGGCAGCTTCGGGCTGCTCACCCTCTCGCTGAAGTACCTCCCGGTGGGCAGCGCCTACGCGGTGTGGACCGGCATCGGCGCGGCCGGCACCGCCGTGTACGGGATGGTCTTCCTGGACGAGTCCAGCAGCACCCTGAAGCTGATCTCGATCAGCCTGGTGATCGCCGGGGTGGTGGGCCTCCAGATCAGCGGCAGCGGGCACTGATCCGACCATCGGATCGGTCCCGTCCGCTGTGCGAGCCGTGGTGCCGGGAAGCCGGGCGGCTCGCTATCGTTCGGGCATGGCCGACTACCACGACGATCTCCGACTTGCCCACGTCCTCGCCGACTCGGCCGACTCCATCACCATGGAGCGCTTCAAGGCACTGGACCTCAAGGTCGAGACCAAGCCCGACCTGACCCCGGTGAGCGACGCCGACAAGGCCGCCGAGGAGCTGGTGCGCAGCGTGCTCCAGCGGGCCCGGCCACGCGACGCGGTGCTCGGCGAGGAGTACGGCCTGCAGGGCACCGGCCCGCGGCGCTGGGTGATCGACCCGATCGACGGCACCAAGAACTACGTCCGCGGGGTGCCGGTCTGGGCCACCCTGATCGCGCTGCTGGAGGAGGGCGTGGACGGCGAGCTGCAGCCGGTGGTGGGCATCGTCTCCGCCCCCGCGCTGAACCGCCGCTGGTGGGCGGCCAAGGGGCTGGGCGCGTACGCCGGGCGCAGCCTGGCCAAGGCGAGCCGGATCTCGGTGTCGGGCGTGGCCGACCTCGGCGACGCCTCCTTCTCCTACTCCTCGCTCACCGGCTGGGAGGAGCGCGGGCGGCTCGACCCGTTCCTCGACCTGACCAGGGCCTGCTGGCGTACCAGGGCGTACGGGGACTTCTGGTCGTACATGATGGTCGCCGAGGGCGCGGTGGACATCGCGGCCGAGCCCGAGCTGAGCCTGTGGGACATGGCGGCGCCGTGCATCGTGGTGCAGGAGGCGGGCGGCCGGTTCACCGGCCTGGACGGCTACGACGGGCCGAACGGCGCGGACGCGGTGGCCACCAACGGGCTGCTGCACGAGGAGACGCTGCGCCGGCTCAGCGTCTGAGCCCGACGTCCGGCACCTGACGCGGCGGTCACGAGACGGTCGCGGGCCCGGGAGCAGCGGTGCTGCGCCCGGGCCCGCGGCTGCTGAGCGGCCGTTACTTCTGCTTGCGCAGCTCGCGCACGGCCTCCGCCAGGCGCCGGCCGTAGTCGGCGTCGGCCCGGCGGAAGTTGTCGATCGCGCGCTCGACGATGTCCTCGCGGTCGGCCGAGACCTTGGCGATGAAGCCGGCCAGGTTGGCGATCAGGCGCTGCTTCTCCTCCTCGGAGAAGAGCCGGTAGAGGGTGCCGGCCTGGACGAAGTCGTCGTCCTCGCTGTGCGAGGGCGCCTCGTGGGTGCCGGTGGCGCCGGTGACCGGGAGGGCCGACCAGAGCGGCCGGCCGGTCTGCACCGGGCCGCCGAAGCTGTTGGGCTCGTAGTTCTTCCGGCGGCCGTGGCGGCCGTCGTAGAGGTGGCCGTCCCGGTGGTTGGTGTGCGCCTCGGTGGCGTGCGGGCGGTTCACCGGCAGGTGGTCGGCGTTGATGCCGACGCGGTAGCGGTGGGCGTCCGCGTAGGCGAACAGCCGGCCCTGGAGCATCTTGTCCGGGGACGGGCCGATGCCGGGCACGAAGTGCGCCGGGGAGAAGATCGACTGCTCGACCTCGGCGAAGACGTTGTCGGGGTTGCGGTTGAGCTCCAGGCGGCCGATCTCGATCGGCGGGTAGTCCGCGTGCGGCCAGACCTTGGTGAGGTCGAACGGGTTGAAGCGGTAGGTCGCGGCGTCGGCGGCGGGCATGATCTGCACCTGCACCGTCCAGCTCGGGAACTCACCGCGCTCGATCGCCTCGCGCAGGTCGCGCTGGTGGCTGTCCGGGTCCTCGCCGGCGAGCGCGTTGGCCTCGGCCTGGGTGAGGTTGCGGATGCCCTGGTCGGTCTTGAAGTGGTACTTGACCCAGAAGTGCTCGCCGGCCTCGTTCTGCCACTGGTAGGTGTGCGAGCCGTAGCCGTTCAGGTGGCGCAGCGTGGCGGGGATGCCGCGGTCGCCGAACAGCCAGGTCACCTGGTGGGTGGACTCGGGCGACAGGCCCCAGAAGTCCCAGACGTTGTCCGCCTCCTGCGAGCCGGTGTACGGGTCGCGCTTCTGGGTGTGGATGAAGTCCGGGAACTTGACGGCGTCCTTGATGAAGAAGACCGGCGTGTTGTTGCCGACCAGGTCGTAGTTGCCGTCCTCGGTGTAGAACTTCAGCGCGAAGCCGCGGGGGTCGCGGACCGCGTCCGCCGAGCCCAGGTTGCCCGCCACGGTGGAGAACCGCAGGAAGGTCTCGGTCTGCTTGCCGACCTCGGACAGGAAGGTCGCCCTGGTGTACGGGGTGACGTCGGCGGTCACCGTGAAGGTGCCGTACGCGCCCGCGCCCCGGGCGTGCACCACGCGCTCCGGGATGCGCTCGCGGTTGAAGTGGGCGAGCTTCTCGAAGAGCTGCTGGTCCTGGACGAGCGCCGGGCCGCCCGGGCCGGCCGTCTCGGTCTGCTGGTTGTCGGCGACCGGTGCGCCGGCCTCCGTGGTGAGGGTGGGCCGCAGGTGGTCCTGGGTGGTCATGGCGTGCCTCCGCGTGGTCCGGTCGTGACGAATCGATCCTAGCTTGGACATTGTCCAAGTCAAGAATGGATCCTGGTTAAGAGCGTGCCTTACCCTTGGGCCATGAGTGACCTGCTGGAAAGACTCCGGACCCGCGGCTGGCGGCTGACCTCGCAGCGGCGCGTCGTGGCCGAGGTCCTCGACGGCGAGCACGTCCACCTCACCGCGGACGAGGTGCACGCCCGCGCGGTCGAGCGGCTGCCCGAGATCAGCCGGGCCACCGTCTACAACACGCTGGGCGAACTGGTCGGCCTGGGCGAGGTGCTGGAGGTCGCCACCGACGGCCGGGCGAAGCGGTACGACCCCAACGCCCACCACGCGCACCAGCACCTGGTCTGCTCCGGCTGCGGCGCCATCCGCGACGTCCACCCCCAGGGTGATCCACTCGCCGCGCTGCCCGCCACCGAGCGCTTCGGCTTTGTCATCTCGGGCGCCGAGATTACCTACCGCGGCCTGTGCCCGGACTGCGCCCGCCCCTGACGGGGCGTCCGGCGCCCGCTGCGGAGCTCCGCCTCAGGCGCTGAGCTCGGCGTTCAACGCCCCGAGCAGGCGCCCCGCGCGCTCGGCGACCTCGGCCGGCCCGTACTCCGCCGCCCGGCGGCACCAGTTCTCCGCCTGCACCGGCTCGCCCCGGCGCAGCGCCAGCAAGGCCAGTCGGAGCGCCGCCCGCCCGTGCCCGGCGTCGGCCGCCCGGGTGTACCAGAGCACCGCCTCGGCATCCGAGTCCTGACGCGCCAGCAGCAGCCCGAGGTTGAAGGCCGCGCTCCGGCTGCCGGCCTCCGCCGCCCGGCGGTACCAGCTCTCGGCGATCTCCAGCGCCCCCCGCTCGGCGGCCCGCACGCCCATCCGGACCTGGGCCCGGCGGTGCCCGGCGTCGGCCGCCGTGGCGTACCAGTGCTCGGCCTCCGCGTCGGCGTCGCCGCGCCGGTCCAGCGTCGAGGCCAGCCGGAACGCGCCCTCGGCCGAACCGCCGGCCGCCGACTGCCGGTAGCGCTCCAGCGCGGCCGTCAGGTGGCCGCGCTGCTCCTGGGCCACAGCCAGCTGGAGCGCGGCCTCGCCGTGCCCCTCGGCGGCGGCGCGCGCGTACCACTCGTGCGCCTGCTGCTGGTCGCCGCGCCCGGCGTGCAGGACGCCCAGGTTGAAGGCGCCGTCCACGCTGCCGGCCTCGGCGGCCTTGGAGAACCAGGGCTCGGCCCCGGATTCGTCCCCGCGCTGGAGCAGGATCACGGCCAGCGCGTTGCAGGCCTCCCGGTGCCCGGCGTAGGCGGCCCGGCGGTACCACTGCTCGGCCTGCGCCTCGCGGCCGGCCCCGGCACAGAGCAGCCCGAGGTTGAAGGCGCCGTTGTGGTCGCCGGCCTGCAGCGCCATCCGGTACCAGCGCTCGGCCTCGGCCGAGGCGCCCCGGCTCGCGTGCAGCGCGCCGAGCGCGTTCGCCGCGGTGCCGTCGCCCGCCTCGGCGGCCTCCTGCCACCACTCGGCGGCGGCGGTCAGGTCGCCGGTGTCGCGCAGCAGGAAGCCCAGCGCGCAGGCCGCCCGGGCCTCGCCGTTCTGCGCGGACTGCCGGTACCAGCGGGCGGCCTCCTCGACCAGCGCCGGATCCTCCTGGGCCCGCTCCTCCAGCAGCACGCCCAGCCGCAGCGCCGCCCGGGCGTGGCTGCGCGCGGCGGCGGTGCGGTACCAGGTCTCCGCGGTCTCCTTGTCGCCGGCGGCCTCCCGCATCCGGGCCAGCCGGTACGCGGCCTCCCGGTGCCCGGCGTCGGCGGCGGCCTTGAACCAGCGCTCGGCCCGGACGTCGCGCCGATGCTCCATCAGATCGCCCAGGGCGTAGGCCCCGAGCGGGTGGCCGTGCTCGGCCGCGAAGTGCAGCCAGTACTCGGCCGCCTCCTCCTCGCCCTGGTCGCGCAGTTGGAGCCCGAGCGCGTGCGCCGCCGGGGCGCTGCCGGCCACCGCCGCCTGGCGCCACCACTGGGCGGCCTCGGCCCGGTGGCCCTGCTGGTGCAGCAGCACGCCGAGGTTGTTGGCGGCGGCCCGCAGCCCGGCCGCGGCGGCGGCGCGCAGGTACGGCTCCGCGTCCGCCAGGTCGCCGCGCCGCAGCAGCAGCGCGCCGAGCTGGCTGGCGGCGTTGGCGTCGCCCGAGTCCGCGGCCCGGCGGTGGCGGGACTCCAGGGCGGCCTGCTCCCGGGCGGCCAGCGCGCTCTCGAAGCTGGTGGCGTCCGGGTCGGCATCGCTGCCGGGGTCGGCCGCGGTGGGCGCCGAGCCGGGCGCGTAGGAGCCGATGGCGTCGACGAGTTGCTGGGCGGAGACGTGCACCAGGCTCTCCGGGCCGTAGCCCTCGGACCTCGGGGCGGTGCGGGCGGTGGCGCGCTGGGCGGGCAGGGCGGTGTGCGTGTCGTCGGGGCCGATCGCCCAGCCCTCGGTGTCCGCCTCGATACCGTGGTCGACACCCTGGTGCGCGCCGCGGTCGGCCGCGGCTCCCGCTCCTCGCTCGTTCCTGCCGATCAGCTTCATGCCGACTCCCGCTCCCCCAGAGTGCTGCGGCATCGTCCCCCAGGGACGTGGGTGAGTCGACGACCCGTCAACGGCCGTACCGCGTCCCCCATGTGCTCCATCGTCGCATCACCCGCAACCCGCGTACACCTGCCCCGGCCGAATTTGGCGGGGCGGGGCCGAAGCCCGGCGAGATTGCTTCAGCGCTTTGTCGATTTCCCGACACATGCCCCCCACAAACCCCGGTCAGGCATCGTACCGGAGTTGATCACCCCTTTGGCCACTCATGGCGAAGGCCCGGAGGATCTGATCCTCCGGGCCTTCTGCTACTGAGTAGCGGGGACAGGATTTGAACCTGCGACCTCTGGGTTATGAGCCCAGCGAGCTACCGAGCTGCTCCACCCCGCGTCGGTGACTGAACAGTAGCACGGACGCGGGGCAGATCATCAATCGGTTGCCGCAGCTCAGCTGCCGGGCGAGGGCGAGGCGGTCGGCGCGGGCGAGGCGGGGGCGCTCGGCGAGGGCGCCGGCGCCGGCGTGGAGCCGGGCTTCTGCTGCGCCGCGGCGGCCCGGTTGATCGCGTCCTGGAGCGCCTTCTGGGCCTCGCCGTACTTGGCCCAGTCGCCGTTCTTCAGCGCCTCCTGGCTGTCGTTGTACGCCTTCTGGGCGTCCTGGATGGCCTTGGTGACCGCCGGGTCGGCCGCGGTGCCCGGGGTGGTCGGCGTGGTCGGCGTGGTGGTGCCGGGCGTCGTCGGCGTGGTCGGCGCCGTCGGGGTGGTCGGCGTGCCGGCCGCCGCGTTGCCGAACACCTTGGCGAGCGCCTTCTCCAGGGTGTCCTCCAGGGCGACGTTGTCGTTGCCGTACACCGCGAGGACCTTCTTCAGCACCGGCACCCGGGCACCGCGCCCGATCAGGTAGACCGGCTCGACGTTGAGCAGGCCGCCGCCGACCGGGAGGGTCAGCAGGTTGCCGTACTCGATGTCGGAGTCGGTGCCGGTGCGCAGCAGGGTCAGCTGGTTGGCCACCGACTGGTCGGAGTTGAACTTCGCCTGGGTCAGCTTGGGCCCGAGCGCGCCGGAGCCGCTCGGCACCTTGAGGATCCGGATCTTCCCGTAGTCCGGGCCCGGGTCCGCGCTGACCGCCATGAAGGCGGCCAGGTTGTCCCGCCCGCTCGGCACGAAGCTGGTGGTCAGCGAGAAGCTGGCCGCCTGCGCGTCGGGCATCCGCACGGTCAGGTAGTACGGCGGCTGGACCTCACCGGTGTTGGTGGTCGGGTCGACCGGCACCTGCCAGATGTCCGTGCCGTTGAAGAAGCCGCTGGCGTCGGTCATGTGGTACTGCGAGAGCAGGTCGCGCTGCACCTTGAAGAGGTCCTGCGGGTACCGCAGGTGCGGCATCAGGGCGGCGGGGATCTCGCTCCTCGCCTTGACCGTGTCGGGGAAGGCCTTCATCCAGGTCTTCAGCACCGGGTCGGCGTCGTCCCACTGGTAGAGGGTGACCTCGCCGGTGTAGGCGTCGACCGTGGCCTTCACCGAGTTGCGGATGTAGTTGACCGTGTTGACGGCGGTCAGCGTGCGGCCGCGCTGGTCGGTCAGCGAGTCCTTGGTGACGTCGCCCAGGGTGGTCTTGGAGGAGAACGGGAAGCCGTCCGAGGTGGTGTAGCCGTCCAGCACCCAGACCAGCTTGCCGTCCTGCACCACCGGGTACGGGTCGGCGTCGATCGACAGCCACGGCGCGACCTTCTCCACCCGCTCCTTGGGGGTGCGGTCGTAGATCACCTTGGCGCCGTCGGCGATCGCGCCGGAGTAGAGGATCTGCGGCTCGGCGAACTTCACCGCGTAGGCGGCCCGGGTCAGCGGGTTGTCCAGCGAGACGCCGCTGCCGCCGGTGTACTTGTAGGTCTCCGCGGCGCCCGACTCCGAGGTGTAGTCGATCTCCTCGTTGGTGCCGCCGACGATCGAGTAGGTGCTGCTCTTCTCGCCGTAGTAGACCCGCTGCTGGTAGTCGCCGAGGGTGCCGGTGGTCGGCAGCGAGGACTCGGTGTAGACCGGGTTGCCCAGCCCGTCCACCTGGTTGCCCTTGGCCGCGACCAGGCCGTAGCCGTGGGTGTACTTGAAGTGGTCGTTGATCCAGTTGCGCTGCTGCACCCCGCCGAGGTCCAGCTCGCGCACGCCGACCACGGTGTCCTGGCTGCCGTAGCGGTCGACGTCCAGGGTCTTGGGGAAGGCGTAGTACTTGCGCAGCGCCTCGTTCTGCTGGAAGGTCGGCGCCACCACGTTCGGGTCCAGCAGGCGGATGTCCGCGATCGTCTGGGCGTCCGGCTTCAGCGCGTCGGCGCTGGTGGTGCCCTTCGGGTCGTAGCTCTGGGTCTGGCTGTCGGCGATGCCGTACGCCTGGCGGGTGGCGTCGATGTTCTTCTGGATGTACGGCGTCTCCTTGGCCTGCTCGTTCGGCTTGACCTGGAACTGCTGCACGATCGCCGGGTAGACGCCGCCGATCAGCACCGCGGACAGCGCCATCAGGCCGAAGCCGATCAGGGCCGGCGCCCAGGTGCGGCGGATCGGCGTCAGGAAGAACAGCAGCGCGCAGATGATCGCCACGAAGAACAGGATGTTCTTGGCCGGCAGGAAGGCGTTGGCGTCCACGTACCGCAGGCCGGTCCAGCCGTCCACGCCCTTGTAGGAGCCGGACTTCACCGCGAGCGCGTACCGGTCCAGCCAGTACGCCACCGCCTTCAGCAGCACGAACACGCCGAGCAGCACGGCCAGGTGGCCCTGCGCGCCGGCGCTGGCCCGGCGGCCCGGGCCTTGCAGCCGCAGGCCGCCGTACAGGTAGTGCACCAGCAGCGAGGCCAGCAGCGAGACGATCACCGCGCTGAACGCGAAGCCCAGCAGGAACTCGTACCAGGGCAGTTCGAAGGCGTAGAAGGAGACGTCCAGGTGGAACTGGCTGTCCTTGACCCCGAACGGGGTCTCGTTGGTCCACAGCATCCAGGTCCGCCACTGACCGGAAGCGGCGGCGCCGGCGACCAGCCCGATCAGCAGCGAGACGCCGACCAGCAGCCACTTCTTGTACGGCGCGACGCCCATCCGGTAGCGGTCCAGGCTCTGCTGCTCCACCGACATCGCGGCCAGCGGGGGGCGGAGCCGGTACGCCAGCCAGAGGTTGGCCCCCACGATCACGGCCATCAGCAGGCCGAAGACCGCGAACAGGCTCGCCCTGGTCCACAGCTGGGAGGTGAACACCGAGGAGTAGTGGACCGACTTGAACCACAGCCAGTCCGTCCAGACACCGGAGAACATGACGAACAGCAGGAACAGCAGCGCGAGCACGCCTGCGGTCAGCAGGAGCACCTTGGTGCGACGGGAGGGCGGGCCGACTCGGGCACGGAACCCCGGGCCCGGGCGATCCGGCATCTGGAATACCAAGGTGGCACCTCTGCTGTTGTGTCGTGGACTTCGTGTGGGGTCGGACTCCAGTGCAACTTAATCGGTCTTTACCGGAGTTCCCACGCCCGGGAACGAGATCGCCCCTCCCCGGGACCCGGCCGACGGCCCGGCGGGCCACCGGCCCCCCGGCCACATGTGAGGATTGGGGCATGTCCGATGCCCACATCACCCCCTCCGGCACGCCGTCCGAGGCCGCCGGCCTGCCCCCCGCCGCGACCCCGCTCACCCGGGCCGCGCTGGAGATCGACGAGTACGCCGCCACCCTCGGCTGGGACCTCCCGGCCCGCCTGTTCGCCCTGGTGGACACCGCCAAGCTGCGCAAGGCCGACCCGCGGCTGGCCAAGCAGCTCGGCCTGACCGACGGCGAGGGCGCCGGCCTCACCCCGGTCGAGCAGGAGGAACTGCCGGCCGGCACGGCGCTGGACAAGTTCCTCGGCACCATCGCCTGGCCGGACCAGGTGGTCGGCTGCGCGCTGGTGGTGGAGCGGCTGATGCTCCCGCCGGGGGCCGAGCAGAGCCGCCCGAAGAACGCGACCGAGGCCGAGCTGGCCGACTGGGTGGCCAACCACCCGGCCCGTCAGGAGGTCCGGATCACCGCGGCGGTGCTGCGGGACGGCTCCCGGGAGATCGCCCTGCGGCTGCGCGAGAAGGACGTCGCCCGCGAGGTGCTGACCGGCCCCGACCTGGTGCCGGGGCTGACCGAGGCGCTGCTCGCCACCTTCTCCTGACCGCTCGCCGCCCCCGCTGCCGCCACCGGCTCAGCGGGGGCAGGCGGCGAGCGCGGAGGTCTGGCCGGAGCGGATCCCGTCCAGCGCCTTGAGCGCGTCCGCCATGGTGTCCACCTTGACCAGGGTGAGGCCGCCGGGGGTGCCCTGGACCGCCTCGGCGCAGTTGTCGGCCGGGGTGAAGAAGTACTGGGCGCCCTTGTTGCGGGCCGCGATCAGCTTCATCTGGATGCCACCGATCGGCCCGACCTTGCCGTCGTCGGCGATGGTGCCGGTGCCCGCCACGAACGTGCCGCCGGTGAGGTCCCCCGGGGTGAGCTTGTCGACGATGCCGAGCGCGAACATCAGGCCGGCGCTGGGGCCGCCGACGTCCTGCAGCCCGATGTCGATCTTGAACGGGTAGGTGTGGTCGATCCCCGGCACGATGCCGACGATCGCCCGGTCGGCGCCCTGCGCCTTGACCGTGGTGATCGACACCTCGGAGCGGTCGCTGTCGGCCGCACCGTGCGGGACGACCGTGAAGACCGTGCTCTCGCCCGGCTTGTGCTTGGTGACCTGCTCCGCCACCCCGGCCGCGGTGGTCACCGGGGTGCCGTCCACCGCGAGGATCCGGTCCCCGGCGTGCAGCTTGCCCTCGGAGGGGCCGCCGGCGGCCACCGAGGCGACGATCACCTGCGCGCCGACCGGGATGCCCAGCTGGGTGAGCGCGGCGGTCTTCGCGCTGTCCTCGGAGGAGGCGAACTCCTCGGCGTTCTGCTGCTGGGCCTCCCGGTCGGTCTGGCCCTTGGGGTACACGTTGTCGTGCGGCACCACCAGCACGTCGTCACGCAGCCAGCCGACCACCGCGGACACCAGGCTCGGCTGGTAGTTGGCACCGGTGACCTGGACCGTGGTCATGTTGAGGTGACCGGTGGTCGGGTAGGTCTCGTGCCCGGTGATGCTGATCACCGGCTCCCCGGTCTTCTCCTGCACGCCGAGGGTGTTGTACGTCGGCCCCGGGCTCATCTCGGTGTAGGGGACCTTCATCACCACCGAGGCGCAGAGCAGGCCTATCAGCAGCAGGGTGGCGGCGAGCATCGTCGCGGAGCGGCGTGGCATGGCTCGACAGTACGGGAAGCGGGTGTCCGGCCGCGGCGGGGGCCGGACTACCGGCCACCGCGACGGGCGTCCGCGGCGGTACTGCGTTCCATGGCGGCCCGGAACCGCTCGTGCTCGGCGAGCGAGGCCGGATCGGCGGTGGCCCGCGGGGCGCGGGCGGCCCACAGGGCCCAGAGGGTGCCCAGCAGCAGGGCGGCAACCGGAATGATCAACCAGGCGAGCGCAGCCATGTCCGTACTCCCAGCTCGTCGTGTCTATGAGCAGATTAGCCGCCCGGTGAAGAACGGCGACGGCGCCATCCGGGTTACGGCGGCGGCGTCCGGCTCACCAGCACGGGGGAATCTCGCTCCCGGCACTCGGCCGAAGGGGTGAGGCGGCGGGAGAACGCGGGACGGACCGGCTCAGCAGCTGCCGGCGCCGACCCACTCCTCCTCGCCGTCGGCGAAGACCTGGTGCTTCCAGATCGGCACCTGGTGCTTGAGGTCGTCGATCAGCCGCCGGGCGGCGGCGAAGGCCTCGCCCCGGTGCGCGCAGGAGACCGCGACGATCACGGCCTTGTCCGTGATCTCCAGCCGGCCGACCCGGTGCACGGCCGCCAGCGCCCGAACCGGGAAGTCCGCCACGATCTTCTCGGCGATCCGGCGCAGCTCGCGCTCGGCCGTGGGGTGGGCGCTGTACTCCAGCGCGGCGACCGACTTGCCGCCGTCGTGGTCGCGCACCGTCCCGACGAACACCGTGGTGCCGCCGGCCGCGTCGTCGCCGACCGCCTCGTAGACCTCGTCGAGCGAGAGCGGGGTCTCGCGGATCGCGAGCAGGCGGATCGGGTCGTGGTTCTCGGACATGCCCTCATGATTCCTCATGCCGGGTACCGGAGGACAAGGGCCTTCCGTATCACGATTGAGAAATTTCGCATCGCGGTAATCCCAGGGGTGGCGGTCAGAAGCGTCGCCGCTTGCGGGCCCGGCGGACCAGCGCCGCGGTACCCACCAGGGCGACCGTCGCCCCGGCCGCGCCCAGGCTGGTCGCCGCCTCCTTGCCACCGAGCCGGCGCCCGGCCACCGCGTGCTTCCCGGCGACCTGGGCCAGCAGCTCGGCCAGCACCTCCTCGTTGCTGTAGCTCGGCCGCCAGCCCGCCTCGTGCAGCCGGCTGCCGGAGACCACCCAGGGGTACATGGTGTACGCCAGGTCCCCGGCCGGGGCCGGGGTCAGGCCGAGCCGGTGCAGCCGGGCGGCGGTGCCCAGGGCGAGCGAGGCCGGCAGCTCCATCCGCCGGATGCCGGAGAGCGTCTCGACGTCCTCCTGCTCCAGCCAGCCGTCGCAGCCGACCGTCACCTCGCCCTCGACCAGCCCGAGCGCCGCGTACTCCAGCGCGGCGGCCAGGTCGTCCACGTGGCAGAACTGCCAGCAGGGGCGGGAGCCGGCCACCACCAGCAGCCTGGGGGCCTCGAAGTGCCTGGTCAGCACGGTGTCGATGCCCGGACCGACCACCACGGCCGGCCGCAGCACGGTGACCTGCAGGCCCGGGTGGGCCCGCGGGGCCCGGCGGGCCAGACGCTCGATCTCCAGCAGGTCGCCGACCAGCGAGGCCTCCTCGGTGGCCCGCAGCTCGGAGTCCTCGGCCAGCGGCACCTCGTTGTCCGCGAGGGCCCCGTAGACCATCGCCGAGGTGCACAGCACCACCCGGTGCACACCGGCGGCCGCGGCGGCGGTCACCACCGTCTGCGCGCCCCGCACGTTGTACGCACTCCGGGCACGCGGGTCCGACTCCATGCCCAGGTCCATCGCCAGGTGGACCACCACGTCCACCCCGGCCAGCCGCTCGGCCACCGCCGGGTCGCGGATGTCCAGCACCCGCCACTGGGCGCCGGGCACCTCGCCGCGGCGGTCGTCGACCGCCAGCACCTTGCGTACCGATGGCGAGGCGACCAGCCGCGCGGCGACCCGCTCACCCAGCACACCGGCCGCGCCGGTGACCGCCACGGTGAGCGGTCGGCCGCCGTAGGCTGGAGGCGGCGAACCCGTGGTGACAGGGGCGTCCTCATCTCCGGTCAGCCCAGAGCGAACGTCCGAAGGCGGGGAACTCACCGACCATCCTCCACGGTTAGCTTATGTGCGTACGTACGAGTGTCACGTACGGTCCATCCTGCCCGAGGCGCGGGCCCAGCGGTGCACCCGGCGCGGTCAGGCTGCGAGACCATTGCCCCGCCCGCCGCCGCGGGTGCGCCGCCTCCCCCGCCACACCACCCCGTGACGGCCGACCAGATCGAGGACCCCGTGAGCGACCTCCCCTTCGGATTCTCCACCCCGCCCGAGGAGCCTGAGGACGGCAAGGGCAAGCCCGAAAAGAGCGGCCAGAACGACGGCGGCCAGGATCAGGGCGCCCCGTCGGAAGGTACCCCCCAGCAGCCGTTCGGTTTCGGCACGGGGAACCCGCTGGGCGCGTTGTTCGGCATGGGCGCCCCCGGCGGCCCGGCCGGCGACAACCCGTTCGGCGCGATGCTCGGCAACCTCAACCCCAACGACCTGGGCGCGGCGTTCCAGCAGCTCGGCCAGATGCTCTCGTTCGAGGGCGGGCCGGTCAACTGGGACCTCGCCAAGGACATCGCCCGGCAGACCGTGGTCGCCGAGCAGGCCGAGGGCCGCAGCAAGGACCGCTCGGTCAGCGCCACCGAGCGCACCGCGGTCGCCGACGCGGTCCGGCTGGCCGAGCTGTGGCTGGACTCCGCCACCGAGTTCCCGGCCGGCGCCAACACCGCCGTGGCCTGGAGCCGGGCCGAGTGGATCGAGGCCACCCTGCCGGTCTGGAAGGACCTGGTGGACCCGGTCGCCGAGCGCGTCGGGAACGCGATGGGCGGCGTGCTGCCCGCCGAGATGCAGGCGATGGCCGGGCCGCTGATGGGCGTGATGCGCTCGATGGGCGGCGCGATGTTCGGCACCCAGATCGGTCAGGCGCTCGGCGCGCTGGCCGCCGAGGTGCTCGGCTCCACCGACGTGGGCCTGCCGCTCGCCCCGGCCGGCAAGGCCGCCCTGCTGCCGCAGAACGTCGCCGAGTTCGGCGACGGCCTGAGCGTGCCGGCCGAGGAGGTCCGGCTCTACCTGGCCCTGCGCGAGGCCGCCCACCAGCGGCTGTTCGCCCACGTGCCGTGGCTGCGGGCGCACCTGTTCGGTGCGGTCGAGGCCTACGCCCGCGGCATCAAGGTCGACAGCTCGCGGATGGAGGAGCTGGTCGGCCAGCTGGACCCGGCCAACCCCGAGGCGCTCCAGGAAGCCCTGGCCGGCGGCCTGCTGCAGCCCGAGGACACCCCCGAGCAGAAGGCCGCGCTGGCCCGGCTGGAGACCGCGCTCGCGCTGGTCGAGGGCTGGGTGGACGCGGTGGTGCACACCGCCGCCGAGCCGCACCTGCCGCAGTCCGGCGCGCTGCGCGAGACCCTGCGCCGCCGCCGCGCCACCGGCGGTCCGGCCGAGCAGACCTTCGCCACCCTGGTCGGCCTGGAGCTGCGCCCGCGCCGGCTGCGGGACGCCTCCCGGCTGTGGGCCTCGCTGGCCGACGCCCGCGGCATCGAGGGCCGGGACGCCCTGTGGAGCCACCCCGACATGCTCCCCACCGCCGCCGACCTGGACGACCCGGACGGCTTCGTCCACCGTCCGGCCGACGACGGCCTGGAGGGCGGCATCGACTTCGACGCCTTCGACAAGCTGCTCGGCGACGCCGCCAAGGGGCGGACCGAGGGCGGCGCAGGCGGTACGGGCACGGGCGGTACGGACACGGGCGGTACGGACACGGAAGGCCCGGCCGGGGGCCCGGCCGACGGCGGCCCGCGGACCGGGCCCGGCGAGCAGCCGGAGGCCGGCGGCGAGGGCCCGAAGGCATGACGATCGCGGACACCTCGCTGCACGCGGACGCCGTCCGCACGCTGGGCTCCTGGGTCGGCGCCGACGCCGGCCAGCAGCGGCTGCGGCAGGACTACCTGGACCACCTCGCCGCGCACCCCGACGGCATGTGGCGGGCCTGCCGGCCGGCCCACCTCACCGCCAGCGCCCTGGTGCTGGACCGGGCGGGCGGGCGGGTGCTGCTCACCCTGCACCCCAAGGTCGGCCGCTGGCTCCAGATGGGCGGCCACTGCGAGCCCGGCGACCTCGACCTCGCGGCGGCGGCGCTGCGCGAGGCCGTCGAGGAGTCGGGCATCCCCGACCTGACCCTGCTGACCGTGGACGGCCGGCCCGCCCCGGTCAAGCTCGACCGGCACGCGGTCCGGTGCGCCGGCAAGGACCAGCCGGAGAACACCCACCTGGACGTCCAGTACCTGGCACTCGCACCCGCCGGGGCCGAGGCCCTGATCAGCGAGGAGTCGCTGGACCTGCGCTGGTTCGACCTCGACGGGCTGCCCGGGTCGACCGACGACTCGGTGCGCGAGCTGGTGGCGATCGCCCGGCGGCTGACCGCCTGAGCGGCCGCGCGGCACCGGGCCGGCCGCGGCTGCGGCCGGCTCAGCCGCAGGTCTCCCGGCTGTCGTCCAGCTCCTCGGCCGGCTCGCCCGGGTGCCCGGCGCCCGTCCGAGCGCCCGGGATGTGCGGCAGCCGGGCTGCGGCGGCCACCCCCTCCAGGTAGCCCCTGGCCCGCTCGGTCCGCGGATAGCTCTCCAGCAGGGCCCAGAAGCGCGGCCCGTGGTCGGGCACCAGCAGGTGCGCCAGCTCGTGCAGCAGGACGTAGTCGATCACGTACTCGGGCATGCCCTGGAGCCGGTGGGACAGCCTGATGGTGCGCTCGCTCGGGGTGCAGGAGCCCCAGCGGGAGTTCTGGTTGGTGACCCAGCGGACCTGACCGGGCACCGCCCGGCCGTCCAGGTACGCCCGGGACAGCTCGCGTGCCCTGGCCTCCAGCGCGTCGTCGCCCAGGGCCCGGCGGCTCTCCTGCGCGGCCAGCCGGTCGAGCATCTGGGCCACCCAGCGCTGCTCCTCGGCGTGCGACATCCGGGCCGGGATCAGCACGATCGTCCGGTCGCCCTCGCGGTACGCGGACACCGTCCGGCTGCGCCGGGCGCTGCGCCGGACCTCGACCTCGGGCCGGTGCGCGGGCGGCTGCGGCGCGGGCGGCTGCGGGGCGCGGGGCGCGGCCTCCGCCGGCGGCATCGGCGCGGCCGGGCGCTGGGCCGGGCCTGCGGCTGGGCGGCCGCGCGCGCCGGGCGCCGCGACCCCTGCCCCGGAGGCCGGCCGCACACGCCGACGCGACGCCGACCGCTGGAAATCCCGTTCGGCTGTCACGGCACAGGACGTTACCCCGTGGCACCGACAGAAGTCCGCTGTCGTGGCCGGAGTCTCACCGGGCCGACCCGATCGGGCGGAGGTCGAGGTCCGAGGGTTATCCACAGCCTGTGCACACAGCTTGTCGGATCATGCGTTCGACCCTGTGGACAACCGGATTCCCGCCTGCTCCCGGCTCCGGCATGCTGCTCGCACCAGGGCGGCCGGCCCTGGTGTCCGACGGCCCTGGAGGCAGCGATGCGTCCGATGCTCAAGCCTGCCCTCGCCCGGCTCTGGCGCGACCGGCAGACCCTGCAGTTCGGCACCGTCCGCCGGCATGCCCGGGTGGTCGAGTCGGTGGACCGCCCGGTGGCCGCCTTCCTGGAGCTGATCGACGGCAGCCGGGACGGCCCCACCCTGCTGGCCGCCGGCGAGCGGCTCGGGCTCGACCGCGAGTACTGCAACGCGATGCTCGAATCACTGGCCCGCAGCGAGCTGCTGGACGACGCCGACGCGCTCCAGCAGGCACTGGCCCGGCACCCGCGGCCCCGCCAGGAGCTGCTGGGGCCCGATCTCGCCTCGCTCTCCCTGGTGCACCCCGAGCCCGGTGAGGCCGCCGAGGTGCTGCAGGGCCGGGCGCTGGCCCGGGTGGAGGTGCGCGGGGCCGGCCGGGTCGGCGCCTCTCTCGCCGCGGTGCTCGCCGCCGGCGGCATCGGCGCGGTCACGGTGTCCGACCGCGGCCGGGTCTCCGCGCGGGACTGCGCCCCGGCGGGGTTCCCGCCCACCGAGGTGGGCCGGCTGCGGGCGACGGCCGCCCGCGAGGTGGTGCACCGGGCGGCGGGGGCCGCGGCGGCCGACCGGCACCGCCGGCCGTCGGCCGAGGCGCCGGGCCCGCCGACCCTGGTGGTGCTGGCGCCGCGGAGCGGCAGCGGGGCGTTCACCGGCCTGGCGGCCGAGGCCCAGGAGCTGATGCGGGCCGGGCGGCCGCACCTGTACGTCGGCGTGCTGGAGCACCTGGGGGTGGTCGGGCCGCTGGTGGTGCCCGGTGCCTCGGCCTGCGGCAGCTGCGCCACGCTGACGCGGACGGACGAGGACGAGGCCTGGCCCCGGCTGCTCGCCCAGCTCGCCGACGACGGCCCGGGCCGGGCCCGCAGCCCGGCCTGCGACAGTGCCCTGGCCACCGCCGTGGCCGGGCTGGCGGCCCTGCACGTGGAGCTCTACCTGGACGGGGTGCTGCCCCCGAGCGTGGACGGCTGGTGCGAGATCTCGGCGGCCGACGGCATGGTCCGACGGCTGCGGCTGCCCGGTCACCCGGACTGCGGCTGCCGCTGGCAGTCGGTGCCGCTCGCCCGCCCGGGCCCGGCCGAGACGGTGCGCGGTGGGTGACGTCCACCACGGCCGCCCGGCCGAGTGGCCGCCCAGCGGAGCGGCCAGGGGTCGTACGGGGCGGCCCCGGGCGGGGCGCGGCGGCGTGGTGGGGTGGGGTGACCGAGGGGCGCGTACGGGGCGCCACGCGCCCCCTTCCACCACCATGCGACGGCGCATCCGCCCCGCCCCCGCGCCTGCCACCGCCGGCCGACCCGGGCCGGGGCCGTCGACGCACCCGTCGACGGCCCCGGCGGCGTCGGACCTGACGGACCGAACGGCAGTCCGGATTTTCCGTCGGTCCCACCAGGGCGAGCGGGCACAATGGCTGGTGACCACCGTCCCGTGCGGTGCCGCGCCCGTCCGCGGCGGCCGCTCGGGCCGTACCAAGAGGGAGGCCCGGGTTGAGCGATCTTCCGCGCAAGGCAGTGACCCGAACGGCGCGGCTCGCCGCCCTGCCGCTGGGCATCGCCGGCCGCGCCACCCTGGGCTTCGGCCGGCGGATCGGCGGCCGGCCCGCCGAGGAGGTCACCGCCGAGCTCCAGCAGGCCACCGCCGACCAGCTGTTCAAGGTCCTCGGTGAACTCAAGGGCGGCGCCATGAAGTTCGGCCAGGCGCTGTCGGTCTTCGAGGCCGCCCTGCCCGAAGAGGTGGCGGGGCCCTACCGGGCCGCTCTGACCAAGCTTCAGGAGGCCGCGCCGCCGATGCCCGCGGCCAAGGTGCACGCCGCCCTCGCCGAGCGGCTCGGCGCGAACTGGCGCAAGCAGTTCCGCAGTTTCGAGGACCGGCCGGCCGCCGCCGCCTCGATCGGGCAGGTCCACCGGGCGGTCTGGCACGACGGCCGCAAGGTCGCCGTCAAGGTGCAGTACCCGGGCGCCGGCGAGGCCCTGCTGGCCGACCTGGGCCAGCTCAGCCGGGTGGCCTGGCTGATCGGCCCGCTCATCCCCGGGCTGGACGTCAAGCCGCTGATCTCCGAGCTGCGCGCCCGGGTCGCCGAGGAGCTGGACTACCAGCTGGAGGCACAGGCCCAACAGCGGCACGCGGAGGAGTTCGCGGACGACCCGGACTTCGAGGTCCCCGGCGTGGTCGCGCAGGCGGACCAGGTGCTGATCACCGAGTGGATGGACGGCACCCCGCTCTCCGAGGTGATCACCAAGGGCACCCAGGCCGAGCGGGACCGCGCCGGGCAGTTGCTGGCCCGGTTCCTGTTCGCCGGGCCGTCCCGCACCGGCCTGCTGCACGCCGACCCGCACCCCGGGAACTTCCGCCTGCTCAAGGACGACGGCCCGATCGAGCAGTGGCGGCTCGGCGTGCTGGACTTCGGCACCGTGGACCGGCTGCCGGGCGGGCTGCCCGGCCCGATCGGCGACTCGCTGCGGATGGCGCTGGCCGGTGACGCCACCGGGGTGCTGGAGATGCTCCGCGAGGAGGGCTTCGTCAAGCCCTCGATCGAGCTGGACCCGGACGCGGTACTGGACTACCTGCTGCCGATCATCGAGCCGGCCGAGGTGGAGACCTTCCACTTCACCCGGAGCTGGATGCGCGCCCAGGCGGCGCGGATCGCCGACCCCCGCTCGCCCGCCTACAACCTCGGCAAGCAGCTCAACCTGCCCCCCTCGTACCTGCTGATCCACCGGGTCACGCTCAGCACCATCGGCGTGCTCTGCCAGCTGGGCGCCAACGCGCCCTTCCGGGCGGAGATGCTGGACTGGCTGCCGGGCTTCGCCGAGGAGGCCACCCCGGCGTAGCGCCCGCCCGCGCCCGCCACCGCGCGCGCCCGCGACCGGACACGGCGATGGCCGCTCCCCCGCCGGGGAGCGGCCATCGCCGTGTTCGTCGGTGCCGCCGGTCAGTGCCGGTGGCCGGTGGCGCCGGTCAGTGCCGGTGGTCGGCACGACCGGGGCAGGCCGTCATCACATCAGTGCGACGGCGAGCGCCCGGCGGGCGCGCAGCGAGGCCCGCTCGGCCTTCCGGACGAGCTTGGCCGCCCGGTGGGCCCGCAGGGCCATCCGTTGGTGCTCCGCCTCTTGGAGGCGTTCCTGCATATGGGCTCGGGCCAGGGATTCCTGGAGGAGATGCATTTCGAGGGTCCTGTTCTGGATCTGAAGTTCGTCGCCCTGCTTGGTGCGGGCGGTGGTGTCGATGGCGTTGGGGGTCATGTGGTGGTCCTGCTTGTGATGCGTCGTCGGAAAGTGGCTGGCTGCTGCGGCATCCGCCTTGGCGGCGGCGAGGCGTACGGACAGGCGCAGGGCGCGGTCCGTCGGGGGCTGCTCTCCCCGTCGGCCGGCTGCGTGCGCGGCGGTCGTACCGGCGGGGTTCACGCCATGACCTCGGTCTTGCGCGGGCGGCCACGGGGCCGCTTGCGGGCCACGACCACACCCTGGACGAAGAGCTCGCCGCCCCAGACGCCCCACGGCTCGCGGCGCTCCAGCGCACCGGTGAGACAGGCCGCCTTCACCGGGCAGGTGCCGCACAGCGACTTGGCGTACTCCACGTCCGCCGGGGTCTCGGCGAAGAAGACCTCCGGGTCGAAGGAGCGGCAGGGGACGGGCACGCCGAGCGCGTCAGCCTCGTCGATCGCGGTGAGCTGCATAAGAGAAACCTCCGGTGGGTCGGCCTGGTCGGCCTTGACGGTCTTGTCGGTCGGTACGGACGGGAGTGGCGGTGTGATGACCGTGGACACTGTTGGCGTCTTCCTCGTCTTTTGCTGTGGGTCCGGCTTCAGCCGACTGGTTGGGCTGGGCCGGAGGCCCCGGGGGGCCTGGGTGGTCTTGCGTACCGGACAAAACAGAAGGGCCGCGGATCCCGGTGAAGGATTCCGCGGCCCTGGAGGGTCGACCCGAGGGTTGCTCAGGTTCGTTCGCTCCAGGGTTCAGGCCCGCGGAAGGCCCGCATCCGGATGGCCGAGGCGCCGTTGCGGGCGGCCTTGGCCTGGTTGATCTGCTGCTCGTCCTGCTTCTTGGTGGCTCCGGCACCGAGGACCCGCAGATAGCCGCCATGCTTCGCAGCTGCTACCGCCGTCTTCGATGCCTGGGTCGGTCGCTCATCGCGCAGCTCGACGCCGCCGGCAAACTCCGCCCAGTCACGGGAGAGACCCGTCTCGACACGCATGCCCGCAGTGTCGCCCAGGCCACTGACAGTGAGACCACTGCCGGCAGGACCCGCGGCAACGCAGACACCGGTGGTGTCGAGACCCAGACCGTTGTCGGCAAGCACGACCACGTCGCGCAGCTGCGCGGAGCGGGTCGAGGTGCCGAGAATGCCGAACGATGAGACAGCTCCCGGAGGCATGGCGATAACGGTCTGGCCAGTCATTTTGGTGATCATCTTGATGGTTTCCACTGTCTTCGCCTCCTCTCGGCGTCTCGCGGTGCCCAGTCCCCCGGGCCCCGATGTTCGGATGTTGGTCAGGTCAAGCAGGTGTCGCCGACACGCAGCAGGAAGCCCTTCCGCGCGCGGCTCGCGATCTCGTCCCCTTGACCGCTCCGGCAGGCTATTGCGCTCCATGCACGGGGCGCAAACTATTTTCCCGGCGAGTTTCCCGGCCGGCTCGGCGGCCGCCCTCGCGCGCGGCTAGGCCGGCTCGTCCGACGGCTCGTCCAGCGGTTCGTTCGACAGCTCCGCGGGCTCGGCCTCGGGCTCTTCCCCGGTCTCGCCCGCAGGCTCGTCCGCGGAGTCCTCCCACGGATCCTCCCCCGCACACAACGAGAGCACGGCGGCGCCGTACTTGTCCAGCTTCATGGCACCCACACCGGAGATCAGCGCCAGCTCGCGCTCACCGGCGGGGACGTCCTCGGCGATCGCCATCAGGGTCGCGTCGGTGAACACCACGTAGGCCGGCACGCCCTGCTGCTTGGCCTGCTGGGCCCGCCACTCCCGCAGCCGCTCGAACAGCGCCTCGTCCATCGAGGACGGGCAGCTCTCGCACCGGCGCAGCTTCCGCTCCACCGCCTCGGTCAGCGTCCGGTCGCAGACCCGGCACTTGACCGGGCCGCGGGAGCGGCGCGCGGCGGAGCGGTCCGCGCCGGGCTCGACGCCCCCGCGCCCGCCGCGCGAGCGCGGACCGGCGGAGCCCGAGCCGGGGCGCAGCCCGTCCAGGAAGCGCGTGGGCTTGCGGCTCGCCCGTCCCCCGGGGGAGCGCGACAGCGCCCAGGAGAGCGAGAGGTGGGCGCGGGCCCGGGTGACGCCCACGTAGAGCAGCCGGCGCTCCTCCTCGACCTGCTCGTCGGTCTTGGCGTAGATGATCGGCAGGGTGCCCTCGGTCAGGCCGACCAGGAAGACCGCGTCCCACTCCAGGCCCTTGGCGGCGTGCAGCGAGGCCAGCGTGACGCCCTCGACCGCGGGGGCGTGCTGGGCGCCGGCCCTGGCGTCCAGCTCGGCGACGTAGGCGGTGAGGTCGGCGCGCTCGCCGGCCGCCCGGCGGCCCGCCTCGAACTCCTCGGCCAGCCGGACCAGCGCGGCCAGCGACTCCCAGCGCTCGCGCACCGCGCCGGAGCCGGCCGGCGGGTTGGCGCCGAAGCCCCGGGTGGCGAGCACCGCGCGCACCTGGGCGGCCAGGTCCGGCGCGTCGGCGGTGAGCGGGTCCTCCCCCGCCCGGGCCGCGCCCTTGAGCAGCACGCCGGCCTCCCGGACCTCCGGGCGCTCGAAGAACCGCTCGGCGCCCTTGAGCTGGTACGAGATGCCCAGGTCGGCGAGCGCCTGCTCGTAGACCTCGGACTGGCCGTTGGTGCGGAACAGCACCGCGACCTCGCTCGCCCGCACGCCCTGGGCGAGCAGCTCCTTGATCCGGTGCGCGGTGCTCTCGGCCTCGGTCGGCTCGTCCGCGTACTCGGTGTACACCGGCTCCGGGCCGGCCTCGCGCTGCGAGATCAGCTCCAGGCGGTGCTGGGCGGCGTGGCCACGGGCCTGCGAGAGCAGCCCGTTCGCCAGGTGGACCACCTGCGGGGTGGAGCGGTAGTCCCGGACCAGCTTGACCACCGTGGCCTCGGGGTGCCGGTGGCGGAAGTTCAGCAGGAAGTCGGGGGTGGCCCCGGTGAAGGAGTAGATCGTCTGGCTGGCGTCGCCGACCACGCAGAGGCTGGCGCCGCCGGCCGTCCACTGGTCGAGCAGGCGCTGCTGGAGCGGGGAGACGTCCTGGTACTCGTCGACGGTGAAATGCCGGTACTGGGCCCGGACCTGGGCGCCGATCTCCGGGCGGTCCTCCAGGATGGCGGCGGTGAGCAGCAGCACGTCCTCGAAGTCGATCACGCCGCGGTCGCGCTTGGTCTGCTCGTAGGTGGCGTACACCCGGGCGATCTCGGCCGGGTCGCGCGGGGCGTCCCGGCCGGTCTTGAGCACGGCGGCCGGGTAGTCGTCCGGCACGATCTGGGTGACCTTGGCCCACTCGATCTCGGCGGTGAGGTCGCGCAGCTCGGTGCGCTGGACCCGCAGCCCGCTGCGGCCGGCGGCCTCGGCGACCAGCTGGACCTTGCGCTCCAGCAGCCGGGGCACCTCGCCGCCGACGGCCCGCGGCCAGAAGTACTGGAGCTGGCGCAGCGCGGCGGAGTGGAAGGTCCGGGCCTGCACGCCCTCGGCGCCGAGCTGGCGGAGCCGGCCGCGCATCTCACCGGCCGCACGGGCGGTGAAGGTCACGGCGAGCACCTGCTGGGGCTGGTAGACGCCGCTGCGCACGCCGTAGGCGATCCGGTGGGTGATGGCCCTGGTCTTGCCGGTGCCGGCGCCCGCGAGGACGCAGACGGGCCCGTGCAGGGCGGTCGCGACGGCCCGCTGCTCCGGGTCGAGGCCGGCCAGCACGGCGTCGGCGCCGAGCGGCGGCCCGCCGGCGGAGCCGTACGCGTCGTACCGGCCGAGGTCACCCAAGAGCTCTTCCTGCATACGGTCCATCCTCTCAGCCCGGCGGGCCTGGCCGACCGGTCCGGACATCCTGACAGGGTCTGCCGACAGTCTGCGCGGGGTTGTCCACAGGCCGACCACAATGGTCCGACCATCACCACGCACCCCGGCGTGTGCGCCGAGTCACACGCCGGAGCGGCCGCGGAATGGCCGGGCCGTCCCGGGCGTTCACACCGGCGACCGCAACGCCCCCGCCTTCGAAGGAGCTCCCGCCATGTCCGGCAGCGTCACGATGTACAGCACGACCTGGTGCGGCTACTGCAACCGCCTCAAGAGCCAGCTGGACCGCGAGGGCATCGGCTACACCGTGATCAACATCGAGGAGGACCCGGACTCGGCGAACTTCGTCGAGTCGGTGAACGGCGGCAACCAGGTGGTCCCGACCGTGCTGGTGGTGCCGGCCGGCGGCGGCGACCAGGTCGTGATGACCAACCCGAGCCTGCGTCAGGTCCAGGCCGCGCTGGCCGGCTGACCGCGCCCGCGGCAGGCCGTGGCCCCGCCTTCCCGCCCGCGCGGGCGGGAACCGCGAGGGCGCCGGGCCCCTTTGGCATTACCAGCCGGTAACGGGCTTCGCAATCAGATCGCCTGTTCGCCTCCGGCGAAACTTTGTTCCGCAG
>NZ_JBFAQT010000030.1:0-83180 GCF_040678895.1 Kitasatospora sp. NPDC049258
GCCGGGGGCGGAGGTGGCGGCGGTGAACGGGCCGCGGTCGGTGGTGCTCTCGGGGGACGAGGGTGCGGTGTTGGAGGTGGTGGGTCGGTTCGCGGGTCGGCGGACGCGTCGGTTGCGGGTGAGTCATGCGTTCCATTCGGCGCGTCTGGACGGGATGTTGGCGGAGTTCGGTGCGGTGGCGTCGTCGTTGACGTTTCGGGCGCCGTCGATCCCGGTGGTGTCGAATCTGACGGGCCGGGTGGCCTCGGTGGGGGAGCTCACGGATCCGGGTTACTGGGTGCGGCAGGTCCGGGAGGCGGTTCGGTTCGCGGATGTGGTCGGGGAGTTGGGCGGGCAGGGGGTGACGACGTTCATCGAGTTGGGTCCGGACGGCACGCTGAGCGGCTTGGTCGAGGCGGCGCTGGAGGGGCCCCGCACGGCGGCGGCGCTGCGTCGGGACCGGGGTGAGGTGTCGACGGTGTTGGCGGCGTTGGCCCGGGTTCATGTGGAGGGTCATCCGGTGGATTGGACGGCTCTGTTGGGTGCGGAGCGGCCGGTGGGGGTGGTGCTGCCGACCTATCCGTTCCAGCGCCGCCGCTACTGGTTGGAGACCGCCACCCGCACCGCCGACGCCGGCGGCCTCGGCCTGGTCGATGCCGGCCATCCGCTGCTCGGGGCCGCCACCCGCCTGCCGAACGGCGGCGGTGCGCTGCTCACCGGACGGCTCTCGCTCGCCACCCACCCGTGGCTGGCCGACCACGTCGTGCAGGGCACCGTGATCGTCCCCGGTACCGCGCTGCTGGAGCTGGCGATCCGGGCCGGCGACGAGGTCGGCGCCACCGTGCTCGACGAGCTGGTGGTGGAAGCCCCGCTGGTGCTGCCCCAGCGCGGCGCCGTGCACGTCCAGGTCGCGGTCCAGGAGCCGGATGCCACCGGCGCCCGCGCGGTCACCGTGCACTCCCGCCCCGCCGGGACCCAGGAGGAGTGGACCCGCCATGCGTCGGGTGCCCTGCTGAGCGGCCCGGCCGACCCGGGCGAGGCCCTGACGGCCTGGCCGCCGCCGGGTGCCGAGCCACTGCCGGTGGACGAGGTCTACCCGGAGCTGGCCGCCGCCGGTCTGGCGTACGGACCGGCCTTCCGCGGCCTGCGGGCGGCCTGGCGGGACGGCGACACGTTCTTCGCGGAGGTCGAGCTGCCCGCCGAGCACCGGGACCAGGCCGGGCGCTTCGGCCTGCATCCGGCGCTGCTGGACGCCGCCGTGCACATCACCGCCCACCACGGCCTGGCGGACACCCCGCCGGGGGCGAGCCGGCTGCCGTTCGCGTACACCGGGGTGCGGCTGCACGCCGCGGGCGCCGGGGCGCTGCGGGTCAGGCTGCGGTACACCGAGCCGGAGGCCATCTCGGTCGAGGTCGCCGACGCGACCGGCGCACCGGTGGCCTCGGTGGAGGCGCTGCGGGCACGCCTGGTCTCCGCCGAGCAGCTCGCCCCGGCCGGCGACGAGGACCGCGACGCCCTGTTCGAGCTGACCTGGCCGGAGTCGGCGCGGCCCGCCGACGCGGCGGAGGACTTCGAGCGGCTCACGGTCGCGGCCGGTCAGGAGGTGTTGCCGGAGGTGCTGGCCGCGGTGCAGTCCTGGCTGGGGCACGCTGCGGAGGATGCGCGGCTGGTGGTGGTGACCCGGGACGCGGTGGCGGTGGCGGGTGGTTCGCCCGATCCGGTGGTGGCGCCGGTGTGGGGGCTGCTGCGCTCCGCGCAGTCCGAGCACCCGGGCCGGATCGTGCTGGTGGACACCGACGGCGACCCGGCCTCCGAGCAGGCGCTGGCCGCGGCCGTCGCCACCGGCGAGCCCCAACTCGCCCTGCGCGAGGGCAGGATCAGGGTGCCGAGGCTGGCCCGGGCGGAGGTGCCCGAGGTCGGCACGGCCCGGCCGTGGAACCCGGACGGCACGGTGCTGATCACCGGTGGCACGGGCGTGCTCGGCGCGCTGCTGGCCCGACACCTGGTCGAGCAGCGCGGCGTACGTCAGCTGCTGCTGCTCTCCCGCAGCGGCCCCGACGCCCCCGGCGCCACCGAACTGCGCGCCGAGCTGGAAGCGGCGGGCGCACAGGTGACGATCGCGGCGGCCGACGCGGCCGACCGTGCGGCGCTCGCCGCCGCCATCGCCGCGATCCCGGCGAAGCACTCGCTCACCGCCGTGATCCACACCGCCGGCGTGGTCGACGACGGCGTGTTCACCGCCCTCACCCCGGAGCGGCTGGCCACCGTCTGGGCCCCCAAGGCCGACGGCGCCCGGCATCTGCACGAGCTGACCCGGGGCCACGACCTGGCCGCCTTCGTGCTCTACTCCTCCGTCGCCGCCGTGCTCGGTGGCCCCGGGCAGGCCAGTTACGCGGCGGCCAACACCTACCTCGACGCGCTCGCCGCGCACCGCCGCGCCATCGGCCTGCCCGCGCAGTCGCTGGCCTGGGGCCAGTGGGCCGAGGTCGGCGGCGTCACCGCCCACCTCACCGAGGCCGACCACCGGCGGGCGGCCCGGGCCGGCCTGCGGCCGATCCCCGGCGCGCGCGGCGCCCGGCTGTTCGACTCCGCGGGCCGGGTCGACGCCGGCTATCTGGTGGCCGCCCCGCTGGACCTGCCGGCGCTCCGCGCCCAGGCCGAACTCCCGCTGCTGCTAAGGGCCCTGGCGCCCGCACCGCGCCGTACGGCGGCCCGATCCGGCGCCGCCGGCGACGGGGCGCTGCGGTCCCGGCTGGCCGCGCTGGGCGCCGAGGAGCGGACCGCGGCGCTGCTGGAGCTGGTCCGCACCGAGGTGGCGGCCGTGCTGGTCACCGAACCGGCGGCGGTCGCGCCCGGCCGCCCGTTCAACGACCTCGGGCTGGACTCGCTGACCGCGGTCGAGCTGCGCAACCGGCTCACCGCCGCGACCGGCCTGCGGCTGGCGCCCACGATCACCTTCGACCGGCCCGACCCGACCGAACTCGCCCGCCACCTGGCCGAGTTGATCGGGGAGGGGCCGGTCGGGGGCGGACCCGAGCCGGTGCCGGCGAGCGGGGACGACCCGCGGCACCCGCTGTCGACGCTCTACCGGCGGCTCGCCGCCCAGGGCAGCTTCGCCGAGGCCTCGGCCCTGATCGGCGTCGCCTCCCACCTGCGGCCGCGGTTCACCGGGCCCCAGCGGTCCGCGCACGCCCTGGCCCCGATCCGGCTCGCCACCGGGGACGGCCCGCTGGCGGTGGTCGCCTTCCCGGCGCTGAGCGCCATCTCCGGTCCGCACGAGTACGCCCGCCTGGGCCACGCCTTCGAGGGTGAGCGGGACGTGTTCGTGCTGCCCTCGCCCGGCTGGGCGCCGGGCGAGCACCTGCCGGACAGCCTCGACACCTTCTTGACGCTGCACACCGAGGCCGTGCTCGACCTGGTCGGGACGGAGCGGCCGTTCGTGATCGTGGGCCGTTCGATGGGCGGCTGCGTGGCGCACGCCGTCACCGAGCGGTTGGAGTCCCAGGGCCGTCCGGTCGCCGGGCTGGTGCTGGTCGACTCCTACCCGATCGACAGCGCCGTCCGCGAGGGCATGGGGGAGTGGTGGCTGACCGCGATGCTCGGCGGCATGCTCGACCGGATCGAGCAGTACGACATGGTGTGGAGCGACGCCAGCCTGACCTCGATGGGCGGCTACAACACCGTCTTCGACGGCTGGCACCCCGGCCCGGTCGCGGCACCGGTGCTGGCGCTGCGGGCCGACACCCCGCTGCGCGGCACGGTGCTGGACCCGACGGGCCGCCAGGACTGGCGCGCCTACTGGCCGGTGCCGCACGAGGTGCGGGACATCCCCGGCGACCACTTCACCGTGCTGGAGCAGCACACCCCGACGACGGCGGACGCCGTCCGGCAGTGGATCGAGACGAAGGAGCAGGCATGGTCGACCCGGTAGTCCTGGTGACCGGAGCGGCGTCGGGCATCGGCGCGGCGGCGGTCCGGCTGTTCGCCGAACGCGGTCACCGCGTGGTCGCGGTGGACATCGACAAGGCGGGCCTGGACGAGTTCGCCGAACTGGACGGCGTGGTGACGCTGGCCGGCGACGTGGCCCAGGAGGACACCAACACCCGCGCCGTCGAGCTGGCCCGGGAGCGGTTCGGGAGGCTGGACGCCGCGGTGCTGAACGCCGGCATCGGCGGCGGCGGGCCGCTGGAGTCGCCGGGCGCGGTGGAGCGCTTCGACCGGCTGTTCGCGGTCAACGTGCGCAGCGTGGTGCTCGGCCTGCGGGCCGTCGTGCCGGCCCTGCGGGCGGTCGGCGGCGGGTCGGTGGTGGCCACCTCCTCGGTCTCGGGCCTGCGCGGCGACCCGGGCACCTGGGCGTACAACACGACCAAGGCGGCGGTGATCAACCTGGTGCGGGCGGCCGCGATCGACTACGCGGCCGAGGGCATCCGGGTCAACGCCATCGCGCCCGGCGGGACGGTCACCGCGATGACCGCCGGCCAGGTCGCCGACCCCGAGTTCTCCGCCTTCATCACCCGCCGGATCCCCGCCCAGCGCTGGGCGGACCCGCGGGAGCAGGCCGAGGTGCTCTGGTTCCTCGCCTCGCCCGCCGCCTCCTACGTGACCGGGGTGACCATTCCGGTGGACGGCGGCCTGAGCGCCAACGGCGGCATCCTGCTGCCCCCGCCGGCCCGTACCTGACCCACCACCACCGTTCCAACCAACCTAGGAGAGAACAGAGATGAGCATCGAGGCGAACAAGGCCCTGGTCGAGCGCTACTACCACGAGCTGGTCAGCGAGCAGCGGATCGACCTGGTGGAGGAGCTGATCGCCGAGGACGCCGCCGACGAGACCCTGGTGGGCCCGGGCGGCAGTGGTACCAGGGAGGACTTCCGGGACCACCTGCGCGGGCTCTGGGCGAACGTCCAGGACGTCAAGGCGACCGTCGAGGACCTGGTGGCCGAGGGCGACCGGGTGATCGCCTTCTGGCGGATCGAGGGCGTCCACGTCGGCCCGGTCTTCGGTGTCCCCGCCACCGGACGCAGTTTCACCGGCCACAGCATCAGCACGCTGACCATCCGGGACGGCAAGGTCGTCCGGTACAACGTGCTGCCGGACCGGCTCGGCATCATCCGGCAGCTCGCCGCCGTGCCCGTCTGACCCCGCGATCCCCGTAACACCCACCCCGCCCGGACAGGCCCGGCCCGGCGTACCGCGCCGGCCGGGCCTGTCCCGCACCCACCAGGAGGCCCCCGTGCCCGCCCGGCCGACCCCGTCCGACGCCGAGCAGCTGCGGCAGCTGCTCGCCCGCTTCTCGCACGCCTTCGACAACGCCGACGCGGACGCCCTCGGCGAGGTGTTCGCCGCCGACGGCACCATCGAACTCGCCCGCACCGGTGCGGTGTTCAACGGGCTCGCGGAGATCCGCAGGTTCAGCCAGGAGCTCGGCCCGCAGTCTCCCGACCACCAGACGCTGGACTCGGTGCTCACCCTCGAGGCCGACGGCACGGTCCGCGGCCGCAGCCGTTATCTGGCGATCCTCGCCGACGGCAGCGTGCACAACGGCGACTACTTCGACGCGTTCGTACGCACCCCCGACGGCTGGCGGATCGCCCACCGCCGCTCGGTGCCCCGCTATCCGCTCTGAGCCCCGTGCGCCGGGGGCACCCGTCAGGGGTGCGCTAGGGGTCGGGTAGGGGTGCCCGGGAGCCCGGCCCGCGGATAGTTTTTCGGCATTCGCCCAGCTCAACCCCCGCCATTCGCAATGGAGTCACCAGCATGCCCAGAACCGGGCCCCGGCCCCTTCCGCTGCTCGCCGTCCTCACCGCAGGAGCGCTGCTCATCGCCGGCTGCGGCTCCGGAGGGGCCGGCCCGGCGCAGGACACCGCCCAGGGCGCACCCGTCCAGGGCGGCTCGCTCACCTACGCCACCGACGTCGAGCCGATCTCCTTCGACATCCACGTCAGCCAGCAGGACATCACCGGCGCCATCCAGCGCAACGTCTTCGACTCGCTGGTCCACCAGGACGCCTCCGGCGAGTTCCAGCCCTGGCTGGCCACCGCCTGGGAGATCGCACCCGACCTGAAGAGCTACACCTTCCACCTGCGCGACGGCGTGAAGTTCACCGACGGCACGCCGTTCGACGCGGAGGCGGTGAAGGCCAACTTCGACCGGATCGTCGCCAAGGAGACCAAGTCCCAGTACGCGGCCAGCCTGCTCGGCCCGTACACCGGCACCGAGGTGATCGACCCGCACACCGTGAAGATCGCCTTCGCCGAGCCGTTCGCGCCCTTCCTGCAGGCGGCCAGCACCGCCTACCTGGGCTTCTACTCGCCGAAGACGATCAAGGAGAACGGCACCAAGCTCGGCTCCGGCGGCCCGGTGGACGTCGGCACCGGCCCGTTCGTCTTCACCAGCTACACCAAGGGCCAGAACGTCGTGCTCAGCCGCAACCCCGACTACGCCTGGGCGCCGACCGGCGCCGGCCACCAGGGGCCCGCGTACCTCGACAAGCTGACCATCCGCTTCCTGACCGAGGACTCGGTCCGCCTCGGCGCCCTGACCAGCGGCCAGGTGCAGGTCGCGGACCCGATCCCGCCGGCCAACGTCAAGACCGTGCAGGCCGATTCGCGACTGAAGCTGCTCTCCACCGACGCGCCCGGCGCCAACTACGCACTGGTGCTGAACGCCAGCAAGGCGCCGCTGGACGACCCGCAGGTGCGCAAGGCCGTCCAGCGCGGCATCGACCTCGACACCGACATCAAGAGCGTGTACTTCGGCGTCTACAAGCGCGCCTGGAGCCCGATCTCGCCGACCACCCCCGGCTACGCCAAGTCGCTGGAGAACTCCTGGCCGTACGACCGGCCGGCCGCCGACAAGGCGCTCGACGACGCCGGCTGGACCACCCGCGACGCCGACGGCTACCGCACCCGGGGCGGGCAGCGGCTCACCCTGGAATGGCCGCTGCCGCCCGCCGAGTTCGTCCGCGAGCAGCGCGAGACCCTCGGCCAGGCGATCCAGGCCGACCTGAAGAAGATCGGCATCGAGGTCACCCGCCCCCGGCTCGACATCGGCACCTACATCTCCAACGTCTACGGCGGCAAGGAGCACATCGCCGACTACAGCTGGGCCCGCTTCGACCCGGACGTGCTGCGGCTGTACTTCAACAGCGCCAGCCAGCCCGCCAAGGGCGGCCAGAACGCCACCTTCTACCAGGACGCCCAGCTGGACGAGTGGACCAACGCCGGCAAGGCCACCTTCGACAAGACGGTCCGCCAGGACCTCTACGCCAAGACCCAGCAGCGGGCCATCGACCTCGGCCTGATCGTGCCGCTCTACGTGCGCACCTCCGTGGTGGGCCGCTCCGCCCAGGTGCAGGGCCTCACCGCCGACCCGAACACCTGGCTGAACTTCCACGACGCCTGGCTCGGTAAGTGAGATGAGCCGATCCGACCTCGCCCTCCCCGGGCTGCTGCGCGGGGCGGCACGACGACTGCTCGGCGCCCTCGCGGTGCTGCTCGGGGCCGCGACGGTCGCCTTCGCCGCCCTCCAGCTGATCCCCGGTGACCCGGTCACCGTGATGCTGGGCCCGGGCACCGCCGCCACCCCCGAGGTGAAGGCGCAGATCCGGGCCCAGTTCGGCCTCGACCAGCCGGTCGCCGTGCAGTACCTGCACTACCTGGAGCGGCTCGCCACCGGAGACCTCGGCGAGTCCTACCAGCTCCAGCGGCCGGTCGCCGACCTGATCGGCGACCAGCTCGGCCCCACCGTCCAACTCGCCCTGGCCGCACTGCTGCTGGCCGCCGCCCTCGCGCTGCTCGGCGCGGTGGCGACGGCCGGCCGCCGGGGCGCCCTGCGCACCATCGGATCGCTCGCCGAGCTGCTCGCCGTCTCCAGCCCCTCGTACTGGACCGGGATCCTGCTGCTCACCGCCTTCTCCTTCCAACTGCAGATCTTCCCGGTCGCCGGGGACCAGGGCCTACCGGCCCTGGTGCTGCCCGCGGTCACACTCGCCCTCCCGGTCGCCGGCGTCCTCGCCCAGGTCCTCCGGGAGGGCCTGGAGAGCGCGCTCGGGCAGCCGTTCACGCTCACCGCCCGCTCCCGCGGGCTCGGCCGGCCCGCCGTGCTGCTGCGCCACGCGCTGCGGCACGCGGCCGCCGCCACCCTCACCCTGGCCGGCTGGCTCACCGGCTCGCTGCTCGGCGGGGCGGTGCTGGTCGAGAGCGTCTTCGGCCGCCCCGGCATCGGCGCGCTCAGCCTCCAGGGCACCACCAACAAGGACATGCCGCTGGTGATCGGCCTGGTCCTGCTCTCCGCCCTGGTGTTCGTGCTGATCTCCACCCTGGTCGACCTGCTCCACCTCGCCGTCGACCCCCGACTCAGGAGCCGGTGACCCATGGCCAGACCCGCCGCCGGCCGCACCACCCTGGTGCTCGCCTCCGCCCTGCTCGCCCTGATCGTGCTGGCCGCCCTCGCGCCCGGCCTGTTCACCCACGCCTCCCCGGTCGAGACCGACCCGGCCGGGGCCCTGACCCCGCCCGGCGCCCGCCACTGGTTCGGCACCGACCAGCTCGGCCGCGACCTGTTCGCCCGCGTCCTGCACGGCACCCGGCCCTCCCTCCTGCTCGGGCTCGGCGCGACCGCCCTCGCCGTGGTCGGCGGGGCCGTGCTGGGCCTGGCCGCGGCGCTCGGCGGCCGCACGGCCGACCAGGTGCTGATGCGGCTCGCCGATGTGCTGCTCAGCCTGCCGCCGATCCTGCTGGCGCTGCTCGCCGTCAGCGTGCTCGGCACCGGTTCGGTCAATGTGATGATCGCCATCGCGGTCGCCTTCGTCCCCGGCTACGCCCGGATCGTCCGCGCCGAGACCCTGGTGGTGCGCCGGTCCGGCTACGTCGAGTCCGCCGTGCTGCTCGGCCTGCCGCGCCCGCTGCTGATCGCCCGGCACGTGCTGCCCAACGCGATCGGGCCGATGCTGGTGCTGGCCACCGTCGGCTTCGGTGCCTCGCTGATCGCCGTCTCGGGGCTGAGCTTCCTCGGCCTCGGCCCGCAGCCACCGTCCCCCGAGTGGGGCGCGATGCTCTCGCAGGGGCGCAGCTTCCTGCAGACCGCCTGGTGGATCGGTGTCTTCCCGGGTGCCGCCATCACCCTCACCGCACTCGCCGCCGGCGCCGTCGGACGCCGCGCGCAGCGCCGCTTCACCCAAAGGACCCCGGTATGACGCTGCTTGCCGCCGACGGCCTGGACGTGCGCTTCGGCGCCGTCCACGCCGTACGGGACGTCTCCTTCACCCTCGACCGGGGCGAGTGCCTGGCCGTGGTCGGCGAGTCCGGCTCCGGGAAGAGCGTCACCGCCCGCACCCTGGTCGGTCTGACCGGCGCCGGAGCCACCGTCACCGCCCGCGGGCTGCAGTTCGACGGCCACGACCTCACCACCCTCACCGAGTCCGCGTGGCGCACCGTCCGCGGCCGCCGGATCGGGCTGGTCCTCCAGGACGCCCTCACCTCGCTCGACCCGCTGCGCACGGTCGGCGCCGAGGTCGGCGAACCGCTCCGGGTCCACCGGCTCGCCGGTCGACCCGAACGGCCGCGCCGGGTCAGGGAGTTGCTGGCCGACGCGGGCATCCCCGACCCCGAGCGGCGCGCCGGGCAGTACCCGCACCAGCTCTCCGGCGGACTGCGCCAGCGGGCCCTGATCGCCTCCGCCCTGGCCGGCCGCCCCGACCTGCTGATCGCCGACGAGCCGACCACCGCGCTCGACGTCACCGTCCAGGCCCAGGTGCTCGACCTGCTGGACGGCCTCCGGCAGCAGGGCACCGCGCTGCTGCTGATCAGCCACGACCTGTCCGTGGTCGCCCGGCTCGCCGACCGGGTCGCGGTGATGCTCGGCGGCCGGATCGTCGAGTCCGGCCCCACCGCGCGGCTGCTCGCACACCCCCGGCACCCGTACACCCGGGCCCTGCTCGCCGCCGTCCCCGGCGCCGCCACCCGGGGCTCCCGGCTGGCGGCTCCGCACCCCGACGGCACCCCGCCGGGGCCGGACGGCTGCCCGTACGCGCGCCGCTGCCCGGCCGCCGACCGCACCTGCCGTCAGACCGTGCCGCCGGTCGACGGACACGGCGCGCGGTGCTGGCACCCGCAGGTGGCCACCGCGGCGCTGTCCGTCGCGGCTCCCGCTCCTGCCCCGGTGGCCGCCCCCGGCACCTCGCCCACGGCCGGTCCCGAAGGTGACGGGGTGCCGCTGATCGAGGTCGACCGGATCTCGAAGTCCTTCGGCGGCCGCCCGGTGGTCCAGCAGGTCTCGCTCCGGCTGGCGGCGGGCGAGACGCTCGGGCTGGTCGGCGAGTCCGGCTCCGGGAAGACCACGGTCGCCCGGATCGTCCTCGGCCTGGAGCACCCGGACTCCGGCACCGTCCGGCTGGACGGCCGGGCGTGGAGCGCCCTGCCCGAACGGCGGCGGCGCGGCGAGCGGCTGCGCATCCAGGCCGTCCAGCAGGACCCGCTCTCCTCCTTCGACCCCCGCCACACCGTGCAGCAGCTGATCGGCGAGGCCCTGGCCCGCACCGGCGTCCCCCGCGGCCGCGAGCGCCGCAGCCGCGTCACCGACCTGCTCGACCAGGTCGGCCTGCCGTCCGCGCTGCTCGGGCGCCGCCCCACCGAACTCTCCGGCGGCCAGCGCCAACGCGTCGCGATCGCCCGGGCGTTGGCGCCGGCCCCGCGGATCCTGGTCTGCGACGAACCGGTCTCCGCGCTCGACGTCTCCGTCCAGGCCCAGATCCTCGACCTGCTCGCCGACCTGCGCCGCGACCTCGGCCTGGCGATGCTGTTCATCTCGCACGACCTCGGCGTCGTGCACCACCTCGCCGACCGGATCGCCGTGATGAAGGACGGCCGGCTGGTGGAGACCGGAGAGGTGGACCAGGTCCTCGCCCACCCCGAGGCCGACTACACCCGCAGGCTGCTCGCGGCGGCCCTCCCGGTGGCGCTCCCGGCGGCCCTCCCCGCCCGGGCGGCCGGGTGACCGGCGCACCGGCCCGGCCGACCGCGCCGGGGCCCCGCTCCGGAGCCGGCATGATCAGCCTGGTCCTGCCCGGTGCGGTCGCCTGGGCGGAGTCGTTCGGGGAGCACGGTGAAGGCCGCCTGCTGCCGCAGGAGGAGCGGCTCACCACCGCCATGGTCCCGGCCCGGCGCGCCGAGTTCACCGCCGTCCGGGCCTGCGCCCGGCAGGCGCTCGGCCGGCTCGGACTGCCGCCGGTGCCGATCCTGCCCGGCCCGCGCGGCGAGCCGCGCTGGCCCCGGGGCATCGTCGGCAGCATGACCCACTGCGCGGGCTACCGGGCCGCGGCGGTGGCCCGGGGCAGCGACCTGCCGGTGCTCGGCATCGACGCCGAGCCCCACCAGCCGCTCCCACCCGGCGTCCTGACGGCCGTCTCGCTGCCCCAGGAGCGTTCCCGCCGGCACGCGCTGCGCCGGGCCGACCCCGGGATCCACTGGGACCGGCTGCTGTTCAGCGCCAAGGAGGCGGTGTTCAAGGCCTGGTACCCGATGACCGGGCGCCCGCTGGACTTCGCCGACGCCGATGTCGTGCTGACCCCGGACGGCACCTGGTGGGCCCGGTTGCGGCTGCCGCACCCGCCCGGCGCCCCGCACCCCCGCGGCTTCACCGGACGCTGGCTGGTCTCGGACGGCCTGGTCCTGACCGCGGCCACGGCGCCGCTGCGGTGAAGCATCGCCGGCGGACGTCCGGCCACCCGATCGTCCTCGGGTCCGGCGGGGCGGCACCACCGCAGCGGCGACCCCGTGGATCGCACGGGCCGGGCGGTCGCCGGGGCGTCAGTACCTGATGCAGGCGGATCGAAGGTCGGTGTAGAAGTTCCACACGTCCAGGGAGCACTCGGGGGCGCCGAGCTGTGACGCCTTCGCGCCCATGTGCGGCAGGTGGGAGTAGGCGCCGACACCCGGACGGTTGACGTGGAGCATGCCCGCCTGGAAGTCCTGCAGCGCCTGGAACATCCGCGACGGGTTCTGCGTGAAGATGGTGCCCGACATCCCGTACTTCACCGAGTTCGAGATCCGCATGGCGTCCTCGTACCCGTCGCACGCGATGACGGAGAGCACCGGGCCGAAGACCTCCTCCTGGGCGATCTCGCTGTCCCAGGCCACGTTGGTCAGCACGGTGGGCTCCATGAAGTAGCCGGGTGTGTCCAAGGTCGCCTCCCCGCCACCGCAGGCGAGCGTGGCACCGGCTTCGACGGCCGTTCGTACGGCGGACAGGCACGCCCTCAGCCGCTCCTCGTTGACCACCGGGCCGATGTCCGCCCAGTCCTGGTCGCCGCGTCCGATCCGCATGGCGCGGACCCGCGGGACGAGGCGCCGCAGCAGCTCGTCGTGGACCGAACCGTCCACGATGACACGGCTGGTGGCGCTGCACCGCTGGCCGCTCTGGCCGAACGCGCCGTGGATCACGGCGTCCGCGGCCGCGTCGAGGTCGGCGTCGGCGAGCACGATGAGCGCGTTCTTGCCGCCCAGTTCGAGCTGCGTTCGCATCAGCCTGCTCGCGCCCGCCCGGTTGATGGCCTGCCCGACCGGCAGCGATCCGGTGAAGGAGATGCCGGCGACCCGCGGGTCGCAGACCAGTGCCTCGCCGGGGTCGCGGTCGCCCTGGACGAGGTTGAGGACGCCGGCGGGCAACCCGGCGTCGGCGAACGCCTGCACCAGCAAGGCCGAGGTCCAGGGGGTCAGCGGCGAGGGCTTCAGGACCGCCGTGCAGCCGGCGAGCAGGGCGGGGGCCACCTTCCACATCGGAATGGCGACCGGGAAGTTCCACGGGGTGATCAGACCGACAATGCCGAGCGGCCGTCGGAACGTCATGGCCAGCGTGCGGGGCTCCTCCGCCGGCGTGGTGACCCCGTTGATACGGCGGGCCTCCCCGATCGTGAAGTCCAGGATGGCCAGCGACCGGGCGACCTCACCCCTGCCCTCGGACAGGCGCTTGCCCTGTTCCCGGGTGATCGCCTCGGCGAACGTTTCGGAGCGCTCACCGATCAGACGGGCCGCGGCCGAGAGGACCTTGGCACGATCGATGGGTCCGGCCGCATCCCATTCCTGCTGGGCCGCGGCCGCCGCGTCGACGGCGGCCGTGACGTCCTTGGTGTCGGACTCCGTGAATTCGCCGATCACGTCCGAAAGGTCCGCAGGGTTGAGATTCGGTCGTGTCGTTGCGGTCCGCGACGGCAACCAGCGGCCGCCGATGTGGTTGAGCAGATGGTCAGGGATCGGCTGCGACATGGAGAACTCCGTAGGAAGAGTGATGGCCCGGGGGCCCGTGGGTGACCAGGGGTGCGGATGAGCGCCGTTCTGCCGGGTGGTGGGTGGATGTCGCCGTGCGGGGCAGCGGTGTCAGCCCATGCGCACCGCGATTCGCGGGGCCGCCCCGGTGCGGGCCGCGGCGACGGCCGCGTCGATGTCCGAGAGCGGGAAGGAATCGGGGACGAGCTGGGCGAACCGGTCCTGTACCGGGGTGCGTACGAGGAAGTTGACGGCCTCGGCCAGGTCCTCGACCGCGTAGTTGTGGCTGCCGACCACGTGGGTGAGGTTGCGGACGAAGGTGTTGGGCTCGAAGGCCACCGTCGGCCCGGGTGACACCGAGCCGACGAGTGCCACGCGCCCGTCCAACCCGACGAGGTCCAGAGCCGACTGGACGGCCTTGTGGTTGCCGGACAGTTCGAGGACGACGTCCGATCCGAACTCCCTGACCGCGGTTTCCAGTGCGCCGGGGGAGCAGACCACGGTGGCGCCGAACCCCAGTGCCAGCTCCCGCCGGGACGCGTCGACGTCGCAGGCGATGACGTGCTCGGCGCCGAGGTCGCGGGCGTAGGCGATGGCGGTGAGCCCGAGCATTCCGCAGCCGATCACGACCACGGTGTCACCGGCCGTGAGTTCGGTACGCCGGGCCGCACACACGACGGTGGCCGTGGCGCAGTTCGCGGGCGCGGCGACCTCGGCGGGGAGCGCGGCCGGCACGGTGACCAGCCCTGTGCCGGCGACGAGGTGGCAGTGGGTCGCGAGGCCGCCGTTGAGGCGCCAGTGGTCGGTGATGGCCTCGTGGCCGTACTTGCGCACACTCTCGCACTTCTGCGGGACGCCCCGGGTGCAGCGCCGGCAGGTGCCGCAGGAGGTGCCGATCGTCCAGGTGATCCGCTGCCCGGGGACCACGGGCCGGCCGTCGGCGGTGGTGACCTGGCCGCCGACCGCCTCGACGAGGCCGACGGCCTCGTGTCCCAGGACGGTCGGCAGGGGGGTGGGCCGGTCGCCGGCGATGGTGTGCAGGTCGCTGCCGCACACGGTGGCGAGTTCGACGCGGACCAGCACCTCGCCGGGCAGGAGCCGGGGCAGCGGCTGCTGCTCCACGCTGAAGCCCTTCGTCGGCCCTGACCAGATGGCCGCGGTCGGCGGGGGTGGCGTCCGGAGTGCGGGGTTCGCGGTGTTGGTTTGCGTCATGTCCGGTTCCGCCTAGCGTCGGATCGTGAGGGCGACGAGGGCGCTGCATCCGCAGGCGCCGGCCACGATGAGGAAGATGAGGCTGGTGTTGCCGGTCTGGTCCATGAGGCTGCCGATCAGCGGCTCGGCCGCGCCCGCGAAGAGGTACGCGAAGCAGTTGACCGCGCCGGTCGCCGTGCCGGCCATGCGCCGGCCGGCGATGTCGGGGCACAGCGCCCAGAAGGACGACTGCGGGCCGTAGACGAAGAACCCGGTGAGGAAGAGGACCACGATGCCGGTGGTGACGCTCAGCGGTGCGGCGTACATGGTGAGGGACATCAGGGCACCCATGACCATGAACAGGATGATCGGGCGGTCCCGGCGGGCGCCGAAGATCCGGTCGGAGATCTGACCGTTGACCAGCGCGCCCATCGCCATGCCGACGGGCAGGGCGACCGAGATCCACAGCGGGCTGATGCCGCCGCCGCCCTTCTTCCAGTTGTCGCCGAGGAAGTAGACGGGCACCCAGATCAGCAGGCCGTAGCGGGCCGCGTTCTGGAAACCGATGGCGATGCCCGCGGACCAGATCTTGGGGTTGCGCAGCACGGCCTTGTACCGCTGGAAGGACGTCTCCCCGGCGCCGGCCGCGGCCGTGCCCTGGGCCTCGTCGGTCTCCTCCGCGGTGGCGGAGGCGGGCAGGGTGACACCGGCCTGCTCGGGGCTGTCCCTGGCGACGAGGTAGAAGGTGATGCCGCCGACGAGCATCAGCAGCACGGGGGCTCGGAAGATCCACTTCCAGTTGAGGTCGAGGGTGTCGACGACGATCGTGGACGTGACGTAGGCCAGGACCGAGGCCATGCCCGCGGCGAAGGTGTAGAAGCCAAAGCTCTTGCCCCGCTCGGAGGGGCCCCACCAGTTCGAGATGACCCGGCCGCCGGAGGGCCAGCCGAGCGACTGCGCGAACCCGTTCGCGCCCCACAGGAAGGCGAACGCCCTGGGGCCGGTCGAGAAGCTGGTGCACCAGTTGAGGAGTGTGGACAGGATGGCGCCGGCGGTCATCATGCGCCGACCGCCGAACTTGTCGGCGAGATTGCCGTTGATCATCTGGCCCGCGGCGTACGACCAGAGCAGGATGCCGCTGATCCCGCCCAGGGTCGCCTTGCTCAGGCCGAGGTCCGCCTGGATGCCGGGGATCGCGAAGCCGAACGTCTGCCGGCCGGTGTAGAAGAAGAAGTAGCAGAACATCGCGGCCAGCAGCATGCGCCACTTGAGCCGGTCGTAGGTGCCCTCCTCCAGGAGTTCTGGGGTGGGGTTCCAGGATCCCGGCGGCTTGGCGTCGGGTCTGAGGTTTTCGGCATTCGACATGGTTCTCAACCGATCTGGGGGAGTGCCGGTGAGCGCCGCAGGGCACGCGGCGTGAGGTCGAGGCGGCAGCTGCCGCGGTGCCGTGGCCACTCCCGGGAGGGGTGGCCACGGGGTGTCATCGCGCGCGAGCGCTGTCGCGGTCCTCCTCGGCGACCAGCGTGGTGGCCACCCAGAAGGCGTCGTAGTTGTGGATCACGGCGGGGTCGCCGAAGGGCTCGTCGAGAAGTTCGGGCTGCGGCAGCCGGCGATTGATCAGGAACGGGATCTGGAGCTCGCCCAGCGCACCGTGGGACCTGAGCGGTGCGTCCAGCCCACTGAGGTCGTGCCAGGCGGGGAACCGGCCGAGGGCGGTGCCGGCCTCGGCGAGGACCACGATGTCGCCGATCCGATCGGCGGGCTGGGCGAAGCGGGCGGCCGCCTCCTCACGCCCGTGGACCTCCTCCACACCCCCGATGGCCCGCAGGGCCTCGATCGTGGCGGCGCGGTCGGCGCCCGCAGGGAGGTACACGCTCGCGAAGGAGCCGAGCGCACCGTGGTGCACCGTGTACGGATCGGTGATGGGAAGGATGACCCGCAGTCCCTCGGCATCGGCGCCCTCGGGGACGCCCAGGATCCGTCGGACCTCCTCCTCGACGTAGACGACCTGGGCGCGGCCCTGGGCGTCGGTCTTGGCGCTCATGCCGTGGTCGGCGGTGAGCACGACGGTCGCTCCGAGCTCCGCCAACCGCCCGGCGTAGTGGTCGATCTTCTCGTAGAGGTCGTTGGCGGCCGGTGTGCCGGGTGCGTTCTTGTGCTGGATGTAATCCGTCAGTGACAGATACATCAGGTCCGCGCCGCGGGTTTCGAGGATCCGCACACCGGCGGCCAGGGCGAACTCGCTGAGGTCGGCCGAGTAGACGTTCGGCAGCGGCTTTCCGACCAGGGCCAGGACATCGTCGATGCCGTTGTCCCCGACGGTGGCCTGGTCCGCCTTCTCCGCGGAGAAGCAGATACCCCGGCGTGAGGGGGCGACGAACTCACCGGATCCGTCGAGCGAGGGGCCCTCCTCGACGAGGCCGGCGCCGAGCAGCCTGCGCAGCTTGTCCTTCGCGGTGACCACGACGACGTCCAGACCCGCCTCGTTCGCCGCGGCCAGGATCGTGGGCGCGCGCAGGAACCGCTTGTCGTTCATCAGCACCTCCGCACCGAGCCCGGTGTCGAAGATGTAGTTCCCGCTGATGCCGTGTACGGCCGGCGGCCGCCCGGTGGCGATGGACACGTTGTTCGGATTGGTGAGAGCGGGCATCGCGCAGTGCGCCGGCCAGGAGCTTCCCTCGCCGTCGAGAACCTTGCTCAGCCAGGGCATCCGCCCGGCCGCCATCGCCTCGACATGGTAGTCCGGCTCGCTGCCGTCGATGCAGATCACCACGACAGGATTGGCGGGCCTGGCGTATGTCCTGCCGTTGACGGTGAACGTCCCTGATGTCACAGCAGCTCCTCGGTGCGATAAGTGTTTGTCATCTGCGTGCAACACGAGGGTGGTACCGGGGGCGGCCGGCAGGAACCCCCGATCCGGTTATCCCCTCCATAAACCGGCGGGGCGGGCTTGTACCGCATCCGGCGACGGAGTTCGAGATCTCTGCACCAACAATCCGCGCGCCGACGATTTCGCGGATCCGGACGGCCCGTGAACAGCGGGTTCGTACGCTCCGGTTATGGGCCGTATCAGCACATCGCACCTTGTCGCGCCGCCCGCGCACGACGACCATCGGAACGCGAGGTCCGCCGCCGACCGGGAAGCGCCCCAGCTGTCCCGGTCCGTGGGACGGACGGCCGATCCGCCGACCCGCGCGCGGCCCGCGCCCCGCACGCAATCCCAGGACTACACAGAGGCAAGGTGGTCATGGCTGTCACCCGCTCTCCTGCCACCCGGGCCCGGCCGCTGTGCCGAGGCACCGCATGAGTGCCGCCGTCGTGGGCGCACCCACCGTCCGTGCCGGGAGGAGCGTCCCGGAGGTCGTCGTGCCGGGGGTACCGCGGCAGAGGGCGGCGGCCGGCCCGAGCGTCATCGCTCTGGACATCGGCGTGGGCTTCATCAGCGGGGCCGTCATGACCGCCGACGGCCGGGTACGGGAATCCGAGCGCTGGTACACCAGGCCGGACAGGGGGCCGGATGCCGTTGTCGACACCGTGCTCGGCTGTGCGGCCCACCTCGTGGACCTGGCCGCCCGCCGGGGGACGGCGGCGGCCGCCGCCGGCATCGCGGTCCTCGGGTCCGTCGACCGCGGTGCGGGCACCGTGTCGTCCGTCGAACTGGGGTGGGTCGATCTGCCGCTGCGTTCCTGGCTGGAGGAACACCTCGAGGTGCCGGTCGCGCTCGGGCACGCGGGGCACGCGGGCGCTGTGGCCGAGAGCCGTCTGGGGGCCGGCCGTGGCTGTGCCGCATTCGCCTTCGTGACGTCGCGAGACCCGCTCGTGGTTGCGGTGGTGCGCGGGGGCCGGCCGGCGGAGGAGGTGACCTTCAGCGCCGCGTGGAGCCCGCAAGGGTCGGGGACAGGGGCGCTTCGAAGCGAGGACGCCGGAGTGCTCGCAGGAATGATCACGGCGGCCGGGGCGGAGCGGGTGGTGATCGGTGGGTCGGGGCCCCCGGTTGGCGCCGCGCTTGTGCAGATGTTCGGCAACGCCCTCGACCGGGTCACGGAAGGGGGGCGGCGGCCCGAGGTCGTCGCGGGTGAACTGGGCTGCCGAGCGGCCTCCCTGGGTGTCGCCATGATGGCCCAGGAGCTGGCCGACGGGTGCTGACCGCGGTCGGCGGGTCGTGGTCGGCGGGCCGCCCGGACGGACATCCTGGGAGGTTTCTCCTGGTTGAGTGTGCGACGACCCTTGCGTCGGTGTCGGAATCCACGCTCCAATGGGTCTTGCGCGGATTCCGTGTCCGATATCCCTTCTGCGTCCGGGTGGCCTCCTGGGTCGAGGGACGGCCCGAGGGTGGAGGTGCGCAGCATGGTGACCCTGCACCAGCTGGAAGTTCTCGTAAGGGTGATCGAGTCCAAGGGATTCTCGGGTGCCGCCAAGTCGCTGTTCACCAGCCAGCCGGCGGTGTCGAACCACATCCGGAACCTGGAGGGTTCCTTCGGTGTCCCGCTTGTCCACCGGACCAGCCACGGTGCCCGTCCCACCCCGGCCGGGGAGATCGTCGTGGAGCATGCCCGCCGGATCTTCGAGATCCTGGACGATCTCGAACGGGCTGTCGCCGAATGCCGTGGCCCGGATGCCGGGCGGCTGGTTCTGGCGGGCACCAGCACGCTGGGTACCTACCTTCTGCCTCATCTCCTCACCGAGTTCGCCGCGCGGGCTCCCAAGGTCGCCTGCCAGATCAGGGTGGGGAACGCGGATGCCGTCGAGTCATGGCTGGTGCGCGGCGAGGTCGCGCTCGGCCTGTGCGCCGGTCCGCCGCGCGATGACCAGCTCGTTGCCCAGGGGATGTTCGAGGAGGCCATGGTGCTCGTGGCCGCCCCGAACTCGCCCCTCGCCGGGCGGTCGCTGATCCCGGCCGACCTGGCCGGACAGAGGTTTCTGATGCGCGAGAGCGGATCCGCGACCAGGCGGCTCCAGGAGTCCGCGCTGCGGACGTGGGGCCTGGAGCGCGCCGAGCAGTGGGACATGTGGGGACTGGACACCCTGAAGCAGGCCGCCTGTCAGGGTCTGGGCATGACGGTGGTCTCCGAACACGTCATCCGCCAGGAGAGCGATTCCGGGCGGCTCGCCACACTCACCGTCGTGCCGGCGCCGCCCCACCGCACCATCTCCCTGGTGAGGCGCGCCGACCGAGTCCTCACCCCGCCGGAGGAGGCGTTCGTCGCCCTGGCCAGAGCCTTCCCGCAGTGGCCCGCGTAACGGCGCAGGCGGCGGAGCCGGTGGGTGACGCCCGCGGGTCGCAAGCCCGAGAACGGCCTTGTGCGTCCTGCCGGCAGAGCGCGGTTACGGCGACGACATCGACGAGTACACCAACGACCTCTACTGCCGGAACTGGCTCCACGAGGCGTGGCTCCTGCTGGACGAACACCTCGTCCTGGCGACGATGTACGCGGCCGGCTACCTGGACGGATCGGCCGACCCCTGGGGCAACGAGGACCCGGGCGACGAGCCCGGCCGGGGGCCGGACGCTCGGTGCCCGGGAACAGCGCATCGAGGAGATGTAGCCGGCTGCGCCGGTGCTACCCCAGCTGGTCGCGGCGGCGGGTCAGGTAGGCGATCTCGGCGGTGTTGCCCGCCAGGTCGATGGCCCGGTCGTAGGCCGCGCGGGCCTGCCGGTCGTGGCCCAGGCGCCGCAGCAGGTCGGCGCGCGTCGCGTGGAAGGCGTGGTAGTCGGCCAGCTGGTCCGCGAGGCGGTCGACGGTCGCGAGCGCCACCTGGGGGCCGTCGAGTTCGGCGACCGCGATGGCGCGGTTGAGCGCGACGATCGGGGAGGGGTCGAGGCGGGCGAGCCGGTCGTAGAGGGCGACGACCTGCGACCAGTCGGTGTCGCGCACCTCGCGGGCGGAGGTGTGCACGGCGTTGATCGCGGCGAGGAGCTGGTAGCGGCCCGGAGCCGCGCCGGCGGCCAGGCGCTCGCGCACCAGCCGGTGGCCCTCGGCGATCAGCGCCGCGTCCCAGGCCGTCCGGTCCTGCTCACCGAGGGCGATCAGTTCGCCGTCCGGCGAGACCCGGGCGGTACGGCGGGCCTCGATCAGGAGCATCAGCGCCAGCAGCCCGGCCGCCTCGCCGTCGGCCGGCAGGAGGGCACGGATCAGGCGGGTGAGCCGGATCGCCTCGGCGGTCAGGTCCTGGCGTACGGGATCGGTGCCGGGGCCGGTTGCCAGGTATCCCTCGTTGAAGACGAGGTAGAGCACGGCCAGCACGCCGGACACGCGGGCCGGGAGATCCTGCGCGGACGGCAGCCGGTAGGGGATGCGAGCCGCCTTGATCTTGGCCTTCGCGCGGGTGATCCGCCGGCCCATGGCGGTCTCCTGCACCAGGAAGGCACGGGCGATCTCGGGCACGGTCAGTCCGCCGACCATCCGCAGCGTCAGCGCCACCCGGTTCTCCATCGCCAGCGCCGGGTGACAGCAGGTGAAGATCAGCCGTAGCCGCTCGTCGTCGACGGCGCCGAGCGGCTCGGGCGGCGCGTCGTCGTACAACAGCCGGGCCTCCTGCTGCTTGCCGCCGCGCTTGCTCTCGCGCCGGAGCCGGTCGATGGCTTTGCGGGTGGCGGTGGTGGTCAGCCAGGCGCCGGGGTTGGGCGGTACGCCGTCGACCGGCCACCGCTCGACGGCGGTCGCGAACGCCTCGGCCGCGGCCTCCTCGGCGATGTCGAGGTCGCCGAAGCGTCCGGTCAGGGCGGCGACCACCCGGGCCCACTCCTCGCGGTGGGCCCGGGCGATCGCCGCCGTGGCGTCGATCCCGCTCACAGGAACGGCCGCACCTCGACCTTCCGGTTGCAGGCCTTCGACCCCTCGGCCGCCAGTGCGAGCGCCACATCGAGGTCGGCGGCCTCCAGGATCCAGAAGCCGATGAGGAACTCCTTGGACTCCACGAAGGGCCCGTCGGTGAGCAACGCCTCCGCGCCGCGGTTGTCGATCACGGTGGCCGTGTCGGGCCCGCCGAGGCCGCCGGCGAAGACCCAGTGGCCGTCGGCCTGGAGCCGTTCGTTGAACACGTCGATCGCGGCCTCCTCGTCCGGGGTGGCGAGGTCGGTCGAGTCGGTGATCACGGAAACCAGGTACTGCATCGCGCACCATCTCCTGCACTCGGGGACGCCCCTCGTGGGCGACCGCTCACCCGTACGACGAACGGCTCCGCCCCGGTCCGACACCTCCGCCCGGATTTTCTCGCCCCCGGTCGCCCCGGATCCGTAGTCGCTCCGCCACCCGCACAGCTTCGCGGATACGCGCCGCCCGACGCGGTACGCCGGTCGGCGCGTCATCACCACAGGACCCAGGACACGGGACCCAGGGGCTCAGGAGGTCGGTGCGGCGGCGAAGGGAGCGCTCCAGGTCTGGTTGGGCTGGTAGCTGCCGCAGGCGTAGGTGGCGACGGCGGCGTTGACGTTGTTCAGGGCTCCTCCCGCGATGTCGGCACACAGGCCGTTGGCCTTGAGCTGGCCGGCGCGGTTGTAGCTCCAGATCTGCTTGGCGTCGCCGCCGGCGCAGGTGCGCAGCTTGAGGCCGGTGGTCTCGCCCGAGAGGCACAGGGTGCTGTCGGCCAGCGAGGTGACCTGGCCGTTGGTCTGCCGCTGCCACTGCTGGTTGCCGTTGCCGGTGCAGCCGTACAGCCCGACGGTGGCGCCGTTGGTGGCTCCGCCGTAGGCGTCGAGGCAGTAGGCGGCCTGCTGGAAGCCGGGCTGGGCGGCCTGGATCTGGCCGACCGGGACGGCGGCGCCGCAGCCGCCGGGGGCGATGGTGAACATCGCGTTGTCGTGGGCGCCGATGGTGGCGGTGACGGACCCGGTCACCGTGCTGGTGGCGTGGCTCCACAGGTCCTTGGCGGTGCGTGCGCAGGTGAGGTTGGCGAAGCCCACCCGCGCCAGGTCCAGGGTGTAACTGGTGGCGGTGGAGTTCTTGTTGAGGACGACCACGGCCCGCGAGCCGTCGGAGAGCGGTTTGACGACCACGTCGACGCCGGAGCCGCTGGTGGTGCCCTGCCGGGAGGCGAGGTAGCCGCCGGCGGTGGTGTCCTGGTCCACGGCGATGATGTCGGCGTTCTTGAGGATGTCCAGCTGCGGCGCGTAGGTGGTCGGGTCGGCGGCCATCTTCCGCACGTCGGAGCTGATCATCAGCGGGGAGCCCATGGCCGACCAGAGGGCGAACTGGCTGCGCTGCTCGGCCAGGGTCAGCTGGTTGTTGTCGCCGATCAGGAGCATGTCGGCGTCGTTGTGGTTGCCGGAGCCGTTGTACCGGGCCAGCGCGACGGTGTCGGCGAAGTTCTGCAGCACCCCGCCCTCGTAGTAGTCACCGCCGTGCGGCCAGTCCCAGGCGGAGGCGACCGGGTTGGTGTTGTGCCACACCGCGATGTCCGGGCTGACCCGCCACATCTGGCCGAGCCCGCGGACCCATTCCATCGTCTGGTACTTGGCGCTGCTGTCGGGGCCGACGCCCGCGGGTGCGGACTCGTTGAAGAGGATCTTGCGCGGGTTGCCGGCGGTGGCGGTGTTCAGGGCGTTCGCCGTCGCGGTGAACTCCTGCTGACGATTGCTCAGGGTGGTGCCGCAGTTGTCCAGCTTGAGGGAGTCGATCCCCCAGTACGCCAGGGAGTTGGCGTCGGCCTGCTCGTGCCCCATGACACCACCGGGCACGCCCTGGCAGGTGTTCACGCCGGAGGTGCTGTAGAGGCCGGCCTGCATCCCCTGGCTGTGGACGTAGGCGGCGTAGTCGGTGAGCTCCCAGTCGAAGCCGGGCTGGCTGCTGCCGCTCCAGGCCGCGGCGCCGTGCAGGTAGCCGGCGCCGGTGCGCTGCATCCAGCAGTCGTCGACGGTGAGGTTGGTGTAGCCGGCCGCCACCAGGCCGGTGTCCTTCATCGCCTTGGCCTGGTCCTGCATGAACTGCTGGAACGAGTAGCCCGTCCTGGTGCCGTCGAGCCTGGCCTGGGCGGCGCAGGTGAAGCGGGCCCAGTTGTTGAAGCCCATCATCGGCTTACCGCCGATGGCGGTGCTGGTGTTGGCGGCGACGGTGTCGGCCGCGGCGTCGGTGGGGGCGGTGGCGGCCAGGCCGGCGGCGATGACGGCCGCCGATCCGAGTCCGACCAGGCGCTGGTGCCATCTCATGCGATGCTCCAAGCATGGGGGAGAGTGAAGTAATCTGCTCGAAGTCAGGGGTGTCCGAGCAGCTTCGAGCAAACCGTGGCAGTTGGCGCGCGGGGGAGTCAAGGGCTGGAGCGGTGCGAACTTCCGTGCCCCGGGGCCGAGTCGGCACCCGATGCCCACGACGCCCCCGGCAACGCCCTGCACATCGAGGTCGACGACGGCAGCCGCGCCCCCAAGAGCGTTGCCTGGACGGCCAGTTGTGCGCCGGATGAGCACGGTCGCGGCAGCGGCATCGTCGCCCGACTCGCCACCGCCCACGGTCACCGCCGAGAGAGCCACGGCGCGACCAACTGGGCGGACCTGTGAACCACCGGCACATCGGCGAGGCCGAGGGCGCCGAGGCCGGGGCCGCTCGCCCCCGCCGAACCGCACACCGCCGCCCGGCAGTTCACCGAAGCCACCGCCACCTACACGGCCCTCGGCGCCATCGCCGCGCGCTGCCAGCAGGCCCTGCGTGAACTCGGCCTCGACCGCCCCGCCCCCCGCGGGCGGCGCAGCTACGGCGACCAACTCTCCCCCACGGCCGTCGACAACTCCTGAGGCCCGGGCATGAGTCGCTGCCTGCCGGGCGCTGGGCGTCCGGCAGGCGGCGGGCAGGGCCGGTCAGGGGGCGACGGCCATGGCGAAGATGTGCTGCGCCGTGCCGGAGGTGCCGGTGCCGGCGGGGAGGGTGACCGAGGTGAGCTGCTTTCCGGCCGGCAGCGCCACCTTGGTGAGCCACAGCGAGGCGGTGTGGCCGTAGGCGGGGGTGCTGGCGTCGTTGTAGGGGGCGTCGTGCTGGTTCTGGTACGAGACCTGCCTGACCAGGGTGTTGCCGTTGGTGGCGGTGGTGTTCCACCAGTCGGTCAGGGCGAGGGTGAAGGCCTGCGAGCTGCCGTCGGAGAAGCGGAGGGTGCCCTGGGCGGAGGGGGCGTTGCTGGTGGCGAAGCCGACGATCCCGAGGGTGGAGCCGGTACCGCCGACGGCGACGGTCTGGCCGGTGGCGTGGATGTTGTCGGGGGTGCCGTAGCGGCCGGGGTGCCAGGTGAAGGTGACCCCGCCGGCGGTGACCCGCTGACCGGGGGCCAGGCCGCCGGCCTCCAGGGCGTTGCCCGAGAAGGTGCGGCCGCTGAGGGTGGCGGAGGCCAGGCCGCCCGCGGTGGCGTTGTTGTCCGCGGTGACCCCGATCTCGTTGTAGAGGCTGGTGATCGGCAGGGCCTCGTCGGCGGCGGCGCCGTTGTAGGCACCGCGGTTGGGGGCGCCGGTGGCGGAGACGGGATTGCCGAAGAAGTCCTGACCGCCGTTGTTCGCCACCACGGCGCCGCTGCCCAGGGCGGGTGAGCCCGACCTGAGCCGCAGACCCGCGGTGGCCGGGTCACCGGTGAGCTTCGGGTCGGTGGTGACGGCGTGGGCGTCCCCGGCGGGCGCGGCGATGCCGCCGTAGTAGACGTTGGAGTCGAGGACGACGCCGCTGCCCGTGGCGAAGGAGCCGGAGGGGGCCACGAAGATGTTGTTCTTCATGACCTTGTTGTTGCCGATCGTGTCGACGATGGGCCGGGACGGGCAGTAGAAGGTGTTGTTGTAGATGTAGTGCGTCCCGGGGGTGCCGCTGCTGAGCACCAGACGGCAGTCGTCGAGGGCGACGTTGTAGCGCAGGACGACGTCGGTGCTGCTCGTTCCGGCGCTGCCCGGGTCAAAGACGCAGCCGGACACGCAGTTGAGGTAGAACCCGCCGGCGTTTCCGTAGGAGTAGTTGTACTGGTACGTACAGGTGCCGGTGACGCTGATGTCGCAGTCCCAGGCTGTGGCGTCGAAGGTGGAGGGCTTGCTGCCGCCGACGGTGTTGTACTGGAACGTGGGGTTGCTGCTGTTGTAGGGCCACATTCCCGCGAAGTTGCCCGCGACGAAGGGGTAGTTGCCGAGCCCGAGGTCGGTGGCGGTGTTGTGCTCCACCAGCGGCGAGGCCGAGTTGTGCACGACGATGCCGTCGCCGCCGGCCCGGTCGATGGTGTTGCGGGCGATGTACACGGCGGTGTGTTTGGTGCTGGTGTCGCCGGCGAGCTTGATGCCGCCGCCGCCGGTGTCGTGGATGTCGTTGTCGGTGATGGTGATGCCGTCGAAGTGGCCGCTGCCGCCGACCACCTTCACGACGATGCCGGCGGAGGCCGAGAACCAGGAGGCGTTGGCGCCGGTCTTGTCGCCCCACCCGGAGGTGTCGGACACTTCCAGGCCGGTGATGACGATGCCGGCCTTGTGGGCGCTGCCGGTGGACTCCACCAGCACACCGTCGCGCAGGGCGCGGTCGCTCGCGGTGTTCCTGATGTGCAGATTGCTGATGGTCCAGTAGGACTGGTCGACCAGGTGCACGGCGGAGGTGGCACCGGCCCCGTCGACCACCGGCGCGGCGCCGCCTCCGTAGGAGGTGATGGTGGCCGGCTGGCCGGAGGCGCCGGACCCCTTGGGTTGCAGGGTGCCGGTGCAGGTGGTGCCGGTCTTGAGGCCGAGCGTGTCGCCGGGGCCGAAGACGTGCGCGTTGGCGCTGCTCAGGGAGTTCCACGGGCTGGCCTGGGTGCCGGCGCCGGCGGAGCCGGCCGAGCAGTCGAGGAAGTACGCCGTGCCGGTGGCGGAGGCGGTGGTGCCGGTGGCGAGGACCAGGCCGGCGACCAGGGCAGCGGTGCCGAGCAGGCTGGTCGTGGTGCGTCCGAGGATTTTCATCGGGGGGCCTTTCCACAGATGGGTGGGGGTGAGCGCAGTGCTCCGATACCGAGGAATGCGGCCGTTTCCATGCAGACTCGGGGCGGTCGTCCGATATCGGGGACGCCGGCCGGAGCTGGGTACCGGACATCGTGGGTCGGCCGCGGATCAGAGTCAAGAGCAATGGATCAAATGATCAAATGATCGAGAGGTTCCAGAGGGTTTGACGGAGGGCAGGGCCGGTCTTCCTGGCTTGCCGGACGGGCGAGTGGGCCGCAGGTCGACGGCATGGGGCGGGTGGCCGTGCTGGATCGGATCGTATCAATCGTCGGGATATCGATCAGATGATCTGCGGGCGTCGCGCAGCGGGGTGAGGTCATGCCGGGGCAGGCAGAGTACGCGCAGGCCACCGATGCCGGTGAGCACGCGGGCGAGCCGGCGAAGGCCCGGCCGCGGCGCGGTGGAGGGATAGCCGTTGTCGAGGTAGAGGGCTGGGGCGGGCAGGCCCAGCCGGGCGGCGAAACCGCGCAGCGCCTCGCAGTGGCGCTTCAACTCCGAGCAGCTGTACGGGTAGTACCGCAGGTAGCCGGCCGGTGGCGGAGTTGCGTCAAGGGCAGGGGCGGGCATGTCGATCGTCCTTGTCCGGTGAGTACGGCGGACCCGGGGCGGCGAGCTGGGCGAGCTCCCGGGCACGATCGAACGGCGCCGGCGGAGGTCACGGACCCGCGGCGGAACATGCCGTGCGTACGGGACTGCGCCGTAGTCGGATGCGCGGCGGCGCCGTCCGGCGCCCCGCCCTGGTGCGGGATTGTGGGCTCCGCGCTTCGATGGGCGCTGGGTCCTGTGGGAATGCGAGCTTCCACGCCCGATGGGCACTGATTCTGTCGATACCGCGTGGGCAATCGGCGCGCTCTGACAGCGGCAGCATTCGTCGGGCCGGGCTTGGCCGAGCATCGCGGATGGTCAGGCTGAGGTGTCGGATGCTCCACGGCGCTTCGACCGCCGGTAGAGGACGGCGGCTGAGGCAATGGCGGCCAGGACTGCGGCGATTGTTGCGGCGAGCGGGCCGGCGGCCTGGAGGTGGGCAGTCGGCGCCTGCGGTGCGTCGGTTGTGGTGGGGGCGGTCGTGGTGGGGGCGGACGCTGGCGGTGGGGGAGCCAGCGGGGTGATGCTGGCGGAGGCGGTGCTCGCGACGGCGGGGGCGTCTGTTCCCGGCGGGGTGGTGGCCTGGCTTGCGGAGGACGGGGGTGGGGTGGACGGAGCGGCGGTGGGGGACGGGGTGGGAGAGGCTTTCGCAGCGGTGACCTCGAAGGGGGCGACGGTGTTGTCCTGGCCCGCGTTCAGGGTGCAGGGGACGTCGACCCGGCCGGGCCCGGCCAGGTTGCCGTCGGCGTCCTTGGGCACGAGGTGGAGGGTGAAGTTGCCGGCGGTCACGCGCCCGGTGCCGGAGCGGGTGAAGGAGAGCCGGGGCGCGTTGCCGGTGGCGGGGATCTCGAAGGCGCCGGAGGCGGGAACGGGGGTGCGGGTGATGGCGAGGTGGACGGGGACGGCGGTCTCGCCCTGCGGGGCGAGGACGCGGGTCTCGGCGTCGACCGAGCCCTCGATGGTGCGCACCCCGAGGACGTAGCGCAGGCCGAGGGTGAAGGCCGCTTCGACGGTGGCGGCCGCCTGGATGGCGAAGGCGGGGCTGGACTCGCCGGCCGGCAGGGTGGCCGGGATGTCGGCGGAGATCCTGGCAGTGACGGCCTGTCCGCCGATGGTCGGGAAGACGCAGGTGTAGTGGAGGGTGGGGGCGGCGGGCCGGGCGGCCGCGGGGGCGGCGGCGAGGGTGCCGACGAGGGCGGTGGCGGTCGCGGCGACGGCTGCGCGCCGTGTGCGCCTGCTCGGGCGGTGCGTACGGGGTTCGGCGCTCATCGTGTCCCTTCCGTCGAGTGGTCGTGGCGGTGCTGTTCGCGGCCGTGGCGCCGTTGGTGGCTGCGGCTCAGGTGGCTCTGGATCCGGGCGTGGCGGAACTGGTAGACCGCGCCGACCTGGCGGAGCACGCCGCGCTGGTGGGCGTCGTCCAGGAAGGCGATCAGCGCCCAGGGCAGTTGCCCCGTGAGCGGCAGCCAGATGCGGGCCAGTGCCACCCACTGGCCCCAGGCGGTCAGGCTCAGTCCGTAGCTGAGCCCCGCGCCGAACGCGGCCTCCAGCCCGAACACCAGGCCGACTTCGAAGCCGCGCAGCGGCCCGTACACGAGGCCGTTGAGCAGGCCGACACCGATGCCGAGGACGAGTGCCCAGGTGATCATGTGGAAGACGACGTTGCGGCGCTCGATGTGCAGCAGGTCGGCAGGGCTGACGACGGATTCGGTGCGCACCGGGGCCTCGAACAGGGCGATCAGACCGAAGACCAGCCCGGTCGCGAGGGCGATCGGCGGAATGAACAGCAGTCCGGCCGCGAGGTCGGCGCCCTGTCCGTCGGCGAGTCCGATCGGGGCCACCAGGCCCTCGTCGACCAGGATGAGCAGCGCCATGCCGACTGCTCCGCAGCCCAGGCCGATCAGGAACCGGATGAGGGCGTTGCGGCGGGTGCGCCGGGTGCCGGCGCTCAGCCGCAGCCGGACGGGGGAGGGCCGGAGGGCGGCGCGGGCGCGGGCGTGCCAGTAGACGAGGCCGAACAGCGCCCCGGCGACGGAGCCGTGCAGGAGGCCGACCAGCAGGCCGCGGACGACGGCGAACCGGAGGCTGTGCGAGGTGGCGACCAGGTCGACCGGCAGGTTGCCGACCGCGGTGGTGACGCCGAAGGCGAGGCCGGCCAGGAAGGCGACGATCAGGGTGCGCGGGGTGCGGCCCATGCTGGTGCCGATCTCCCACCAGGCGAGGTCCTGCTGTTCGCGGTCGAGCCGGGCCAGGTGGCGGGCGAGGTGCCCGAGCCAGTGTTCGGCCCGCTCGGCGTCCCAAGTACGGTGCCGCCGAGAGCTGTTGTCGGTCCGTTCGGCGGGGCGGGGCCGGTAGACGGAGGGGACGAAGCCGGCCAGCAGGTGTTCCTCGATCGCGTCCGGGGTGGGGAAGCGCGCGGTGTCGAGGAGTTCGCCCGGTCGGCGTTCGGGGTGGTCGCTGTACATGGTGCGGGCGAGGGCGATCATCAGCGGGGTGCGTAGCGCGATGGCGATGTTGGTGCGGCCGGTGTTCTCCGCCGTCCGGGCGGGGTCGAGGACGGCTTCCCAGGTCGTGTCCTGCCCGTCGGTGCCGGCGGGTTTGGGGAAGGTCGGGTCGGTCCGGGGCAGGTAGTCGCGCAGGTCGGCGAGGTCGAGGTCGCGGAGTTCGAGGACGGCGGCGGCGGCCAGCGGGGCGTGGGCGGTCCGGACGGCGGCGGTGAACTCGGTGTGCCGGCTGGTCAGGACGAGCGGCAGCGGGGAGAGGTTGAGCGCTTCGAGGGCCGGGGCGCGCAGGCCTTCGGCGAGTTCGTCGAACCCGTCCAGGACCGGCAGCACGAGGTCGTCGTCCAGCAGGTCGGCGGCCAGGGTCTTGCCGCTGGGGACGCGCCGGGCCAGGTGCGGGTAGTCGCGCAGCAGCAGGCCGATCAGCCAGTCGCGGAGGGTGACGCCGGTCGGGTCCCAGGAGCCGAGGCTGAAGATCACCGGCACCCGGTCCGCGCGGGTCCGGGCGTCCAGCAGGTCGAGGGCGAAGCGGACCGCCAGGATGGACTTGCCGGAGCCGGCCCGGCCGAGGACCACCAGCCGCCCGGACGGTATTCGCCCGTAGACCTCGGCGACCCGCCGCAGGTCGCCGCTGAGGTCCGGTGCGGTGCGGGTCTCGCCGGGGGCCAGCAGGTGGGCGTTCGCCGACTGGTCGGCCACCCCCGCCGACACGTGCTGCCAGCGCACCGGCAGCGCGAACGGGTGGTGGACCCGGTGCTGGGCCTCCTCGCGCCGCCAGCGCCGCCGGCTCTCGCGGGCCAGCTCCTCGGCGGCGTCGGCGAGCGGGCCGTGGTCCCGGGGCGGCGGCGGTGGTGGTTCCGGTGGGAGGGCCGGGGCTTCCGGCACGGCCTGGACGGTGCCGCCGCCGAGGGCGCTCAACCGCCGGCGGTCCTCTGGGGCGGCGTCGAGCGCCTCCGCGATGCGGTGGATGGTGCCGAGCCGGTGGTCGAAGGTCCGGTCGGTCTCGATCCGGCGGACGGTGCTCTCGCCGAGCCCTGCCCGCTCGGCGAGCTGGAACTGCGTCAGACCGGCCTGTTTGCGTAACTGGCGCACCACGCCTCCAAGCGTCTCCGCCACGCCCCGCCCCTCCCCTGGGTTCCGCATGCAGGGGCGAGCCTACCGCTGACGACCGGTCACCTATGACCGGTGCTGTGACCTGTGCACTCGCCCGGCACGACGCCAGTATCGGCGGTGCGGACAACCGGTTCCACGGCCCCGTGGCGCACCCCGTCACGAGGCCCTGGCCCACACCCGTCCGCGACACCGGTTGCGTGAACTTGAGAGAGGCGGTGTTTGCGATGGCGGAGGCGAGGGGCGTCCTGCTGCCGGCCTACGTGGTGGCCGACGAGTCGGGCTCGATGGCGCCGTACCAGCGGGAGCTGGGGGAGGGGGTGGCGTCGCTGTGCGAGGGGCTGCGGGCGGAGCCGATGGTCGCGGCCAAGCTCCGGCTGGCCGTGCTGGGCTTCTCCGACGATGTCCAGGTCCGGCTCGCGGTGGCCGACATGCGCACCGAGACCGCGGTGCCCCGGCTGGTGATCCGGGGGGTGACCAACTACCGGGCCGTCTTCGAGGACCTGCTGCGGCGGATACCCGGCGACGTGAAGTGGCTGCGCGGCGAGGGCTACCGGGTGCACCGCCCGGTGGTCTTCCTGCTCAGCGACGGCCAGCCCACCGACGGCTCGTCCTGGCACGCGCCGCACGCCGAGCTGACCGACCGGGACCGCACGCCGACCGCGCCGAACATCATCGCCTGCGGTCTCGGCGACGCCCGGGCGCAGACCATGGTCGACGTCGCCACCCGTCCCGAGTTCGCCTTCCTCGCCAAGTCCGGCACGGACGTCGGCCGGGCGATCTCGGAGTTCTTCCACTCGCTCACCATGAGCCTGGTCGCCTCCGGACACGCCCTGAACTCGGCCGACCCGCAGCTGGTGGTGAACCGGCCCGACCAGTTCACCATGGCCATCGACGAGGTCGGCCGGTGACGCCCGCCCGCCGGGGCGACCCGGACCCCGCGCCGCCGGCGACGCTTCCGAAGCCCGCCGGGCCGCCCCCGGCGACCGGGCCGGACCCGGTGCCGTGGCGGCGGATCACGGTGGACGTGCCGGGCCTGGAGTTCGAGGCCCGGCCGCCCAGCCAGTACGCCTTCGACTTCCCCGACAGCGAGTGCGAGGGCTGGTCCACCGACCGGCTCACCCTGCGGTTCGCCTCGGTGCGCGGCGCCAAGCACCGCTACTACCGGCAGCCCCGCCAGGACGCGGCCCGCGCCGCCGTGCACGAGGCCACCGGGAGCGTCGTCTTCGCGGTCGCCGACGGGGTGTCCAGCGCCACCGAGTCCCACCAGGGCGCGCTGGAGGCCTGCCGGGCCGCCGTCGAACGCATCCTGCACCTGCTCGACCGGGGCGCGGAGCGGCTCGACGGCGCCGACGTCGCGGCCCACGCCGCGGAACGGCTGCGTGAACTGGCGCGGTGGCGGCTCGGCACCGCCGCGCCGCAGCCGGCCGAGGTGACCCGCTTGTACGCGACCACCCTGGTGGCGGGGGCGGTCCGTGCCGCGGGCGACGCCCTGGAAGTCGAAGTGTTCCGGATCGGCGACTCCGGGGCGTGGCTCCTGGACCGGGCCGGCGGCGGCTATCGCCCGCTGTTCGGTGGCAAGGCCGTGCCGGGCACGCCGTTGGTCGGCAACGAGGTCTCCCCGCTCCCCCTGGTCCCCGACCGTCCGGAGACCGCCGTCGGACGGCTGGCCGAGCCGTGGACGCTGCTGGTCGGCACCGACGGGTTCGGCGACCCGCTCGGCGAGGGAGACGGCCGGGTCGGAGAACTGTTCGCCAGTCAACTAGCCTCGGCCCCGCCGCCGTTGTGGCTCGCCCACGTACTGGACTTCACCCGGGAGACCTTCGACGACGACCGCACCCTGCTGGCGGTCTGGCCCCGGGCCGAGGGACACGGGTGAGCGCGGGGTCGGCCGCCCCGGTCGAGTTCGCCGCGCTGACCCTGGACGGGGAACTCGGCCGAGGGGGTCAGGGATCGGTCCACCGGGTGCGCAACAAGCGCATCAACGAGTCGGCGGCCGACGGCGGTTGGGAGGTCGTCCACAAGGAGTACACCCCCGCGGTGCTGCCGCGGGTGGACACCGCCGCGCTGGCCGCCGCGGTCGCGCTGCCCGCGCGGCTGACCGGCGAACAGGCGCGGTGGCTGTGCGAGAAGACCGCCTGGCCCGCCGCCGTGGTCCAACGCGGCGGACAGACCTGCGGGTTCCTGATGCGGGCCGTCCCCGACCGCTTCCACTTCACGCTCCGGACCCTGGCGAGCGGCAACCAGGGCCCGCCCCGGCTCGCCACCCTGGAGTACCTCCTCAACGAAGACGCCTACGTCGCCGGAATCGGACTGACCGTCACCGACCGGGACCGGCTCCTGCTGCTCGCCGACCTGGCGACCACCCTCGACCGGCTGCACGGCTTCGGCGTCGCCGTCGGCGACCTCTCGCCGAAGAACCTCCTCTTCGCCCTCGCACCGCAGCCCGAGTGCTTCCTCATCGACTGCGACGCGGCCCGCACCGACGGCGCGACGGTGCTGCCGCAGGCCGAGACCCCGGACTGGCACGTCCCCGCGGGCGAGGAACGAGCGACCCGGCACAGCGACACCTACAAGCTCGCCCTGCTCGCCGTCCGCCTCTTCGCCCGCCACCAGAACACGACCGACCCCGCCGCGCTGGCGGCCATCGACCCGGCCCTCGGCGCCCTGGCCCGCGCCTCGCTCGAAACAGACCCGGCCGCCCGGCCGACGCCCGCCGCCTGGGCCGAGCAACTGGCCTCCGCTTCCGGGAAATTGAAGCCCGACCCCGGGCCGAAAGCCGCCGGGGGAACGAAACCGGGCGGGCGCTCGCAGCAGAAGCCGCCGACCGGGTCGGTTACCTCGCGGCCGCACGTCAACAGCAGGTCAGGTTCGGCGGGCGCGGCAGCGGGCAGGGCGGCGGCCGGGGTCGGCAAGGTACTCGCCGCCGTGGCCGCCATCGTGGCAGTGCTGCTGTACGCGGCCCACCCCGACGATCCCCAACCCGCCGGCAGCTACCAGCCGCCTTCCGTCGGCAGCTCGTACCGGCCCCCGCAACCCGATCCGACCATCAGCAGCACCCGCCCGAGGACCCCGACACCGACCCCGACACCCACGCCCACGCCCACCCCGACGCCCACCCCGAGCCCGAGTCCGACCGATCCGGTCGCCACCGCTGGCGTCGGCGACTGTTTTCTCGTCACCGGGACCACCGATCACCCCGATCTCACCCCGACCACCTGCACCACCGGGACGTTCGAGGTCGTCCGGACCAACGAGGGCAGCACCGACCTGGACGGCTGCGCCAACGTGCCCGGCAACGACGAGAGCGTCAGCTCCAAGCGCTACTCGCGGGTCCTGTGCCTCAGCTACCAGAGCCCGGGCGGGGACTCCTACCACGCCCGGCAGGGCGACTGCGTCTTCGGGCCGAACGGCGCGGGCCCGTGGTCGCTGCAGTCCTGCCAAACCGGCGCCTTCAAGGTCCTCGCCGTCTACTACGGCACCGGCGACCACTCCAAGTGCGACAGCTGGCCCCACTACAACCAGTGGCGGACCGCCTCCGGCCCCCAGGGCGCCGACCGGGACGTCCTGCAGTGCCTGTCCATGGTGTTCCCCGACGACGCGGGCTACGCCACCGTCCGCGAATGCCTGTCCAAGTCGGGCTCCACCTTCACCAACGTCGGCAGCTGCGACCGCTCCAACGTCTACGTCACCGGACGCACCAGTACGCCGAACTACCCCGCGTTCTGCGGACAGGACGCCTCCGTCTACTGGCGCTCCAACGAGTTCCCCGACGTCGGCTACACCGTCTGCTGGCGCTGGCGCTGACCCGCCGCGCGGCGAGCGATCCACCATCCCACCGACACAGTCCGAGGACCTGACATGGCATACCGCTACCGGTGCGGCGAGTGCGGCTTCAAGACCTCCTGGGGCCCCGAGTCCCAGGGCGAGCGGGCGCAGATCGCGCACTACGCCGGCCGACACCCCGGCCTCCACCCCGGCGGAACGGTCGAGACCAACACCAAGAACCCGGACGGCGGCGGCTGCCTCGGCTGCCTCGGCGCCCTCGCCGTGCTGTTCCTGCTGTTCGTCCTCGCCGCCGCGTGCGGCCGATGAACGGCACCGCCCCGAACACCGCGACCAGGAGGACGTCATGACGAAGCACTACCGGAACCAGGACCCGGCCGCACCGGCCCCGCCCACCTGGCAGCAGACACCACGCGCGGTGCCGCCCCAGCTCGGCCGCAGCGGCCCGGCTGCGGCACCGGCTCCGAGCCGGCCTGCGCCCGCCACCCCGTCTGCTGCGGCGCCGTCGGTGCCCGGACAGCCGGGTGCCGGGCCGGGCACGCAGCCGGCAACGGCGGGGCGGGGAACGCGCCGGGGAACCGGGGTCCGTCACTGGCAGCTGCTGGTGGCCGCAGTGGTGCCCTGCCTGGGGCTGACCGGTATCGGATGGTGGGTGTGGCCGCAGCAGCCCACAGGTCTTCCACCACACGTCGCTGCTGGGACGGTTCAGGCGGACCTCCTCAGCGCCGACAGCGTCAGCCGGCTTGCCGGAACGACAGTGGTCGCCGGACCGCAGTCGGACCGGCCCCACACCGCGCTGAACGTGGCGCCGTCGGACTGCGCCATCGCGGCGGGGCCGACGACGCAGTCGGTCTTCGGGCAGGGGTGGAAGGCGTTCCTCTCGGCGACCTACCAAGACGCCGGGGGTACGGGCGCCTACACCGTGAACCAGACGTTCGGGGTCTTCCCGGACACCGACACGGCCGGCACCGCCTTCCAAAGGCTCACCGACGGTCTCTCCACGTGCCCGTCCGCCACGGTCGCCAACCAGAGCGGCCGCAGCTCGAAATGGGCCTACACGGCGCGCCCCGCTGCAGAGAACGCACTGGTGTGGGCCGCGGCGCAGGAAGGAGCCGCCGGCTGGGCCTGCGTCCACCAGGCGAGAGTGAAGGGCGCAACCCTGGTCCAGGTCGCCGTCTGCCAGGAGGGCGACGGCACGTCGACCGCCTCGAAGATCACCGACGAGCTCGCTGGGAAGGTGACCGGATGACCGCGCCCGCGCGCATGGCGGCTGCGCGCCGCCGGCGGACGTTGCCCCGCGTCGTCCACCTCGTACTGGTGGCCCTCCTGGCACCGATTGTCGCGATCGGAGCGCAGACGATTGCGGCGACCGCTGCTGTGGCGGTGACGGCGCAGGCGGGCACGCTCGCCCCCGTTCCGCTGGTGGCGCCCCGGGGCTTCGAGGCCGCCCTGGCGACCCTGCTGGTGGAGGTCGAGGACGCCAACCGACAAGCGGCGCAGCTGGCGCAGCAGGAGAAGGACGTGGTCGCCGAGGCGGAGCGGATCACGAAGGAGTCCGCCGCCATCCGCGACAGCAAGGCAGCCCTCAACGCCAGGGTCGCCGCGATGAACCAGGAGATCAGCAGCCACAACGAGCACGCGAAGGCCGTGGACGACGAGATCGCCGCCCACAACGCCAGGCAGCACACGTTCCAGATGCCCGCGGAGGCACGCGAAGCCGCCGCCTTCAACGACGAAGCACGCCAACTGGAGGCCAGGAGGAACCAGGAAAACGCCGTGGAGGACAAGATCCAGGGCGAGGAGAGCCAGATCCGGCAGGAGGCGTCCCAGGTCGATGCCAGGTCCTCCCAGCTCGACGCCGCCTCCAAAGCCAACGACTCGAAGGCCTCCGATCTCAAGACGAAGAAACAGCAGCTCCAATCCCGGGGCCAGCAACTGCTCGCGCAGATGGCGCAGGCGATCCAGAGCTTCGCCTCCGTTCCGTCGAACCCCGCAGCGGCCATGGACCAGGGCGGTGACGCGCCCGCTCCGCCTCCACAAACCGGCAACCGGCTCGCCGGCCAGGACCAGGACACCGGCGACAGCCCCTACCGCCGGCCCCGGACTGCCGCACTGACGCAGTACGCCAAGCAACACGACACCACCGTCGACACCCGCCCGGGCACGGCGTACCTGACGCCCGACGCCGTCCGGCGGCTCTCCCCCGCGCAGGCAGCCACCCTCGGCAGCCCGGCCGTCACCTACGACGGGCTGGCCCGCAAGCCCAACGGCCACTACACGGCGCTACGGCTACAAGCGCCCACCGCAGCCGCGGTCCCGGCACCAGAGGTCTTCGCATCCGGAGGGCTCGTCGCGTACCGCAACGGCGAACAGCTCCCCATCGACGGGATCACGACAATCCAGGAAGCAGCCGCCTCCTCGGAGTCCCCACCGAGCGCCGATCCGCAGGCAGGAGACGAGCGTCCGGACCCCGAAGACTGCCGACGCGCCGGCAAGGGATGGGTCGACTACGGCAAGCGCGACAGCGCGAACGGGAACCGGGCGACACAGATGAACGCCTGCCTCGACCAGGACTACCTCGACACGCACGAGGGCAGCAGTGTCCAACAGGACCCCCGCCCGCCCGGGTACAACTGGGCCAGGAATTACAGCCGCTACCTGGGAAATGGCGATCCGCGGTATTGGATCAACAACTGCCACCTGCTCGCCAACCGGCTGAGTGGGAGCGGCACCGACCTGGACAACCTCGCCACCTGTTCCAGGGCGGCGAACGCCGCCCCTGGCACGCCCAAGGACCCAGGGATGACTCCGCACATGGAGGACCTTGAGCGCGAGGTCTTCAACGCGATCACCAAGGAGGACCAGGTGGTCCGCTATACGGTGACACCGCACTACGCCGGGAACAGGACAGTCCCGTACGAGTTCGTGATCACCGCCCGAGGGGTCTACCGCGACGGAACTCGGGGAATCGACAAGGAGAGCGTCCTGATTGAGAACAAGATATGGAGTAGCAAGAACAGTCAGTGGTACAACCTCGGGCGTGTATTCGATGACCGCATGAAGCCGGTGAGCCCCGTTCCGACGGGCCCGACAGATTAGTGGAGAGAAGCATGACGGCAAGCGATGCGCTCGAACGTCTACTGCGGGTTCTCCCCCCATCGCCGGCCAGCGCGGCCGGGGCGGCACTGGACCTGCAGGGGGTCGCGGAGGCCGAGGCCGCGTTGGGGGTCCGGTTGCCGCCGGACTACCTGGACTTCCTCGCGGTCTACGGCGCCGGGTCGCTTGACGACTTCCTGCTGATCGCGGCTCCGGCAGAAGCGACCGGCCATCGGTACAGCACCAGTTTGATGGAAACCACCGAGGCGTTCCGCCGGGCCGCCGTCCAGTCGCACGTCGCCGAAGTGGTGGGTGACGCCGAGGCGTATATCCAATGGGGCCTGGACGACGGCGCTGTCTCCTATCTGTGGCGGGTCGAGGGCGAGTCGAGCGCCGAGTGGCCGGTGTGCGTGTACGAGGAGGGAGAAATGACGGTCCTGCCCTACGGCATTGTTGAATTCCTGGCCAGAGCCTGTACGGGAGGTCTTCCCCGCAAACTGCAATGCAGGTTCGACAGCAATAGCCACGAATTCCTGCACTGGCAGGACCAGTACCGCCGCGACGTCGAGCAGTACGGTTCCGGGTCATACATCGGGGGCTGAGCGACTCGCGCGCGCTCCGCCGGGGCATGGTCCATTCAGGACACGCCCTCGGAGGTGTGCCAGCTAGTGGTGCCGAAGCGAGCGGGATGACGTCCCGGAGCGCGGCCGGTGCGGTGGCCCGGGCTCGCCGGAGCTCGGTGATCCTCGCCCCGATCGGGTGCGGATCGGCGCCGCGCAGGAGCGCGAGGATCTTCCGGCGGATCAGGGTGGAAGGTCCGTCGTGCCCAAGCGAGTTGAGCGACGGTCGCCGCCAGTATGGTGGGATCGCACGGCTGGAGGATGCTCGATCCGCCGCCCGGGGTGCCCGGGGCGTCGGGTCGGTCGATCCCCAGGAGGGCCGCCGCCAGGCCGCGCAGCACCTCGGCGCCGACCAGGACGACCAGAGCCCTGCGGGTCGGCCTGCCCGGCCAGCCGCAGGAAGCGCGGCATCTGCCGGGCCACCGCCCGGAACGTCACATCCCGCCGGCCAGTTCGTGCTCGGCCCAGCCGTAGTCGTATCTCATCGGGTCGCCGAACAGCAGCCGCTCGCTCCTGTCGTCGCGATGTCGGGCGGGGCAAGACCGGGCACGGGCACCCGTGCTCGCCGGGCGCATCCATCGGGATCCGGCGGCCGGCGACGGGAGTTCACCCGCACCGCTCCGCTGCGGCCCCGGGGGCAGGGGCCGACCGCCCCCGGCGTGGCGGTGCTGCTGGGCGTGCGGCGGGCCTGCTCGCGATGCAGAGTCGGAGGGCAGCCGGGTGCCTGTTCCGTGGGCCCACCCGGCCCGAAGCGAGGAGCAGATCGTGACCGCTGGGCCGTCCTTCCGACCGTCCACCCTGCCGCCGTGGCCCGTGCGCCTGCCGCGCCAGCCCGATCCGCGCCGGCCCGACCCGCGCCCGGCGGACATCCGGTGAGCACCGGCGCCGCGCCCACGGACACGCCGACCGACCCGAGCGAGCTCCGCGGTCCCGGCGCCGACGCGGAGCACCACCGCCGGAGCGTCGCTCAGGCGTTCACCCGGATGGCGGTCCGTGGTGACCTGGAGCTGCCGATGCCCGGCGGTGGTCGGACCCGCGCCCGCTGGGAAGCACTCACCCGCTGGGCCCAGCGGGACCTCTCGCTGGCCCGGCTCGCCGAGGGGCACACGGACGCGGTGGCGATCCTCGCCGAACTCGGTACCCGGGGCCCGGCGGATCTCCCGGCGGGCCGGGACGGCGCTCGGTGGGGGGTGTGGGCGGCCGAGCCGCCCGGCTACCGGCTGGAGGCACGCAAGGTCCCGGCCGGGTGGCGCCTGTCGGGGGTGAAACCGTTCTGCTCGGGCGCCCGGGTGTGTACGCACGCGCTGGTGACCGCGCGTGAAGGGGAGCGACGGCGCCTGTTCGAGGTCGAGGTCGCGCAGCCCGGGATCGCGCCGCTGCCCGACAGCTGGCCCGGCCCGGGGATGGCGGGCAGCGACACCCTGGACGTCGAGTTCGACGCAGTCCGGGCCGTCCCGGTCGGCGAGCCCGGGGCCTACCTGGAGCGCCCCGGATTCCACCACGGTGGGATCGGTGTCGCCGCGTGCTGGCTCGGCGGTGCCCGCGCCGTCGCCCGCACCTTGCTGTCCGCCGCCCGGACGTGGGAGCTGGATCCGCACGCCCTGGCGCACCTCGGCGCCGTCGACGCCCGGCTGGCCACCGTCGACGCCCTGCTGGACGGCGCGGCCGCCGCCGTCGACGCCGACCCCCACGACACGGCCGGCGCGGCGCATCTGCGCACGATGCGGGTGCGCGCCGCCGTGGAGAGCGCCGCCGGCGAGGTCCTCGGCCGGGTCGGCCGGGCGCTCGGGGCGGCACCGCTCGGCCACGACGCCGTCCACGCGCGAGCCGTCGCCGACCTGACCGTCTACCTGCGCCAGCACCACGCCGAGCGCGACCTCGCCGCCCTCGGCGCCGCGGCCCGCGCCGCCCACCTGGACTGGGAGGACCGGTGAGGAGCCGCCCGGCCCGGCCCCGTCCCGCTCCCGAGCCGGCACCGCGGCCTTCCCCGCCGCCGTACCCGGCCGATCCGATCCAGGCGGCCGGCACACCGGAACAGGAGTGGCAGGCCTGGCCCGGATTCCGCAGCCTGCCCGTCCTCGACCCGCTGAGCCGGCTGCCGGCCGGCCCGGGCCGGCGACCGCGGGTCCTGGTCGTGGCGGCCCATCCCGACGACGAGGTGCTCGGCTTCGGCGGCACGATCGCCCTGCTCGCGGCGGCAGGTATCCGGCTGCGCCTGGTGTCCGTCACCGAGGGGGAGGCCTCCCACCCGCACAGCGACACCCCGGTGGCCCGTGACCTGGCGCCGGTCCGCACCCGCGAGCTGCGCCAGGCCCTGGGCCGGCTGGGCGCCGACGTACAGGCGGTGAGCCTCGGGATCCCCGACGGCCGGGTCGCCCGGTACGAGCACGAGCTGACCGGCCTGCTGGCCGGCCAACTGCGGGACTGCGACCTGTGCGTGGCACCGTTCGGCCAGGATCTGCATCCGGACCACGAGGCCGCCGGCCGCGCAGCCCTGGCGGCAGGCGCGGCACGGGACGTGCCGGTGTGGGAGTACCCGGTGTGGGCATGGCACTGGGCCGCACCGGGTGATGCCCGGCTGCCCTGGCACCGGGCGGCCCGTATCCAGCTCCCGCCCGGCGCGTTGGCCCGCAAGCACGCCGCGCTGGAGTGCTTCCGCAGCCAGACCCGGCCGCTCGGCGCCGGGCCGGGCGACGAGGCGATCCTGCCGCCCGCCGAACTCGCCCACTTCCGCCGCGACTTCGAGACGATCTGGCGATGACCGCCGCCCGCCGCCGCGCGCAGCAGCCCGCGGGTACGCCGGGGGAGTACTTCACCCGGATGTACGCCGCACGGTCCGATCCGTGGCAGCTCGCCGACCGCTGGTACGAGCGGCGCAAGTACGCCCTCACGCTGGCGGCCCTGCCGAAGCCGGTCCACCGCAGCGCCTTCGAACCCGGCTGCTCGGTCGGCGTGCTGTCCGCGCTCCTCGCCGACCGCTGCCGGGCGCTGCTCTGCTGCGACCGGGAGGAACGCGCCCTCGCCCAGGCGCGCCCACGCCTCGCGCACCTGCCGCAGGTCCGGGTGGAACACCGCGTGCTGCCCGCGGACTGGCCCGAGGAGCGCTTCGACCTCGTCGTCCTCTCCGAGCTGCTGTACTACTTCGCCGCGGCCGACTGCGCCGACCTGCTGGACCGCGCGGTGCGCTCCCTGGACCCGGGCGGGACCTTGCTCCTGGTCCACTGGCGCCACGAGGTCGCCGAGCACGTCCGGAGCGCCGACGCCGTCCACCGGCAGGCCCGCGCCCATCCGGCCCTGGTGCGGATCGCCGCGCACACCGAGCCGGACTTCCTCCTCGACGTGTTCACCCGGCCCGAGCGGCCCGGCACCCCGGCGGAGCTGCTGTCGGTCGCCGCCGGCGAGGGGCTGTCGTGATCCGCGCGCTGGCCGTGGTCGTGCCGGCCCGCGACGAGCAGGAGTTGCTGGGTGGCTGTCTGGAGGCGGTGCACCGGGCCGCCCGGCATCCGCGGGTACGGGACCTGCCGGTGCGGGTCGTGGTGGTCGCCGATGCCTGCACGGACGGCACCGCGGCGATCGCCCGCCGGCACGGCGCGGAACCGCTGGAACTGGCCGCGGGCAACGTCGGCGCGGCCCGCGCGGCCGGCAGCGACCATGCCCTGGACGCCGCTCTCGCGTCCCGGCCCGGTCTTGCCCCCGACGGCGTGTGGCTGGCGCACACCGATGCGGACTCCCTGGTCCCGGTCGGCTGGCTCGCCCAGCAGCTCGCCCATGCGGCCGCCGGCTGGCACGCCGTGGTGGGCACCGTCCGGGTGACGGACTGGAGCGGTCACCCCGACAGCACCGCCGCCGCCTTCCGACGGCACTACCGGCAGGGTGGGTGGTTCGCCGGGCATCCGCACATCCACGGTGCGAACCTCGCCGTGCGGGCCGACGCCTACCGGGCGGCCGGCGGCTTCGAGCCGCTGACCGTCGGTGAGGACCGAGCCCTGGTCGCCGGTTTGGAGGCCACCGGGCACCGGGTCAAACGCACGACCCGGTGCCCGGTGGCCACGTCCGCGCGGCGCGGCTCCCACGTCCGCGGCGGATTCGGCGACTTCCTTCAGGACCTCGACGCGCTGGCCGGGTGACCGCCGAAGCCCTGCGGGTGGTGTCGCGCTGTCCGCGACGGCCAGGTCCCCGGCCCGTGGCGGAGGTGGTGGCGCCGCCCGGGTCGGCGCTACGGGGTCGGGGTGAGTGTGGTCGTCAGGCCGGTGAGCAGGATGTCGAGGCCGCGTTCCAGCTCGGCGGCGCCGTCGTAGGTGGCCAGGGTGGTGGCGAGGCCGCGCAGGAGGGGGAATTCACCGATCGGCAGGCGGTGCAGGCCCAGGCGCAGCAGGTCGTCGGTCTCCTCGGGGTTGTCGACGAGTTCCTGGAGTTCGTTGAGGATGTGGCCGTGCAGCAGCCCGAACAGGGCGCGGTAGATGTGCAGGGCGTCGGAGCTGCTGAAGCCGGCCCGGGTGAGTAACGCGAGGATGGCTTCGAGGGGGCGGAGGGTGCCCAGGGGTCGTAGGGCGAGCGGGGTGGCGAGCGGGCGGGTGACCAGCAGCGGCACGACGTGCGGGTGAGCCAGCGCGATTCGGCGGTACTGGCGGGCGACGGCGCGGAGTTGGGCGGCCCAGTCGGGGTCGGTGGGGTCCACGGTGAGGTCGTCGAGGACGGTCTCGGCGACGCCGTCGAGCAGGGCCGCCTTGTTGGGTGCGTACCGGTAGAGGCTCATCGGGTCGTGACCGAGCGCGCGGGCGAGCCGGCGCATGGACATCTTCTCGATGCCCTCGCGGTCGATGATCTCCAGCGCACACGCGAGCATCCGCTCCCGGCTGAGCTTCCCGCCCGTGGGTGGGTCACAGTCCTCGAGGGCCGGATCGACCGGGGGCGGGGTCATGTCTGCGCCTTCTCTCGCCGGGGTCGGTGCCGGCGACCCACAAGTTCGTAGACCTGCGCTGTAGACACCAGTGTAGTCCAGGAGTTCACCGTAGGCATACGACGTAGATCGGCGACCCCGGTGCCGCGCACGAGGTGACCGGCCCGGGCCGGCTGCTGGTCCTGCCGATCGGGGCCGGCAACCTGATCACCCTGGGCGTGCTGATCCACGATCCGGCCTCGCCGCTGGTGATCGCCCGTGCGGCCGGCGTCCTGCATCGAGCACACGGCGGTGCAAGTCCCCGGTGCCGCGCATGTGTTCCGGGATCCGGGGCAGTCGCTCCTCGACACTGCCGATCACCACGGAGGTTCCCATGGTTCCCCTTCTCCTCGTCCTGCTGCTGGCACTGCTCCTGTTCGGGGTTGGTTTCGCGGTGAAGATCCTCTGGTGGGTGGCGATCGTGGTGCTGGTCGTCTGGCTGTTCGGCTTCGTGGCCCGGGGTACGCACTCCTCCGGCAGCCGCCACCGCTGGTACCGCTGGTAGGACGGGCCGCCGCGCCCAGCCCCGGCGGTCGGACCGATCGCCGGCATCGACCTGGAGGTAGACGTGAACCGCAGCACCGCACCACGACGCGCCGCCGAGAAGCTCCGTGAGGTCCTGGACACCGACCTCGACCGCACCAAGGACGCGGCCGTGCACGGCGCCGAACAGGCCTGGCAGCGGATCGCCCCGCACCTCGACGCACTGGCGACCGAGGCCGGCCACGCCGTCGACCGGGCCCGCAGCACCGCCGTCACCGCGTCCCGTACCGTCCCCGGCCGCAGCGCGGCCGCGCTGGCCGCGCTGCGGGGCAAGGTCGGCGCGGCGGAGATCGAGCAGGCCCGCAGGCAGCGCGGCAGGCGCCGGGCCGGCTCCGTGGCGGCGATCGCCGCGCTCGCCGCGGCCGGGGTGCTGGCCTGGGCCTGGTTTCGCGAGCAGAGCCGGTACCAGGAGCTGTTCGAGGAGCCGCCGTACCTGCGGGCCCCCGAGCGGAGCCCTGCGGAGGCGACCTCGGCCTGACACCGAAGGCGCGGGGCCAGGAGCACGCCGCTCCTGGCCCCGCGCCTTCGGCAGGCCCGCCGCGGAGCCGACCCGAGCGCTCGGTCGTGGTCAGCGGGGGCGGGGAGCGGCGCAGCCGACGCACGTCCTCGCCGCCGGGCGGACCTCCAGGCGCTCCGGCGGGATCGGCTCACCGCACCGCTCGCAGCGTCCGTAGGTGCCGCGGCGCAGCCGTTCCGCGGCCAGCTCCAGATCGGCCAACTGCTCCCGGGCCTCGGCGAGCAGCGCGGCCACATGGGCCCGCTCGAAGGCGGTGTTCGAGCCCTCCGGATCGTGCTCGTCGTCGATCGCGACCAAGGCGTTCGCCTCGACGATCTCGGCGTACTCGCGGCCCAGTCCGGAGATCCGCGCGAGCGTGCGGGCCCGCTCCTCCGCGAGGAGGAGTGCGGCACCGCGGCCCGAATCACCCATCGGTAGGACCAACGATCCCGTCCGGCGTCGCCATTCCGCCTGCTGCCGCAGTTCCGGCCCGGCTCGCGGCGGCGCACGGCTCACGGCGCACGGCGGACGGCGGACGGCCCGGCCGGCGTACGGGTGTGCGAAGGTGCCGCGGCTCGTGGTTCGATGGGGCCGTGGGGGAGATCGGGACTGCGGCGGTGGCCGTGCTGGGGACGCTGCTGGGGGTCGGGCTGACCGCTTTCCTGCAGTTCCGCCTGGCGGAGCGCACCGAGAACAACGGCCGGGCCGGCTACATCAGGAGCCAGCGGGTGGAGGCGTACAGCGGATTCGCGGCGGCGATGGCCGAGCTGTCCCGTGCCCAGCTGAACCGCTGGCACCAGCAGCGCGACAGCCCGGGCCAGGAGGCGGAGTCGGCGCGGCTGTCCGTCTTCCAGCACCGCTCGACGGCGCGTCAGGCGCTGTTCCGGGTGCAGCTGGTGGCCGGGAGCGAGCGGGTGAAGGACGCGGCCCGGGCCGCGTTCGAGTCCCACTGGCCGCTCGGCGAGGCCGCCGACGAGGCGGAGTCGGTCGCGCTGTCCACCGCGTGCCGGCAGACGGTCGAGTCATTCGTCGCCGCGGCCGCCGAGGAGATCGCGTAGGCCGTCCGGCGAGTGCTCCGTGGCGGCTACTCGTGCCCGGTGAACATCTCGACCAGGCTGTGGGGCGCGTTGTCGCCGAAGAGGAGCTCCTGGAGGAGGTTGCCGTCGACGGCGGCCGCGGCGCTGCGGGGGAACAACTCCCGCTCGTACGCGGTGAGCGCCGCCTCGAGGTCGCCGGGGTGCGCGGCGAGGAGGCGGCCGAGCTCGGCGCCGTCGTACATGGCCAGATTGGCGCCCTCGCCGTTCGGGGCCGAGAGGTGGGCGGCGTCGCCGAGCAGGGTCACCCCCGGCACCCGGTCCCACCGGTGCTCGGCGGGCAGGGCGCTGAGGGTGCGCAGGACCGGTGCGGTCTCACCGTCGGTGATCAGCGCGGTGAGCTCCGGCGCCCAGCCGTCGAACTCCCGGGCGATCCGCGCGGCGGCCGCGGCGGGATCGGCGAAGTCGATGCCGGCGAACCAGTCCTGCGGCGCGGAGAGCGCCACGTAGGTGTGCAAGGTGCCGCCGCTCTCCCGGTGGGCCTGGATCCCCTTCCCCGGTGCGAGCGCGAGCATCGACCCGCCGCCGACCACCTTGGCGCTCGCCGGGTGCCGGGTGTCGCCGTCGAACAGGTAGGTCTCGACGAACGATCGGCCGAGGTACTCGGGCACCGCGTCGGAGAGCAGCGGCCGGACCTTCGACCACGCGCCGTCCGCGCCGACCAGCAGGCTGGTGGCGAGCGTGCTGCCGTCCGCGAAGGCCACCTCGTGGCGGCCCGCGCCGAGCGCGCGCACGCCGCTGACCTTGTGGCCCAACCGGACGGTGCCGGGCGGGAGCGATTCGAGCAGGATCCGCCGCAGCTCGCCGCGCAGTACCTCGGGACGGCCGCGCTCGCTGTCGTCCTCGTACAGCACGCTCCCGTCCGGGGCGAGCACCCGGGTCGCCTCGCGGCCCTCCAGGACGAGGCCGCGGAACTCCTCCATCAGGTCCGCCGCCCGGAGGGCCGCCTGGCCGTTGTTCTCGTGGATGTCGAGCATCCCGCCCTGTGAGCGCGCCGTCGGGGAGGCCTCGGCCTCGTAGACGGCTGCCGGGATGCCGTGGACGTGCAGGACGCGGGCGAGGGTCAGGCCTCCGAGGCCGGCGCCGATGATCGTGACGGGTGTGGTCATGGGGGCTCCTTGCGGCTATGGACCGTTCCGGAACACTCTGGAATAGCGTTCCAGTGCCAGCCTGGAGCGGCGTTCCAACGATGTCAAGCTGGAACGGGGTTCCACTGCTGTGGCAGGATGGCCGGATGGCAACCAGGGCGCGTCGACCGGAGCGCCGGGAGGAACCGCTCTCCCGGGAGCGCATCGTCGAGGCCGCGATCGGGATCCTCGACGCGGCGGGTGAGGGCGGGCTCACGTTCCGCGCCCTGGCCGAGCGCCTCGCCACCGGGCCCGGGGCGATCTACTGGCACGTCTCCGGCAAGGACGAGCTGCTCAACGCCGCCACCGGCGCCGTCATCGCCGGCGGCATGGCCGCAGCGGCCGCCGGGGCGACGCCGCAGGAGGCGATCCGCGCCCTGGCGCTCGGCGTGTTCGACGCGATCGACGCCCACCCGTGGATCGGCACCCAGATCGCCCGCGCCCCGGCGCGGTCACCGATGCTGCGGGTCTTCGAGCACATCGGCCGCCAGGTCCAAGCGCTCGGAGTGCCCGAGGCCGCCCGGTTCACCGCGGCGTCCGCGCTGCTGAACTACATCCTCGGGGTGGGCGGCCAGAACGCGGCCAACGCCCGTGGGGCCCGGCCGGGTACGAACCGGACCGCGTTCCTGGACGCCACCGCGACCGCCTGGGCCGAGCTCGACCCCGAGGAGTACGCGTTCACCCGGGGCGTCGCCGGCCGGCTGCGCGATCACGACGACCGGGTGGAGTTCCTGGCCGGGATCGACCTGATCCTCGCGGGAATCACGGGAATCACGGGAATCACCGGGAGCGCGTCAATCGCCGATGGCCGGTAGCCGGTCGGCCTCCTTGGACTCGACCCGGCCGAGCGGGTCGGGCCCGGCCGCCAACCGGTCGCACGCCGTCCGCCAGGCGGGATCCCCGGGGTAGAGCTCGGTGCGGAGGTAGGCCCAGGTGAGTTCCTGGACCGCGGCGACCCGCTCCGGGTGCTCGTCCGTGGTCTCGGCGACGTCGTACCCGGAGATCCCGCCGAGCCCGTGTTCCGCGCCGAACAGGGTGAGCAGCGACGTGCGGCCGGGGGAGAGGGTGTACGGGTCGGCGTGCCACTCGGGGCCCCGGACGGTCAGGTGGGTGGAGGCGTCCTGGTCGCCGGCGACCACCAGGGCGGGTGTCGTCATCCCGCTGAAGTCCGTGGTCAGGAGGAAGGGGTAGTGCTCGGCGATGAACCCGGTGAGGGCGTCGCCGCCCCGGCCGGGCGCGGCCAGCAGGACGCCCGCCTTGATCCGGGGCTCGGCGAGGCTCGCGACCGCGCCGTCGAGCGGATCGGTGAGTCGGGCGCCCAGCAGCAGGCTCGCGGTGTGCCCGCCCATCGAGTGCCCGGCCACGGCGATCCTGCTCCGGTCCAGCCGCCCGCGGAGGTGGGGGACGGCGGCCTCGATCAGGTCGAGGCGGTCGAGGATGTGCGTCATGTCCTCGGCCCGCGACCGCCAGTACATGGGTGCGCCGGGGGTCTCGGGGGGCAGCTCCAGGGTCGTGGAGCTCAGATGGGTGGGCTGGATGACGACGAAGCCGTGCGCCGCCCAGTGGTCGACCAGCGGTGCGTAGCCGTTCAGGGAGGAGAGGTGGTGCGAGAAGCCCTGGCCGTGCGAGAGCAGGACGATGGGCAGGTCGCTCCCGGTCGCGGGCGCGGAGATCCGCATCTCCAGGTCGACGGCGCGACCGGGGATCGGCAGCACCACCGGGCTGATCGAGAGGACGGGAGCGGGTGCGCCGCAGGGGTCGGCGGGGCGGATCGATGCACTCATGGGGTGGGTCTCCGTTCGGCGGCCTCTGCCGAGCGCCGGCCGCGTTCTGCGGGTGGCGGGCGAGGCGGGCAGGAGTGGGCGGCGTCCGCTACGATTCAAGCGGAGCGTTGTTCCGATTACGATACGGAGCGCTGTTCCGCTTTGTCAACGACCGCCGGAAGGAGAACGTGGTGCCCGCTGCAAGCCCCTCCGGGGAGGTGCCGGCCCGCAGCAAGCGGGCCGACGCGGTGCGCAACCAGCAGACCTTGCTCGCCGCCGCCGCCGAGGTCTTCGTCGCCTCCGGCGTCGATGCGCCGATCCGCCAGATCGCGGCCCGTGCCGGCGTCGGGATGGGGACGATCTACCGCCACTTCCCGACCCGGGCGGATCTCGTCGTCGCGGTCTACCGGCACCAGGTCGAGGCGTGCGCCGAGGCCGGCCCGCGCCTGCTGGCCGACACCGGCTCCCCGTTCGCGGCCCTGCGCGCGTGGGCCGACCTCTTCGTCGACTTCCTGGTGACCAAGCACGGCCTCGCCAACGCCATGCAGTCGGACAGCAGCGGATTCGACGCGCTGCACGCCTACTTCCTGGACCGGCTGGTGCCCGTCTGCGCGCACCTGCTCGAGGCTGCGCAGGAGGCCGGCGAGATCAGGCCCGGGACGCACGCCTACGAGCTGATGCGCGGCATCGGCAACCTCTGCATCGGGCGGGACGGCGACCCGCGCTACGACCCGCGCAGGCTGGTCGACCTGCTCCTACGAGGACTGCGACCGTAGCCGTCCCGGCTCGCGGCCCGGCACCTCACGGGCCGCCACCCCGCTACTCCGCCGGCCCGCCGGTTGCGGTTGGATGGCCGCATGACCGACACTGCCGCCGAGCGGCTCCGCGAGGCCGTCAGCCGGATCGCGGAGGCCACCCGGGACCGCGTACCGACCGGCCTGCGCCCCGAGCAGGCCGACGACCGCGAGGGCACCTTCGCCTCCGACGGGGCGCTCGGTTTCGACCCCTTCCCGCTCCTGCGGGCCCTGCACGAGGCCGGCTCGCGCGCCGCGGTGGTCGGGCAGGTCGCCGGCATCCTGCACGGCTCGACCGACCTGACCGGCGACCTCGACCTGCTCTGGGACGGCTCCGTCACCGAGGCCGGCGCGCTGCGGGCCGCCCTGACCGCGGCCGGCTGCACCGACCTGCCCGACCTCGACCTTCCCCAGGCCGGCTACCGGGTGAGCGGCGTCAGCGGCGACCTGTGCACCCCGGCCGTGCCGTGGGGCGGCCTCGACACGGCGGCCTGCCTGGCCCGCGCCCTGAGCACCGTGGATCGCTCTGGCATCACCATCCGCTACGTCGCGCTGGACGACCTGATCCGGATGCGGCGCGCCATCGGCCGCCCGAAGGACCACCGTCGCGCCGACGAGCTCGAACGCCTGCGCCCCTGAACGGCCCTGACCACTGGAGCAGGGGGCCCGGCGGTGATCGCCGAGCCGCTCGTCGGCCGGTCAGGCCACGGTGATGGTGAAGGGCGCGCGGTTGTTCGCCGGGTCGGTGTCGTCCGGGCCCGTCACCGTGACACTGCCTCCGGTGAGGACCGTTCCGCTGCCGAGCAGGCCCGAGATCCGCGCCGGGATCAGCGCGGTGGCCGTGCGCCCCTGGGGCAGTCCGGCCGGGAAGACGCAGCGGACGGTGTGGCCGAGGGGGCCGGCCTGGCAGTTGTCGGGGAAGAACGGTCCGACCGCCCGGGCGCCCGGCGGCATCTCGATCGTCACGGCGAAGGCGTTGGCAGTGGTGTCGGGGCCGTTGTTGGCGACGAAGCCGTGCACGGTGGTCCCGCCGCCGGGCGGCGCCGGATCGGGATCGAGCCGGACCACCGTGAGATCGGAACGGGACGGGGCCGCCGCTCGGGCCGCCATGGCGGGTGCCATCGCCGTCACCAGGACTGCGCCGGCGACGAGCAGCGTGCGGGTACGGGTGCTGTGGGTCATGCGAAACCTGCCTCGGGGTCGTGGCGCCGCCCGCCAGGGGCCGGCGCTCCAGCACATGGCACCCATTCATTCGCGCCCCCGCCCGGAGCGCTCGCCGGTGCGGGCCATGACAACCCGATCGAGCGACCGCGGGCTCCGAGCCTGACCCGAGCGGAGGAGCGGCCAGCCGGGTGAAGCACGGCCGGGCCGCTCCGCGGCACGACCGTGCCAGGGCTCAAGGAACGTGCGTCGACGGACGAAGTCTCAGGTGACCGCCATCTGCAGGGCCTGCCGGCGCTGGGAGCGGTCACCTCGTGAACGGAGATCCCATGCGACTGGCTGCGCGCTGCGCGTCCGCCGCACTCGTCCTGATCGCTCCCCTGTGCGCCGCTAGGGCGCGGTGGCCCACGGAGCATCCGGGCGGTCCGCTCCGGCCCCGCTGCACCGGGCCGCCAAAGCGGTACCCGGCGAGTACATCGTCAGCGTGCACAAGGGCCTGGACCCGGCCGCCACGGCCCGAAAGCTCCGGGGCGTCGAGCCCCTGCACACCTACCGCAGCGTCCTGAACGGGTTCCCCGCCCGGCTGGACGCCGCCCGGCTGGAGCAGGTGCGAGCCCTGCCCGGGGTGCAGGCCGTGCAGGAGAACGCGCGAGCGCGCCGGAGGCCACCAGGACGCCCGCCTCGGCGAAGCGGGAGGCCGCCTCCAGCTGGGGGCTGGACCGCGTCGACCAGCAGCAGCTGCCGCTGGACGGGTCCTTCACCGTCAAGGGCGACGGGGCCGGTGTCACCGCCTACCTGATCGGCACCGGTATCGACTACGCCCACGACGAGTTCGAGGGTCGCGCCAGTTTCGGCACCGACACGATCGGCGACGGGAAGGACGGCGCGGACTGCCAGGGCCAGGGCACGCACGTCGCCGGTACCGTCGGCGGCAAGACCTACGGCATCGCCCGCAAGGTGAACCTGGTGAGCGTGCGCGTCCTGGGCTGCGACGGCAAGGGCACCGTCGAGCAGCTCATCGCCGGCCGCGACTGGGTGGCCGCCAACGCCAAGAAGCCCGCCGTCGCCAGCCTCTCCCTCGGCGGGGACAAGGACGACGCACTCGACAAGGCCGCCACCGCGCTCTCCGACGCGGGCATCCTGCCCGTCATCGCCGCCGGCAACGGCGCCAAGAGCGCGTGTGGTGTCTCCCCCGCCTCCGCCGACCGACTTCAGCAACTGGGGCACCTGCGTGCACCTCTACGCGCCCGGTGAGGACATCACCTCCGCCAAGCTCGGCGGCGGCGGCATCAGCATGAGTGGTACCTCCATGGCCGCCCCGCACGTCACCGGCGCCGCCGCCCTCTACCTTGCCGCACACCTCGACTCCACACCCGCCGACATCGCCGACTGGATCGAAACCGAATCCACCAAGGACGTCCTGGCCGAGGTCGGCAAGAGCTCGCCCAACGCGCTGCTGTACACCGCCGGCCTCTGACCGACCCCGGCACCCTGCGCCCCGCCCCAGGCCGGCGGGGCGGACGCCCCGAACCGCGGCGGGGTACGGCCGGCTCCGGCTGGCCCTGCCGCAATTGTCTACAGTACTGTCGACCGGCATGGGGGTGCCCCAGGGGTCGGTACGCCACCGCTGAGGCCGGCGGGCGCTCGTGCCGACCGGCCGGCGCACGGCCGGGGGCAGCAACGCGGGGTTCGGCCGGTGGACGGAGTTCGGATGTACGACGGGCGGAAGGGTTCATCGAGTCCGCTCCAGCAGACGGTTCATCTGCTGTCACTGGCGGGCGGCCAGGCCCGCCTGCGGCTGGCCGAGCGGCTCGAGGGACAGGGCCGGAGCCTCGCCCACCTGTCGATCCTCTCCACGCTCGCCGAGCTGGGCCCGCACGCGCGGCCCGACCTGGTGGCCCGGACGGACGGCGACCCCGCCGACGCGGCTCGCGCACTCGACGATCTGCAGGCGGCCGGCCTGGTGGACCGGATGCAGGTGCAGTTCGGCGCCCGGCAGGAGGTGGTGCTGATAACTCCGGCCGGGAGGTCGGCACTTGATGGCCTCTACGCCGATGTCGCAGCTGTCCAGGACGACCTGCTGAGCCGCCTGACCCGTGGCGAACGGGCCCAGCTGAACGCCCTGTTGCGACGGGTCTGCGCCTCGGCCCACCTGCCGCGGGACCGCTCGGGCTGAGCCGGGCGGTCCCGCGGCAGGCGGCCGAGGCGATCGGTGCTCAGGGCGAGAGCAGCCACCGGCGCGGGCCGCGCGTCCGGGCCCGCTCCACCAGGCCCCGCCCCCGGCCCGCCAGCAGCGCGAGCCCGTACCCGGCGATGGCGCCGAGCGGAGCACCCAGCGCCACGTCGTGCGGGTAGTGGACCCCGACCAGGACCCGGGAGACGCCCATCGCGGCGGCCAGCAGCAGCGCGAGCGCCCCGATGCGACGGTCGACCTGCCAGAGCACCGCGGCGCCCGCGAACACGATGACGGTGTGGTTGCTCGGCAGCGACCAGTCACCGGCGCCCGGGCAGGCCTCCAGCGTGGAGCCGGCGTCCAGGACCTGGCACGGCCGCGGCTCGCGCAGCAGCGCCTTGAACGCGGTGTCGGCGGCGAAGGCCACGATCACCACCGCCGGAGCGGCCAGGGCCCGGGCCATGGTGGCGCCGTCGGCGGCGCGGGCACGCCACCAGGCCCAGATCATCAGGACGGCCAGCAGCCCCAGCCCGTAGGCGGAGAACGCGGCGATCGCGTGCTGGACCGGAGCGGGCAGTTGGTGGACCCAGTGGTCGATCCGGAGGTAGAGGCCGCCGTCGATCGGGCGGCCGTCGAGGGCGAGCGCGGTGCCGGCGGCGCTCATCGGGCCCCCGCGCGGCGCCGGGAGCGCAGCAGTTCCAGTGCGAGCGGCAGCAGCGAGAGCGCGATGACCACGCCGACGATCGGCAGCAGGTAGCGGTCGACGTTCGGCACGGAGGAGCCGAGCGCGAAGCCGGCCAGCACCAGCCCGAAGGTCCAGACGAGCCCGCCGACGACCTGCCACAGCGTGAAGGTGCGGACGCCGACGCCCAGGGCGCCGGCGAGCGGGTTGAGCACGGTGCGGACCACCGGGACGAACCGCGCGAGGACGACGGCCTTGCCGTGGCCGTACCGGGTGAGGAGTTCCTCCGCGCGCACGGCGCCCTCGTGCAGGTGCCGGTTGCGGGAGCGGGCGAGCAGGGCGCCGCCGCCACGCCGCCCGATGAGGTAGCCGACCTGCGCGCCGGCGAGGGCCCCGAGCGCGGCCGCGCCCAGCACCTGGGCCAGGTCCAGATGCGGTCCGCTGTGCGCCCCGGTGGTGCACAGCAGGCCCGCCGTGAACAGCAGGGAATCGCCGGGCAGGAAGAAGCCGACCAGCAGGCCGGTCTCTGCGAACAGCACCACGGCGATGCCCAGGGCGCCGAACGCCCCGAGCAGCGAGCCCGCGTCCAGCGGGTTGACGGCCAGCAGAGCGGCTGAGGAGAGCATCACGGTTGCGCCTTTCCTGGAAGCGGTTCGGACGGGGCCGGAACGGGGGTGGTCAGAGCGCGGTGCGCGGCGCACGCCGCGCACCGGCCGCCAGCAGCCCGACGGCGGCCACGATGACGACGGCGAGCACGAGGCTCACCGGGCCGGTGCCGAGGTCGAGGCCGCCGCGCTGACGGCTGACACCGGCCCAGTCGGCGAAGCAGGCGCCGAGCGGGCGGGTGAGGACGTAGGCCCACCAGAAGGCGAGCACGGACGGCACGCGCCCCAGCCGGTGCCCGAGCGCGGGTACGGCGATCAGGGCGGTGAACAGCAGCCCGGAGGCCAGGTAGCCCCAGCCGAAGGTGGCGGCGGTCAGATCGCCGACGGCGGTGCCGAGGGCGAAGGTCGCCATCACCGCCGACCAGTAGAAGACCTCGGGCCGCCCGCCGAAGACGCTCTCGACCGCGAGGGTGCCCTCGCTGCGGTGCCAGAGCAGGAAGACCAGGGCCAGAGCAGTGGCGAAGGCGAGCGCGGACGCCGCGTACGGCACGCCGAGGGCGACGTGCGCGACGTCGGCGGCCATGGTGCCGAACACGCTCACCATGACCACCGCCGCCCAGTAGACCGCCGGCACGTAGCGCCGGGTACGGGCCTGCGCGTACAGCGCCGCCGCCGCCAGCAGCAGGCCGGCCGAGCCGACCGCCGGAATCGGACCCAGCGCGCGGGCAAGGTAGTCGGAGGTGGTCTCGCCCATCCCGGTGGTGAGGATCTTGACGGCCCAGAACGCGGCCGTCACCTGCGGGACCTTGCTCCACAGCGGCCGGGCGGGCCCGGTCCGGCGGCGGGCCGCGGGAGGCGTTGCGGTGGTGCTGCCCGTCACGGCGGCACTCCTTTCTGCGTGGCGCGGCCCGGCCGCGCCGACCCGATGGTTCAGCCGCCCAGGACCGTGTTGCCGGTGATGGTGTCGGTGGCCCCGTCGACGGTCACCAGGTGCCGCACGCCGTCCGGGCCGAGCACCACGGCCCGCCACGCCCGGCCGCCGCCCTGCTCGGTGACGGGGGTCAGCGACTCGACCTTGCCGCCCGCGACCCCCGACGAGGCCTTGACGACCGCGTCCGCCGCGTCCAGTGCCGGCAGCGGCGCCGGTGTGGCCTGCTGGCCGCCGCGCCCGCCGCCTTCATGCCCGCCGCCTTCGTGCCCGCCGTCGTGGCCCTTCCTGGAGCGCCCGTCCGGCCCGTCCTGGCGGCCGTCATCGGAGGCCACCGCGCGTCTGTCGTGCCCCTCGCCCTCGTGGTGCACCGCCACCGCGGCCGCACCCCCGCCGACCACCACCACGGCGGCCGCACCGGCCACCGCCCAGCGCGCCGGCCGCCCGCGCAGCCACCGCCGTCCGGCGAGCCCCTTGCGAGGGCTCCCGGTGCCCGGCTGCTCCGGCGGCTGCGTACCTTCCATGGGCTCGCTCACTGCACCCACCCCGATCGTCCGGCAAGGCCCGGGCCGTGCGCCCGGTGCCGATAGGCCCAGCATGGCCCGGGGCAGCTGAAGGCTTGCTGAAGACCTGAAGGTGCCTTCAGCTGTCCGGTCCGGCGACCTGCCACCCTGGAGGCATGCGCGTACTGGTGGTGGAGGACGAGCGCCGGCTGGCCCTGGCGCTGAAGCACGGGCTGACCGCCGAAGGGTTCACCGTGGACGTCGCCCACGACGGCCTCTCCGGCCTGGCCCGGGCGACCGACCACTCCTACGACGTGGTGGTGCTGGACATCATGCTGCCCGGCCTCAACGGCTACCGGGTGTGCTCGCGCCTGCGGGCCGCCGGCAGCGACGCCGGCATCCTGATGCTCACCGCCAAGGACGGCGAGTGGGACGAGGCCGAGGCGCTGGACACCGGCGCGGACGACTTCCTGTCCAAGCCGTTCTCGTTCGTGGTGCTGGTCGCCCGGCTCAACGCCCTCGCCCGCCGGATCGGCAGCCGGGCACCCCGCAGGACCGTCCTCGGCGACCTGGTGGTCGACTCCGCCGCCCGCACCTGCACCCGGGCCGGTACCGCGATCCCGCTCACCCCACGGGAGTTCGCCGTCCTCGACCACCTCGCCCGGCGCGCCGGCGAGGCCGTCTCCAAGCGGGAGATCCTCGAACAGGTCTGGGACAGCGGCCCCGACAGCGACCCCAACACCGTCGAGGTCCACGTCAGCGCGCTGCGACGCAAGATCGACACCCCGTTCGGGCGCGCGGCGGTGCAGACCGTCCGCGGCGCCGGCTACCGGCTGGCGGCCGACGGTGGCTGAGCCCGACCGCGCGGAGGCCCCCGGCTCCGGAGCCCCCGGCCCCGAGGCCCCCGGCTCCGGAGCCTCCCGCCCCCGGCCGCTGGCCGCCGCCCGGCGCCGGGCCGCCGCTTTGGGGCACCGGCTCACCCGCAACCCCCGGATCGCGGCCCTGGTCGACCGCCTCGCGCCGCGCTCCGTACGGACCAGGACCACGCTCGCCGCCTGCGCCAGCGTGGCCGTCGTCCTGCTGGCCGCATCCGCCGCCGTCCTGCTGCTGCTGCGCGCCAACCTGGAACGCACGGTGGAGACCGGCGCCCGCGAGCAGGCCCAGGCCGTCGCCCGGCTCGCCGCCGACGGACACCTCACCGTCCAACTGCCGCTCGACCACGGCACCGACTTCATCCAGGTCACCGATGCGGGCGGCAAGGTCGTCGCCGCCAGCCAGAACATCGCCGGCCGCCCCACCCTCGCCCCCACCACCACCCAGGACGGCCACAACACCTACGACCTGCACGCCCTCGGCGAGGAGCACCACCAGCGTGTCACCACCATCACCGCCGACACCCCGACGGGCCCCGTCACCATCCATGTCGGCGCCTCCCTGCGCACCGCCGACACCGCCGAGGACCTGACCACCGCCGCGCTCGCCGCCCTCAGCGCGGTCCTGCTGCTCACCGTCGGCGCGCTCACCTGGCGGGCCACCGGCCGCGCCCTGCGGCCGGTCGAGGCGATCCGCGCCGAGGTGGCGGCCATCGGCGACCGCGACCTCGACCGCCGCGTCCCCGATCCCCGCAGCGACGACGAGATCGCCCGGCTCGCCCACACCATGAACGCCATGCTCGACCGGCTCGAAGCCGCCGGCACCCGCCAGCGGCGCTTCATCGCCGACGCCTCCCACGAGTTGCGCAGCCCGCTCGCCGTCCTGCGCACCCAGCTGGAGGTCGCGCTCACCCACCCCGACCCGCAGGTGCGGGCCGACCTGGTGGCGGGGGCGCTGGAGGACACCGAACGCCTCCAGTCGCTCGCCGCCGACCTGCTGCTCCTCGCCCGCCTCGACGCCACCGGCAGCGACCGCCCCACGGAGCCGGTCGACCTCACCGAACTGGTCCGCACCACCGTGCGGGCCCGCGGGCCCCAGCCCCACCCGGTCGTCCTGGACACCCCGGACGAGATCACCGTCTCCGGCAATGCCCTGTGGCTCGGACGGCTGCTGACCAACCTCCTCGACAACGCCCAGCGCCACGCCCGACACCGCGTCACGGTGACGCTGGCCCTGGACGCCGCGAGCGGCCGAGCCGTCCTCGGCGTCACCAACGACGGTTCCCGGATCGATCCCGCCGACCGGGAGCGGATCTTCGAACGGTTCACCCGCCTGGACGACGCCCGCAGCCGCGACGAGGGAGGCACCGGCCTGGGCCTGCCCATCGCCCGCGACATCGCCACCATCCACGGCGGCACCCTCACCGTCCAGGAAACCGAGGACGGCACCACCTTCCGTACCTGCCTGCCCGGTGAATTCGGGTCTGTGACGTAGTCGGTGACAGCGAAGTGTGATGGTCGGCCCTCGTCGTTGAGGGCGTGGCGGACGGGGCGGGGGCATCCGGGTGTCCGCGAGGATCCGGTGCCGTGCCCTGATCATCGACGCCGAGACCGGTGAGCGGATCGGCGTCCTGTCCGACCGCCCACCCAGACCCTGGACAGTTGTCAACGGTCTGACCCGCGACTGCTGGTGGGGTGCTGTGCCCGCAGAACCGCAGGCTGGGCTCCTGCCGAATCATCGCTGTCGAGCAGGGGGTCTGCGGGATGGGCGGGGCAGTAGCGGCGGTCGGCAGCAACGGCGTGTTCCTTCACCAAGCCCAACCGGACCAGCATCACGTTGCTCGCCGGGCTCGGTGCGGAGGGGGGACGTACACGCCGGCGCCACGGTCAGGCACCGCTCGCGTGTCGCGCAGGACCCCACCCGGCCGAACCTGCGCCAGGTCCACCTCATCCACGAGGAACTCTTCACCGAGGTCGAAGCAGAGGGATTCGACGTGAAGCCCGGCGATCTGGGCGAGAACATCACCACCAGCGGCATCGACCTGCTCGCCCCCAGAGGTCGCCCGCGTGCGGGGCCGCCGAGATCGCCGGTGCTTCGGATTGGCGGCGCGAGGGTCTGAGGAGAGGCAGGGCGTGGGACGTCTGCCGAGGAGGGTATCCGGGGTCCGCTGGACAGAGCTGCGGGACGCGACGGGGGCTCCGGCCGGTGGCATTCCCCCGCCGCTGTCCCGGATCGCATACGGGGACGAGGACGCGGCCCGCATGGCCGTCGACGAACTGGGCGATGCCATCTGTGCGCTGCGGCAGCCAGGGGCGGCAAGCGCGACACGAGCTACCGGCGGCAACCCGGCTGGGAGGCAGCCGTGAGGGCAGCGGCCAGCGCCGGGACGTCGACCGGGCCGGTGGTGTCCACGCGGTGGACGATCCCCAGGCCGAGCGGCTCGGCGGTGCGGGACCACAACTCCCAGTCCCCGTCGGAGCCGCCGAGGTGCTCGGGGTGCACCGGGTGCCGTTCGGCCGTCCGACCGGCGAACCGGCGGCGGGCCACGTCGAGCGGCACCTCGCACCAGACCTCACGGATCTCCGCCACGCCCGCGCGGTGCAGGCCCGCCGCCACGGTCGGCCGCAGGTGGGACAGCCAGGGGCTTTCCAGGACGGCCCCGCCCCGCGCGTCGCCGAGCAGCGTCCACAAGGTCTCGGCGGCGGCCATGCCCAGGATCCGGCTCCACTCGTGGTCCTGGCACTGCGGCGTCCGAAGGCCCGTCAGCGTGTCCGCCAAGGTCTCCTTGACCGCGTCCTTGCTGAAGAGCGGAAGGCGCAGCTCAGCCGCCAGGGCCCGCGCGAGCGTCGTCTTCCCCGCTCCTGGAAGCCCGTTGACCAGCACAGTGACCATCCGGTGAATCTATCGCCGAACGCCCGGACCGGCAGCCAACCCGCTCCATCACGGGGTGCTCGGAGGAGGTCGGCCGGCCCCGGCGGTGCGTTCGAGCGGTCGGTCAGGGTCTCCTCGGCCCGGAAGCCGGTCCGTGCCAGCACCGTTGCCACACCGGAGAGACCGTGAGCCGAGGCATCGTCTGGCCCGAGGTTAGCCTTCGTCCCTTCGGTGGCAGTTGGCCGGCGGCGGCGTCGGTGGGGGAGGGGCCTCGGAGGCGACTGGGGGTCACGGGCGCCACGGCACTACAATCCCACCACGGTCTACGTCGATGTCGACGTTGCAGGCGGAGGACGAGGTGCCCGGTGACAGAGGCGACACGCCGCCAGGCCGGCGAGCTGGAGGGCGCGGTGCTGGCCGCGCTGTGGGCCGCCGGGCGCCCGCTCACCGGGCCCGAGGTGCAGCGGTTGCTCCCCGGCGAGCCGGCCCGGACCACCATCGCCACCATCCTCGCCCGGCTGCACGAGAAGGGCACCGTGCGGCGCACGCGCCACGGCCGGGGCTTCGCCTACCACCCGGCCGTGGAGGACCCCTCCGCGCTGACCGCCCAGCGGATGCACACCGAGCTGGACCGGGGCGGTGACCGCTCCGGCGTGCTCGCCCGGTTCATCTCCCGGCTCAGCACCGACGACGAGCAACTGGTGCGCGCGCTGCTGGAGTCGCCCGCGTCGCCCGCCGACCGGCGGGAACAGCGATGACCTGGGCGGTGTGGGCGCCGTTGCTCCTCCCGTGGATCACGGCGCCCGCCGCGCGACGCCTCGCCACGCTCCTGCCACCGCGGCCCGCCGCGCTCCTGCTCGCGCTCTGCGCCGCGATCGCCGGCGTCCTGGCGGGCGCGGCCACGGCGCTGCTCGCCACCGGCGCGCTCCTCCACCTGCCCCTGGTGGCGGCGTCCGGCCATCTCTCGCCCGCACTGCTCCCGGACGGACCGGTCGCCGTCGGGCTCGGCGCCGCGGCCGTCCCCGGGTGCGTACTGATCGCCTCGGCGGCCGTGGTCACGCTGCGCCGCCACCGCCTGCGCCACCTCCACGACGAGCTCCGCGGCGCGGCGAGCTCCCGCGCGGGCGACGTGCTCGTGCTGGCCGACGACGGGGCCGACGCCTACGCCCTCCCGGGCCGTCCGGGTCGGGCCGGCATCGTGGTGGTGACCTCGGGCATGCTGCGCCGCCTGGACGACGAGGAGCGCGCGGTCCTGCTCGCGCACGAACGCGCCCATCTCGCCTGCCACCACCACCTGCTGGCGCTCGTCGCCGATCTCGCGGCCTGCCTGCACCCGGCGCTGCGCGGGATCCGCGAGCCGCTCGCCTTCCAGGCGGAGCGGTGGGCGGACGAGGCCGCGGCGGCCGCCGTGGGGGACCGGCGGCTGGTGGCGCGGGCGGTGGGCAGGGCCGCGCTGGCGGCGTCCGCCGCACCGGCGGCCCGGCGTCCGGGGGCGGTGTTCGCGGCGACGGCCGGGCCGGTGCCGCGCCGGATGGCCTCCCTGCTCGCGCCCCCGGCGGCCGTTCGCCCGCTGGCCGGCCGCGTCGGTGCGGGGCTGCTGCTGCTCCTGCTGGTGTCCGCGACGGCGACGGTGGAGGCGACCGGCGACCTGCACGAGAACATCGAGACGGCGCAGGGCGCGGCGCGGTAGGGCTTGTCCTCGAGCCGCCGTCGTCGCCCGGAGGCGGCTGGACCTGGGCTTTGGCCCGGTGGGGCGAGAGCGTGTGCTTGGGGGTGCCCCGGCCGAAGGCTGGGGGCACGTCGCGGGGCAGGCGGGGGTTCGAGGACAGGCCCTGACCTACGGCCCGACGGCCTCCTGGACCTGCTCGACGTACTCGTGCAGGCCGTAGGCGGAGCCGAGGCTCAAGGCGGCCGAGAGGGCGACGACGGCGAGCAGGGCGACGGCCCCCGCCCGCAGGGCCCGGCCGCGCGGAGCCACCGGCGGGGGGCCGAGCAGGGCGCCGACCCGGCGCGGGACGGGGCCGGTGCCGATCGCCGGGAGCAGGCTGGGGCGCCGCTGCGAGGAGGTGGCCGCCAGTGCCGCGCGGGCGACGGCCGTGGCGGCCAGCTTGCGGCTGCCGACCGCCGCGGCCGCGTCCTCGTCCGCCCACCGCTCCAGCTGGAACGAGGTCGCGGCGGCGAGGCCGCGGACGGCCGGGTGGGCGGCCGAGGCGAGCTGGACGGTGCGGGCGAGCAGGTGGTGGCGCCCGGCCAGGTGGGCCCGCTCGTGGGCGAGCAGGACGTCGCGTCCGGGGGTGTCGAGGGTGCGCAGCATCTGCGAGGTCACCACGATCCTGCCCGGCCGGTCGCCGTGGCCGGGCAGCGCGAAGGCGTCCGGGGATTCCCCCGGGACCACCACCAGGTCGCCCTCGGCCGGCTGCCCGTCCATGGTCCGCCAGGTCCGTTCGAGCAGCTGTCGCTGCCGGCGCCACAGCCGCGCCATCAGTCCCGCGACGACCAGCAGCACGGCCAGTGCCACCGCCGCGACACCAACGGTGGCGGGGGAGCCCTCGGTGGCCCAGGAGCGGGCCAGGCCGCCGGCGGACGCGAGCAGCTGGAGGTGGAGCAGCCCGCCGGCGACCACGCCCCCCAGCGCCCACACCGTGCTGCCGGCCAGGGCCACGGCCGAGCCGACGAGGGTGAGCGCGGCGGCCTTCGGCGGGAGGAGGTCGGCCAGCCGCCGGGCCGCGGGGGCCGCGGCCCAGGGCCAGAGCAGGGCCACGATCACCGGCGTGGCCACCAGCGGGTTCACTCGCCGGCCTCCTCGGCGGTGCGCAGCAGGCGGCGCAGCACCTCCTCGTCGTCCGGGGAGAGGGCGGAGACGAAACGCTCCAGGACGAGCTCCCGGCGCGGGTCGCGGTGCAGCTCGCGGTGCATCCGGCTGGCGGTCAGACCGGCCGCGTCGTGCACGGGGGAGTACACGTACCCGCGGCCGGCGCGTTCGCGCTCCAGCGTCCCCTTCTCGTGCATGCGGGTGAGGATGGTCGTCACCGTCGTCCTGGCCAGCCGGCTGCCGAGGGCGTCCTTGACCTGAGCGGCCGAGAGCGGCTTCGGTGCCGCCCAGAGCACGGCGAGCACGTCGGCCACCAGTTCACCGTGGGGACGCCTGGGGTCGCTCCCGTCCGACATGCGCGCCGCTCCTGTTCCAGGTCCGAGATCGTCGAGGTGTGTCCGGGCCAACCCTACGGGGCGGCAGGGCGGTCGCTCGATGCTGCCGCCGGGTCAGCCGGTCACGGCGACCGGGGCGTCCCACGCGTTGCGGTCCACGGTGAGGGTGGTGCCGCCGAAGGTCTCCTGCTGGTTCACCTGGTACTGGTGGGCGCGGCGGTGGCCGGCGAACAGGTCGGCCGGGTACGGGAAGCTCCCGCCGGTGTCGGCGGCGCCGTCGTACTTCGCGTACCAGAGGGCGTCCGGCAGGTCCGGCGCACCCTGACCGGCGGCCTTGGCGATGCCGGCGGCGCTGGAGCCGGCGAAGCCGTAGAACCCCGGCCGGTACGAGCGGGCCCGCACCGCACGGTCGAAGGACTGCGTGTAGGCGAGGACCGCGTCCGCGCAGGCGGTGTCGGCCGTGTTGTAGGCCTCGACGTCGAGGTAGAGGGTGCTGCCGGGCTTCATGCCGAGCGCGGACGCCTTGGTCACCGCGTCGGCCCCGTCCGCCGCGCCGAGCGACACCGCGGTGGCCGCGGTGATCTTCTCCGGGCTGCTGCCGGTCTGGCACGGCGGCTGCGCCCCGACGTACAGCGGGATCAGCTGCCAGCCCGCCGCGCTCACGGCGCTCACCCACGCTGCGGTGAGCTGGGGCTGCGCACAGCCCCGGTTCCGGCCGCCGACGTAGACCGCGATCGCGCCGTACGGAGAGGTGCCCCGCCAGGCCTTCATGGTGGCGAGCGGCGGTGCCGTGCAGGTGTCGAAGGCCAGGCCGGTGAAGGTGCTGCCGGAGGTGGCGCCGACGGGGGCTGCGGCCGCCGCCGGCGCCGTGGGCGCGGGGGAGGCGCCGGCGGCACCGGTCTCGGTGGCCGAAGGCGGGGCGGAGGCGGGCGGGGCCGAGGGCGTGCCGCTGGCCGAGGCGGAGCCGGACGCCGGGGCCGTGGTGGACTGGGCCGCGGAGGGGGCGCCACCGGCCGCGGCCGCGCTGCCGCCGGTGCCCTGCCCGGGAGGGGTCGCCGATGCCGCCCGCGGGGCCGTCCGATGGCCCGCGCAGCCGTTCAGCAGGAGACAGCCGACGGTGAGCAGCACGGCCGCGGACGACGTACGCGCTATCAGGTTCTGCGGCACGACGGGCCCCTTGTGCTCATGAGCGTGACGCGCCCTCGTTGCTGTGCGCAGGGCACTGTCTATCACCCGCGCCTGGGGGTGATCCACTCGCGTGCGCCCCGTCCCGCAGGGTCGGCGCAGGTGCCAGGTGTACTACAGGAGCCCCTTGGCCCGGGCGGTCTGCTGGTAGAGGACGCGGTGGCGGGTGCGGGTCTTGACCAGGAGGCCCGAGCGGTGCAGGACGCCGAGGTGGTAGGAGACCGTGCTGGCGGCGAGCCAGTGGCGTTCGGCCAGTTCGGTGGTCGTGCGGGGGGTCTCCAGGATGGCGTCCGGGAGCGGGCGTGGGGCGGTGCCGCCGGGGAGGTGGAGGGATTCGCTCCCCTCCAGCATCAGGGTGATCTCCCTCGCCAGCCGTTCGGGGCTGACGCTGGCGACCGCGTGCAACTGCTGGTCCAGTGAGTCCTCCTGGGCCTGCGGCTGGGGCTGGATGAAATCCGGGATGTACCCCCGGCTGCCGGTGAACAGCGACCTCAGGACGGCGGTCAACCCGTGACCGTGCAGCGACTCCCGCACCAGGGCGCCCCAACCCCGTCGGGAGGGCCCGGCGGACGGGTGGGTGTGCCACAGGTTGTCGGCCGTGGTGTGGAGCGGTGAGATCGCGAACCGGGTGTTCGCCAAGGTCCGGGCATCCAGGTCGATCCGAAGCACGGGAGGTGGTTCCTTTCGCCGGCCGACTGCTGACACACGTGCGATGGAACCGTGGTGCGGCAGGACCCGAGAGGGCGACCCCACCATGACCATCCTGAAGAAGGTGGCCGTACTGGCCGCCACCGCCGGCCTGTTCGGTGCCGGCTCGAGGGCGAGGCGATCGAGCAGCACCAGGCGGAGCTGGCGACCATCAGCGCCGGGGAGGAGGCCTCCATCAGGATCGCCGCCACGATCACCGGTAGCGCCTCCGGCCGGTCGGCCCGGAGGTGACCGGGCAGGCGGTCAGGCCGTCGCAGCTCGCCGGCGCGCGAGATGGACGGTGATGTCGGCGACGATCTCGACCGCCGCGGGCAGGACCCGCGTGATCGCGGCGTACGCCTGCTGCTGCCCCGATCGCGGCAGTTGCAGGTACGCCGAGACGGTCGACAGGTGGCCGACGTAGTCGGCGGCGCTCATGGTCAGGCGCCGGGCGATGACGGACTGCCGCACGTCGGAGAACGACTCGCACCGCCGCAGTTCCGTCCCCGGCCACTGCATCTCCTCCTCCGGAGCGGTCCCGTCCGGGGACGGCACCTCGTCGCTGCCCAGGAACGGCGCCCGGGCCGCCCGCACCGCCTCCTCGACCGCGGGGTCGGCCGGCCGGATCGGGCCGCCGAAGGAGGCGAACACGCCGTCCGGTGCCAGCAGCGCGGCCACCCGTGACCATCGGCCCTCCGGGCGGGTCCAGTGCAGGGCCGCCGCCGCGTAGACCAACCCGTAGCGCTCACCGGGCCGAAGGTCCTCGAACGCGGCCCGGACGGTCCGTACCCGCGCGGGCACCACCCTGCGCAGCTCGGCGAGCATGGCGGCGTCCGGCTCGGTCGCCGTCACCGCGACCCCGTGCCCGGCGAACAGGCGGGTCGCCTTGCCGGTCCCGGCACCGATCTCCAGGGCGGTCCGGACCGGCCGGCCCGCGTATCCGGCCACCAGCTCGAAGAGTTCTTCGGGATACCCCGGCCGGAACCGTTCGTAGGACTGCGCGATCGCGCCGAAGCTCAGTGCACGAGCAGACATGCCGAGCATCATGGCACGACCGGGGCGGGCGGAGACCGTCGGTGCCGCCTGTCATGATCGTCCGCATGAGCATCTACTACGGCTACTACGCCGCCACCGACGACGCCCACGCCGCCGAGGCGGTCGAACACGAGACCCTGGAGGAGATGGGCGCGGGCCACGACCAGCTGGTGCTGACCGGCCTGGACCCGGAGATCCACATACCGGCGCTCGACACCCTGATATCGGGGCGGTCCGCCGAGGCCGTCGAGGCCGACCCGCCGTACGGCCCGCTCCTCAACTCGAGCGACGACGGCGGGACGGTGTGCCACCCGTTCACCGACGCGTTCCGGGACGCGCTCGCGGGCCTCGACCCCGAGAAGGTGCCGGCCGTGGCCGTCGACTGGGCCGCCTCGGCGGTCTTCGAGGACAGGAACCCCGGTGCCGACATGCTCGCCCAGGTGCTGACCGAGCTGGCCGGCCTCGCCCGCGACGCGGCCGGCCGCGGAGACCGCCTCTACTACTGGATCGCCATATAGTCGCCAGGTGGCGGCCACCCGCTCCGAGGCGCTCGAGGCGTCCGACGTTCCGTCAGAAACCTTCGAAGCCAATCCTGGTAGAGAAATTCCGGCAGAATTGCGCCTCTTGCGCCGCCGCTGCGCATACTGACAGGCTCTGGGCCGTGATCGCTGACAACGCGCTCGCCGCAGCGGAGCCGGTCGCCCCACCCTGGCGGCCGCCGGCTCCCGCGCCGGCGCAGTCCACCGGCCCGCGAGGCCTCGACCCGGTCGAGTTCGTCGCGGCCGGTCTGGCTGCCGCACCCGGCGACCCGGTCCTGCCGTCCGGGCCGCTGCCCGGTACCGCCGGTTTCGCCGTCGTGCTGGAGCCGTTCGCCGACGTGGCCGGGCAGCGGCTGCTCGCCGGGCTCGACCCGATGGTCAGCCGGTCGGCCCAACTACCGGAGATCGCCGAGGAGTTCACCGCGGCCACGGCCGCCGCGCTGGGCGGCCTGGCGGCCCGCGCGCTGGTGCTGGAGCTCCGGACGGCCCGGGAGCAGCGGCGACTGGCCGGCACGAGCCCGCGGGCGAGGTTCCGCGAGTTCGTCGCCGCGGCCGGGACACGGGACGGCCTGGCCCGGCTGTTCGCCAAGTACCCGGTGCTGGCCCGGCTGGTCGGCCGGACCTGCGTGAACGCCGTCGCGGCCACGGCCGAGCTGCTCGACCGGTACGCCGGCGACCGCGCCGAGCTGGTCGCCCGGCTGCTGGCCGGACGCGACCCGGGGCCGCTGGTCGCCGTGGACCGGACCGCCGGCGACCCGCACCGGCGCGGTCGGCGGGTCGCCGTGCTGCGCTTCGCCGACGGCAGCCGCGTGGTCTACAAGCCCCGCCCGCTCGCGGCCGACCGCCACTTCGGCGAGCTGGTCGACCGGTTCAACACCCGCCCCGGGACACCCGGGTTGCGCACGCCGGCCCTGCTGACCCGTCCGGACTACGGCTGGTCGGAGTTCATCGAGGCCCGGCCCTGCGCCTCCCCGGCCGAGCTGGACCGGTTCTACCGCCGCCAGGGCGCGCTGCTCGCGCTCGCCCACCTCCTCGACCTCACCGACCTCCACTACGAGAACCTGATCGCCTGCGCCGACCAGCCGGTGCTGGTGGACCTCGAGACGCTCTTCCACCCGCCCTCGCCCGAGGATCCCACCGCCGACGATCCGGCCGGCCGCGCGCTGGAGGCGTCCGTCCAGCGGATCGGCCTGCTGCCCCAACTGATCCTCGGGGACGAGGCCGCGCTCGACCTCTCCGGCCTCGGCGGCGGCACCACCCAGCCCTCGCCGGTGGACACGGTCGGCTGGGAGGCCGCGGGCACCGACCGGATGCGGCTGGTCCGCCGGCCGGGAGCGATCCGTGGCGGCGCCAACCGCCCCCGGCTGGGCAGTGCCGACGCCGAGCCCGCCGCCCACGCCGAGGCGCTGGTGGCCGGCTTCCGCGTCGGCTACCGCACGCTCCTGGCGGACCGCCAGGAGCTGACCGCTCTGCTGCACCGCTTCACCGACGACGAGGTCCGGGTGGTCACCCGGGCCACCCAGGTCTACGCGACGGTCCTCACCGAGTCCACCCACCCCGACGCGCTGCGTACGCCGGCCGACCGGGAAGGGCTGCTGCGGCTGCTCGGCACCGACGCCGTGGACGACCAGGGCTGGCCGGGACTGCTCGACCACGAGGTGGCCGAGCTGTCGGACGGCGACGTACCGGTGTTCACCGCTCGCCCGGGCCGCGCCGACCTGTGGAGCGGCACCGGCGCCCGCATCCCCGGCGCGCTCGACCGGCCCGGGCTGGCCCGGGTGACGGACCGCCTCGCGGCGATGGACGAGGCCGACCTCGCCGAGCAGGAGCGGATCATCCTGGCGGCGCTGGCCTGCCGTGCCGCGGAACCGGCCCACCCGGCCGCCGTGCCCGGTCCGCGGGCCGCGGAGGCGGACGCTCCGCCCGCTCCCGAGCAACTGCTGCTCGCCGCCCGGGAGCTCGGCGACCTGCTGGTCGAGCAGGCCCACCGGGGGCGCGGGCGGGCGAACTGGCTGGGCATCGAACTCCTCGGCGAGCGCTACCGCAGGCTCGGGGCCTGCGGCGCCGACCTGGGGCACGGATACACCGGGATCGCCCTGTTCCTGGCCCAACTGGCCGCGCTCACCGGCGCGGACCGCTACGCCGGGACGGCGCGTGCCGCCTTGCGCCCGCTGCCGGAGCTGCTGGAGCGGCTCACCGCGCTCCCGGACGAGGACCTCGGCGTGGTCGGCTCGGGCGGCTTCAGCGGGCTCGGCGGCATCCTGTACGCCGTCACCCAGGCGGCGGCCACCCTGGACGACGCCGAGCTGCGCGCCCTGGTCGATCCGGCGGCCGCCCTGACCGTCCGGGCCGCCGCGGTCGAGCAGCCGATCGGTGTGCTCGACGGCACCGCGGGCGGCCTGGCCGCGCTGCTGGCCGCGCACCGGGTGTGGCCGTCCGCCGAGCTCCGGCGCGGCGCGCGTGCCTGCGCCGACCGGCTGGCCGCCCAGCCCGTCCCGGCGGCGCCGGGTTTCGCCACCGGCGCCGCCGGGGTCGGCTGGGCGCTGCTCGGCTTCGCCTCCGACGGGGGCGGCGAGCCGTACCACCGGGCGGGGCTGGCCGCGCTGGGTTCGGCCGTGGCCGCCCTGCCGGCCGCCCGGGCGGACCTCTCCTGGTGCACGGGCGCGGCCGGGGTGGCGCTGGCCGTCGCGGACCGGGCCGTGGCGCCGGCGGATCCGGGGGCTGCCAGGGTGGTCGCCGACGCCGTCGGGCGCCTCGCGGGCGCCGGGCCGGTGCCGGATCACAGCCTGTGCCACGGCGAGTGGGGCCTGCTGGAGCTGCTGCACCGGACGGATGCCCGGGCGGCCGTTCGGGAGCGGGCGGCCGGCGCCGCCCGGTGCGGCCCGCACCACCCGGCCCCCGGCCCCGGCAGGATCCAGGCCCCCGGCGGGATCGAGGCCCCCGGCCGGATCGCGGTGCCCGGGCTGCTCACCGGCCTGGCCGGCCGCGGCCACGGGCTGCTCAGGCTCGCCTTCCCCGACCGGATCCCCCCGGCGCTGCTGATGCGGGCGCCGACCGTTGAACCCACCGTCAGCCCCACCCCCGCCCGGAGACCCGGTCACCTCCGCGGCGCCTGAAGTCGACCTCCGAGATCATCTGCAGCGGAAAGGACACCTCGCATGAACACCACCGACCTCGTGCAGCTCCGGAAGCAGCCCACCAGCAGGCACGGTGCCACCGGCGACCACCCGGCGGGTGAGATCCGGCTGCGCAGCGGCGGCGGGCTCGGCCGGCGCTCCCAGCTGCTGGGCGGCTCCCCGGCGTTCCGCAACACCACCAGCCCGTGGACGTCCGTCAGCCTGGGGGTCGGCGACGACCGCCCCTGAACCTCCGGCCCGGCAAACCGGCCGGAACCGGCCGAATGACCCGAAAAGGCGTGATCATTTCATCTGCGGAGCTCACTACTCATCACAAGTGCGGCACAGGTAGCCTGCGTATGTGCACAATTCTGCCCCGGCAACCATCGGTCGCGATACCGAACTCGACCTTTTCCGACGCTTTCTGACCGGTCTTCAGAGAAGGGCGGGCCACACGGTCCTCCTGCTGGGGGAGGCGGGGATCGGCAAGTCCCGGCTGGCCGGGGACTGCGCCGAACAGGCCGAGTCGCTGGGCCTGCCGGTGCTGCGCGGCCGCGGCAGCCCGACGAGTGCCGGGATGCCGTACCGCCCGCTCATCGAGGCGGTGAACTCCCGCCTCCGGGTCACGGGGGTGCCCGACGACCCGGAGCTGGAGCCCTACCGCCCTGCCCTGGGCCGGGTGATCCCGGAGTGGCGGCACACCGCCGTGCCCGGCTACCCGGAGAGCGCGGTCGAGCTGGCCGAGGCCGTGCTGCGGCTGCTGGCCGTGCTCGGCCGGGATCGCGGCTGCCTGCTCGTCCTGGAGGACCTGCACGAGGCCGACTCGGAGACCATCGCCCTGGTGGACTACCTGGTCGACAACCTGGCAGGACTGCCGGTCCTGCTGGTGGCCACGCTGCGGCCCGAACCGGGAGCCGCCCTGGAGCTGGCCCGGGGAGCCGAGCGGCGCCGGGTCGCCTCGCTGGCCACCCTGGAGCCGCTCGGCGCACCGGAGGTCGGCGCGCTCGCGGCCGGCTGCCTGGAGCTGCGGGCCGAGCAGGTGCCCGCCGACGTGGTCGAGCGGCTGAGCACGCTCAGCAACGGGAACCCCTACCTGGTCGAGGAGTTGCTCGCCGAGATGGTCGGTTCCGGGGTGCTGCGCGAGGACGCCGGCGGCTGGCGGGTCACCGGCGACCTGGCCGCCGCCGTACCGGTCAGCGTGGTCAGCGGCCTGCGGCAACGGCTGGAGCAGCTCGATCCGCAGGTGCGCGACCTGCTGCTGCTCGCCGCCACCCTGGGCACCGGATTCTCGCTCGGCGCGCTCGAACTGATCACCGGGCACAGCATGCGGCTGCTGCTCGATCAGCTGGCCGCGGCGGCCGCCTCGGGCTTCGTCGTCCCCGACGCCACCGCGGTCGACCAGTACGCCTTCCGGCACGCGCTCACGGCGGAGGCCCTGCTCGTCGGGCTGCCGCCGGCCGAGCGGGCCGTGATCGCCCGCCGGGCGGCCGAGGCGATCCTGGCCGCCGACCCGGCGGTCCCCGACGACCGCTGCCAGCTGGTGGCGCGCCTGCGGGTGCTGGGAGGTGACGAGGCGGGCGCGGCGCTGCTCTACGCCGAAGCCGGCCGCCGGGCACTCGCCGGGGGCGCCTCGGCCACCGCCGTACGGTTCCTGGAGCAGGCCCACCATCTGGCGGCGCCGGCCGACCGTACCGCGGTCACCGAGTCACTGGTGCACGCGACGGCCGAGACCGGGCAACTGGACCGGGCGCTCGCCCTGGCCGAGTCCTTACCGGACGCGGGGGCCGGCGCGCTGGACATCGAGCGCCGCGTCGCCCTGCACACCAGGCTCGCCTGGGCCGCGGTGATCTCCGAGCGCGCCGCCGACACCCTGGCGCAGATCGCCGCCGCCCGCGCGCAGCTCGACGGCTCGGCGGATCCCCGGCACGCGGCCGCGCTGGCCGTGGTCGAGGGCCACCTGGCGCTGCTGCCCGGCCACGGTGCGGCGACGGCCGAGACCGAGCTGCTGGCCCGGGAGGCGGCCGAGGTCGCCGAGCGCGAGAAGCTTCCCGTGGTGGCCTGCCAGGCCTGGCAGTTGCTCGCCCTGCTGGCCCGCGAACGCGGCTTCGACGACGCGGACGCCTGCCTGGAGCGGATGCTCGCCGTCGCGGAGGAGCACTCCCTGCCGGTCTGGCGGGTGGAGGCGCTGCTGCGGCTCGGCGGCAACGCCTTCCTGCGCAGCGGTGACGCGCGCCGGATCCGGGAGGCCAAGGACGCCGCCCGCGACCTGGGCGCCCTCGCCCTCGCCCAGCACGCGGACGGCCTGCTGGCCATGGACGCCGTGCAGCGCGCCGACTTCACGGCCGCGCGGGAGATCATCGACCGCTGCCTGGAGCCGACCGCCCGGATGCGCAACCTCGGCAGCCACCGCTACCTGCTGCTGGTGGCCGCCATCCTCGCCGCCCACCAGGGCCGGCGGCGGCAGATGGAGCGGGAGCTGGTCCGCTTCGAGCAGGCCGACGACTCCGACTCCTTCCTCACACCGGTCCTGTTCGGCCTGTGCCGGGCCTTCTGCGCCCTCCTGGAGGAGAACCGCGCCCAGGCACTGACCGACCTGGCCGCCGCGGCCGCCTGGGAGGACCAGCACCCCAACATGTTCTACCTCAGCGGACGGTACGGCCTCGGCCCGCTGCTCGCCGTCCTCGCGGGCACCGCCGGCCGTGCGCAGTACGCGGAGGTCCTGGCGGTGCCGGCCGCCGCCCTGGCGTGGAACCGGGTGTTCCTGCTGCTCGCCGACGCCGTCCTGCTCGGGCGCGAGGGCCGCGGGCGGGAGGCCGCCGACCTGGTGGACCAGGCGCAGCAGACGTTCCGGGGGTTCCCGACCGCCCGCCACCTCGGACTGCGCCTGGTCGCCGAGGCGGCCCTCGCCGACGGCTGGGGGGAGCCCGTCGCCTGGCTGCGGACCGCCGAGGAGTACTTCCACGAGGCCGGCGTCCGCTCGGTCGCCGGCGCCTGCCGCTCGCTGATCCGGCAGGCGGGCGTGTCGGTCGCCCAGCGGCGCACGGGGCGGGAGCTGATCCCCGAGGGCCTGCGGGCGGTCGGGGTGACGCCACGTGAGTACGACGTGTTCGCCCTGCTGGTGGATCGCCTCGGGAACCAGGACATCGCCCAGCGGCTGTCCATCTCGCCCCGCACGGTGGAGAAGCACATCGCCAGCCTGATCCACAAGACCGGCAGCGCGGACCGCGCGGAGCTGTGCCGGCTCGCCCGGGCGCTGTGCGCGGACTGACCGGCCCCGGCTCCTACGCCCCGGGCCCGGGCGGGCCCGGGAGGTCGGTGCCCAGGCTCCGCACCGGTGCCCGGTGGTGGACCAGGTCGGCGACGGCGAGGTCGAGGACGCCCAGGCCGGACGGCGAGAAGACCGTGAGGGCCTCGTGGTCGCGCCGGCGGCGACCGCCGGTGAGCAGGGCGCCGACCGAGTCCGCGAGGAGGTCGCGGTGGCCGGACCGCTGCTCGGGGCACCACGGGCAGAGCGGGTGGGCCGGCACGGCCGAGCCGGCCGCGGACAGCTGGTGGGCCCGGCTCACCGCCTCGACCACCAGCCGCCCGGCGCCGGCCGGGCGGTCCGGACCGCCCGGCCAGCAGCACCAGCAGCACGGGCAGCACCGGCCGTCCGGATCAGCACGGTGCCACCTCGGGCACCGGCCTGTCCTCCTTCCACAGGTGGGCGACGTCGCCGAAGTGCGCCGCGACCCAGTCGTCGTCGTAGATCGTGTCCAGGTAGCGTTCGCCCCGGTCGGGGAGGATCACCGCGCAGGTCGCGCCGGCCGGGATCCGGTCGCTCATCCGCCGGACGGCGGCGATCACCGCGCCCGCCGAGCCGCCGGCGAGGATCGCCTCGCGGTGCGCCAGCCGGCGGCAGTTGACCACGCAGTCGAGATCGCTGACGTGCACCACCTCGTCCGCGAGGCCGTCCTGGTGGAGCGCCGGCCGGACGGCCGCGCCATGGCCGGGGATCAGCCGGGGCGCGGGCTCGCGCCCGAAGATGACGCTGCCCTCGGCGTCCACGGCCACGATGGTCACCGGGAGTTGCTGCGCCCGCGCGTACTCGGCGCAGCCGCGCAGCGTTCCGCACGAACTGGTCGCGCAGAACAGGTAGTCCAGGCCGCCGGGCACGGCCTCCCAGATCTCCCGCATGGTCGCGTGGTGCGAGCGCGGATTGAGCGGGTTCGAGTACTGGTCCGGGCAGTAGGCGTGCTCGGTCACGGCGAGGATCTCGCGCACCCGCCGGATCCGCACCGGCAGGTACTCGCCGGTGACCGGGTCGGTCCTGGTGACCACCTCGACCTCGGCGCCCAGCGCCCGCATGACGGCGATGTTCTGGCGATTGGCGCGGGGGTCCACCACGCAGATGAAGCGGATCCCGTAGTACCCGCACACCTGGGCGAGCCCGATGCCCAGGTTGCCCGAGCTGGACTCGACGACGACCGACCGGCCGGGCACCACCCGGCCTTCGCGGATGGCCTCGCGCAGCAGCTCCAGCGCCGATCGGTCCTTGATCGAGCCGCCGGGGTTGTGCGCCTCCAGCTTGGCGAACAGGCGGAAGCGGGCGGCCGGCTCGAGCCTGGTCAGCTCGACCAGCGGCGTCCGGCCCACGGTCTGGAGCACGCCGGCGGGCACGATGTCGGGCACGATGTCGGGCACGGCGTCGGGCACCGTGTCAGGCGCTCGCATGGGCCCCGCCGATGGCGCCGCTGTCCATCCGGCGGCGCAGGCTCAGCGGCCGCATGTCGGTCCACACCGCCCCGATGTGCGCCAGGCACTCCTCCCGGGAGCCCCGGGTGCCCTCGGAGCGCCAGCCGAGCGGCAGTTCGCGGTCCGCGAGCCAGATCGAGTACTGCTCCTCGTCGTTGAGCACGACCAGGTAGCTCCGGGTGTCGGCGGCTTCCTCGGCCATAGCGGCCCTCCTACCCTCGGGGTTCGACACTGCGACGGGGTGAGCCTGCCGGGCGCCGGGGAACGGCGACAAGAGAAAAACGGGCAGCAGGAGCCGCACGCACCCTGCCGCTGTGTCCCTGGTGCCGTGGTTGCGTCCGCCAGCAGGCTTCGCCGGGGGCGCGGTGCGCGTCCGTGAGGACCCGTGGAGGTGGCCGGTGGAGATTGACGACAGCCGTGGCGGCACGGACAGCATGGTCGGGGCGCCCCGCGGCGCGTCGTTCGGGCAGCAACGGCTCTGGTTCCTCCACCAGCTGCGGCCGGGCACGCCCGACTACCTGCTTCCGCTGGCCCTGCGGATCCGGGGCGACCTGGATCCGGACGCGCTGCTCGGCGCGCTCACCGCCGTCGTCGAGCGGCACGAGATCCTGCGCACCACCTACCGGCAGGACGGGGGCAGGCTGCTGCAGCAGATCGCCGCGAGCGCCGAACTCGCCCTCGACCGGCGCGACTTCACGGGCAGCCCGGAGGCGGAGCGCGAGGCGCGGGTCGGCCGGCTGATCGAGGACGAGCTGCGCCTGCCGGTCGACCTGGCCCGTCAGCCCCCGCTGCGGGCCGTGCTGGCCCGGGTCGGCCCGAAGGACCACCTGCTGATCGTGGTGGTCCACCACATCGCCTTCGACGGCATGTCCTGGAGCGTGTTCGGAGCCGAACTCGCCGCCGGCTACCGCGAGCGCACCGGCGGGGAGAGCGCCGCCCTCGCGCCGCTCACCCTGCAGTACGCCGACTTCGCCGACTGGCAGGGCGAGCGGCTCACCGACCGGAAGCTGGCCGCCGGGCTGGAGCACTGGCGCACCAGGCTGGCGGGTCTGGCGCCGCTGGAGCTGCCCACCGACCGGCCCCGACCGGCCGTCTGGGACGGCGCCGGCGACGCGGTCCGGTTCGAGCTGCCCGCCGAGGTGCTGGCCGAGGTCGACCTGCTCGCCCGCCGCCACCGCGCCACGAGGTTCATGGTGCTGCTCGCCGTCTTCCAGGCGGTGCTCGCCCGGTACACCGGGCAGCAGGACATCGCGGTCGGCACCCCGGTCGCCGGCCGCGGCCTGCCCGCGGCGGAGCGGCTGATCGGCCTGTTCGTCAACACGGTGGTGCTGCGCGGGGACCTCACCGGTGAACCCTCCTTCCGCACCCTGCTCGGCCGGGTCGCGGCGGACACGCTGGCCGCGCTCAGCCACGCCGACACGCCGTTCGAACTGGTCGTGGACGAGCTGGCGCCGGAGCGCGACCTCGCCCGCAACCCGCTGTTCCAGGTGTCCTTCTCGCTGCGCGGCGCACCGCCGGAGCCGATCGCGCTGCCCGGCCTCGACTGCGAGCTGGTCCGCACCCCGCTGGCCGGCTCGCCGTTCGACCTGGTGCTGGACACCGACGTGCTGCCCGACGGCCGGCTCAACGCCCGCCTGCAGTACGCCACCGCGCTGTTCGACCGCGCCACCGCGCAGCGCCTGGCCGACGCCTTCCGGCTGCTGCTGGACGCCGTCCTGGCCGACCCGGACCGCCCGCTGCACCGCGTCGGGCTGCTCACGGACCAGGACCGCTACGCCGTGCTCGAGACCTTCAACGACACCGCCGAGCCGCTGCCCGAGCAGTGCCTGCACGAGCTGTTCGCCGAGCAGGTCGAGCGCACCCCCGGGGCGGTCGCGGTGCGCGGCGCGGACGGCGAGCTGACCTACCGCCAGCTGGACGCCCGGGCCAACCACCTGGCGCACCGGCTGCGGGCGCACGGAGCGGGCCCCGAGACCTTGGTGGGCGTCTGCCTGCGCCGGGGGCCGGAGCTGGTGGTCGCGCTGCTCGCGGTGCTCAAGGCCGGCGCCGGATACCTGCCGCTGGCACCCGACCACCCGCCGCTGCGGCGCGGCAGGCTGCTGGCGCAGGCCGGCGCCGAGCTGCTGATCACCGACGGCGAGCCGGCGGCGGGCTGGACCGGGACGGTGCTGGCCGTCGAGGAGGGCGAGCGGGAGACGGCGCCCGAGTCCGGCGCCGGGCCGGACAACCTCGCGTACCTGATCTACACCTCGGGCTCCACCGGCGAGCCCAAGGGCGTCATGGTGACCCACCGCAACGTGGTCAACTACGTCCGCTGGGCCGCCCGGACCTACCTCACCGACGGTGCGGGCACCCCGCTCTACTCGTCGGTCGCCTTCGACCTGCCGGTCACCTCGCTCTTCCCCGCGCTGCTCACCGGCGCCCCCGTCACCCTCACCCCCGACGACGGCACGCCCGGACTCGACGGCCTGGTCCACCTCCTCGCCCAGGGCTCCTTCGACCTGCTGAAGCTCACCCCGACCCACCTCGGGCCGCTCGGACGCGAGCTGCCCGAGGCGGCGCTGCGCACCGCCGCCCCCCACCTGGTGGTCGGCGGCGAGCAGCTCACCGGCGCGATGCTGGAGCCGTGGCGCCGGCACGCCCCGGACACCGTGGCGTTCAACGAGTACGGCCCCACCGAGACCACCGTCGGCTGCGCCACCCTCGCCCTGCCGGTGCGCGACCTCGACCAGGGCCCGATGGGCATCGGCACGCCGATCGACAACACCACCCTGTACGTGCTCGACGCCGAGCTGGAGCCGGTGCTGCCGGGCGCCGTCGGCGAGCTGTACATCGGCGGCGTCCAGGTGGCCCGCGGCTACCGCGGGCGCGGCGACCTGACCGCCGAGCGCTTCGTCCCCGACCCGTACGCCGCCGTGCCGGGCGCCCGCCTCTACCGCAGCGGCGACCTGGTGCGCCACCGCTCCGACGGCCTCCTGGAGTTCCTCAGCCGCGTCGACACCCAGATCAAGGTCGCCGGATTCCGGGTCGAGCCGGCCGAGGTGGAGGCCGCCCTGGTCGAGCACCCCGACGTGCGCGAGGCCGCGGTGGGCGCCCACGGCACCGGTGACGCGGCCCGGCTGGTCGCCTACCTGGTGCCGGCCGGGGCGCACCAGCCGCAGGTGGCCGACCTCCGCGCCCATCTCGAACGGCTGCTCCCCGCCTACCTGGTGCCCGCGAGCTACGTGGTGCTGCCCGAGCTGCCCGCCACGCCCAGCGGCAAGGTGGACCGCAAGGCGCTGCCCGACCCGAGCGGCGCCCGGCTCGTCCCGACCGTCGACCGGGTCGCGCCGCGCACCCCGCTGGAGCAGGCGGTCGCCGCCATCTGGTGCGAGCTGCTCGACCTGGAGGAGGTCGGCGTCCACGACGACTTCTTCGTCCTCGGCGGCAACTCGCTGCTGGCCACCCGGCTGGCGTTCCGGCTCCCCCAGGTGGTGTCGGCCGAGGTGCCGCTGGCGGAGGTGTTCGCCGCCCGCACCGTCGCCCGCCTCGCCGAGGTCCTCGCCGCCGCCGGCGCCGCCCGGCAGGCGCCGATCACCCCGGGCGGCACGGACGGACCGCTGCCGCTCTCCTTCGCCCAGCAGCGCCTGTGGTTCCTGGACCGCCTCGCGCCCGGCGCCACCGACTACCTGGTACCGATCGCGCTGCGGCTGCGCGGCCCGCTGGACCGGCCGGCGCTGACCGCCGCCCTGGCCGCCCTGACCCACCGCCACGCGGTGCTGCGCACCCGGTACGAGGAGCGCGAGGGCGAGCCGGTCCAGCTCGTCGACCCCTCCGCCCGGATCCGGCTGACGGAGCGGACGGCCACCGAGGAGGAGGTGCTGCGGCTGATCCGCGCGGACCTGGAGGTCCCGTTCGACCTGGCGGCCGGCGCCCCGGTCCGCGCGATGCTGCTGCGCACCGGGGCGGACGACCACGTGCTGCTGCTGACGCTGCACCACATCGTCTCCGACGGCTGGTCGGTCGAGGTGCTGGCCGACGAGCTGGCGCGGAGCTACGCAGGCGAGGCCGTCGAGCCGCTGGCCGTCCAGTACGCGGACTTCGCCCGCTGGCAGCGCGAGCACGCCGCCACCGAGGAGTTCGCCGCCCGGCTCGCGCACTGGCGCGAGCGGCTCAGCGGGCTCACCCCGCTGGAGCTGCCCACCGACCGCCGCCGCCCGCGCCTGCGCGACCCGCACGGCGACCGGCTCGCCGTCGAGCTGCCCGCCGAGCTCGGCGCCGCGGTCGAGGAGCTGGCCCGCCGCAACGGCGCGACCCCGTTCATGGTGCTGCTCGCCGGCTTCTACGCGCTGCTCGGCCGGTGGAGCGGCCAGCAGGACCTGGCGGTCGGCACTGCCGTCTCCGGTCGCACCCGGTCCGAGACGGCGCCGCTGATCGGCTTCTTCGCCAACACCCTGGTCCTGCGCGGCGACCTCGGCGGCCGCCCCAGCTTCACCGCCCTGCTCGGCCGGGTCCGCGAGATGGCGCTCGACGCCTACGGCCACGCCGACGTGCCGTTCGAGCGGATCGTCGAGGAGCTGGCGCCCGAGCGCGACCTGTCCCGCAACCCGCTGTTCCAGGTGATGTTCGAGCTGCGCCCGCCCAAGGGCGAGGCGTTCACCCTGCCCGGGCTCCGGGTCGAGCAGCTCGCCGTCTCCTGGCCGGCCGCCAAGTTCGATCTGATGCTCTCGGTGCAGCCGCAGCCCGACGGCACCCTGCGCTGCGGCTTCGAGTACGCCACCGCGCTGTTCGACCGCGGCACCGTGCAGCGGATGGCCGAGCACTACGGGCACCTGCTCGCCGCGCTGCTCCGCGAACCGGACCTGCCGCTCGACCGGATCGAGGCGCTGGACGGCGCCGAGCGCGAGCTGCTGGTCCGCGGCTGGCGCGACACCACCGCCGAGCCCCCCGCGCGCTGCCTGCCCGAGCTGTTCGCCGAACAGGCCGCCCGTACCCCCGACGCGCCGGCCGTCGTCTTCGGCGAGGACACCCTCGGCTACGCCGAGCTCGACGCCCGCGCCACCAGGCTGGCGCACCACCTGCGCACCCTCGGCGTGCGCGCCGAGACCCCGGTCGCGGTCTGCCTGCGCCGCGAGGCCGACCTGGTCACCGCGCTGCTCGCGGTGCTCCGGGCCGGCGGTACCTACGTGCCCCTCGACCCCGCGCACCCCGCCGGGCGCCGCGCGTACGTGCTCGGCGACAGCGGCGCCGCCGTGCTGATCAGCCAGTCCTGGATCCGCGACGAACTGCCCGACACCGACGCCCGGTTGGTGCTGCTCGACGAGGACCGGGAGCTGGTCGACCGGCAACCGGCCACCGAGCTGCCGCCGCTGGACGCCGCCTCGGCCGCGTACCTGGTGTACACCTCCGGCTCCACCGGCCGCCCCAAGGGCGTGCTGATCAGCCACGAGGCCATCCGCAACCGGGTGCTGTGGACGGTGCGCGAGCACGGCCTCGGCCCGGGCGACCGGGTGCTGCAGAAGACCACGGTCGGCTTCGACGCCTCCGTCTGGGAGTTCCTGGCACCGCTGGTCTGCGGGGCGACCGTGGTGGTCGCCGCCGACGGCGTCCCGCGCGATCCGGCCGCCATGGTGCGGGCGGTGGCCGAGCACCGGATCACCGTGCTCCAGCTCGTGCCGTCCGTCCTGCGGGCGCTGGTCCAGCAGAGCGCGCTGCGCGACTGCGGCACGCTGCGGCTGGTGTTCTGCGCCGGCGAGCCGCTGCCCGTGGAGCTCTCCGACCGGCTGCTCGGCATGCTGCCGGTCACCCTGGTCAACACCTACGGCCCCACCGAGTGCGCCATCGACGTGACCTCCCGGCGCTACGACGGCCGGGAGGACGGCGAGATCGTCGCCATCGGGGAGCCGATCGACAACACCCGGATCCTGGTGCTGGACCAGGACGGCGGCCTGGTCCCGGTCGGCGTCCCCGGCGAGCTGTGCGTCGCCGGCACCGGCCTGGCCCGCGGCTACCTCGGCCGCGGCGACCTGACCGCCGAGCGCTTCGTCCCGAACCCGTACCCGGCCGCGCCGGGCGACGGGCCCCTCCCGCCCGGCGGCGGCCAGGGAGGTGGGCCCCTCCTGCCCGGCGGCGGGCAAGGAGGGAGGCTCTACCGCACCGGCGACCGGGTCCGGCGTCGCGCCGACGGCACCCTGGAGTACCTCGGCCGGCTCGACCGGCAGGTCAAGCTGCGCGGCATCCGGATCGAGCCCAGCGAGATCGAGGCCGCGCTCTGCGAGCACCCCTCGGTCGCCGCGGCTGCCGTCGGCGTCTACGGCGACCAGCAGCTGGTCGGCCACGTCGTCCCCGCCGAGGGGCACGCACCGGACCCGGCCGCCCTGCGGGCCCACCTCGCGGCCCGGCTGCCGGACGCCATGGTGCCGGCCGTGCTGCGGGTCCTGGCCGCGCTGCCGCTGACCGCCAGCGGCAAGGTGGACCGCGACGCGCTCCCGGGCCTGACCGGGCTGGACGCGGAGGGGGAGTACCTCGCCCCGCGGGACGCGGCCGAGCAGGCCGTCGCCGAGGTGTTCGCCGAGCTCCTGGGCCGCACCGGGGTCCCGCCGGCCGGAGGCTGGGGGAGGGTCGGCGCGCTCGACGACTTCTTCGCCCTCGGCGGCCACTCGCTGCTCGCCACCCGGCTGGTCTTCCGGCTGCGGGCGGCCTTCGGCGTCGAGATACCGGTCGCCGAGGTGTTCGCCCGCCGCACCGTCGCGGCGCTGGCCGAACTGGCCACCGCCCCGGGCGCCCGGCCCGCCGATCCGGCCGGCGCCGTGCTGCCGGTGCCGCGCGGCGGCGCGCTGCCGCTCTCCTCCGCCCAGCGCCGGATGTGGTTCCTCGACCAGCTGGAGCCCGGCAGCTCCGAGTACCTGGTGCCGCTGGTGCTCCGCCTGCGCGGCCCGCTGCACACCGGCGCCCTGGCCGGCGCCCTGGACGACCTGGCGGCACGCCACGAGTCGCTGCGCACCCGCTACCTGTCGCCGGGCGGCGAGCCCCTGCAGGTGATCGATCCGGCGGCCGCCCTCGGCGTCGCCCCGGTGGACCTCTGCGGCCTCCCGGCCGACGAGGCCGCGGCCCGGGCCGCGGAGCTGGTGCGGGCCGAGACCACCCGGCCGTTCCGGCTCGACCGGGAGCCACCGCTGCGCGCCCTGCTGGTCAAGGTCGGCGAGGAGGAGCACCTGCTCGCCCTGACGGCCCATCACATCGCCGTCGACGCCTGGTCCATCGACCTGATCACCCGCGACCTGGGGCAGCTCCACCGGGCCCGGGTCACCGGCGGGAGCCCACCGCCCCCGCCGCCGGTGCAGTACGCCGACTTCGCGGCCTGGCAGGACCGCTGGGCGCAGGGCGAGCTGCCCGAGACCCACCTGGCGCACTGGCGGGAGCGGCTCGGCGGGCTCACCCCGCTGGAGCTGCCCACCGACCGGCCCCGCCCGGCCGTCCGCGACCCGCGCGGCGACCTGCTCGCCGTCGCGGTGCCCGAGGAGCTGGCCCGGGCCGTGGAGGAACTGGCCAGGCGCCGGGCGGTGACCCCGTTCGTGGTGCTGCTCGCCGCCTTCGACGTGCTGCTCGCCCACTACACCCGGCAGAGCGATGTCTCCGTCGGCACGCCGACCGCCGGGCGCACCCGGCCCGAGGTCGAGGAGGTGGTCGGCTCGTTCATCAACACCGTGGTGCTGCGCGCCGACCTCGACGGCGACCCGAGCTTCGAGGCGCTGCTGCGCCAGGTCCACCTGGACGTGGTCGCCGCCTACAGCCACCAGGACCTGCCGTTCGAGCGGCTGGTGGACGAACTCCAGCCGGAACGGGACCTGTCCCGCAACCCGCTGTTCCAGGTGATGTTCGAGCTGCAGCACGCCCAGAGCACCCCGCTGCGGCTGGACGGCCTGGCCGTCGAGCGCGTGCCCTCGCCCTGGCGGACGGCCAAGTTCGACCTCACCCTCTCGCTCGGCCGCCGCGCCGACGGCGGTCTGCACGGGCTGTTCGAGTACGCCACGGCGCTCTTCGACCGCGCCACGGTCGAGCGGATGGCCGGGCACTACCTGTCGCTGCTGCGCTCGGCCACCGAGCAGCCCGACGCCCCGCTGAGCCGGCTGGTGATGCTCACCGAGGACGAGCGGGAGCAACTGGTGCACGGCTGGAACCCGGCCGCGCCCGAGCTGCCGCAGGCCTGCGTACCGGCCCTGTTCGAGCAGCGCGCGGCCGAGACCCCCGGCGCAGTCGCCGTCTCCTTCGGATCGGACTCGCTCAGCTACGCCGAGCTGAACGCCCGGGCCAACCGGCTGGCGGGTCACCTGCGTGCGCTGGGCATCGGCGCGGAGCGCCCGGTCGCGGTCTGCCTGGAGCGCGGCGTCGAGGTCGTGGTGGCGCTGCTCGCGGTGCTCAAGGCGGGCGGGGTGTACGTGCCGATCGATCCCGAACACCCGGCCGAGCGGCTGGCGTTCATGCTCGGGGAGCTGGACGCCGGCGCGGTGCTGACCACGGGCGGCTTCGCCGAGCGACTGTCGGCGGTGGCCCGCGGCCCGCTCGTCCTGGTCGACGCCCAGGCCGAGCGCATCGCCGGGCACCCGGAGCTCGACCTGCCGCCGCAGGCGGGCCCGGACCACCTGGCGTACATGATCTACACCTCGGGCTCCACCGGGCAGCCCAAGGGCGTGCTGATCCAGCACGGCTCCTACGCCCACCACTGCCGGGTGATCGCCGAGTCCTACGGGATCGGGCCGGGCGACCGGGTGGTGCTGCTCTCCGCGCTCACCTTCGACGTGGCGATGGACCAGATCGCCGCCACCCTGCTGGCCGGCGCGACCGTGGTCGTCGCCGACCCGCTGTTCTGGAGCCCCGCCGAGCTTCCCGACCGGGTCGCGGAGCACGGCATCACCGTCATGGAGATCACCCCCGCGTACTACCGCGAGGTGATCCAGCACGTGCGGCCCGGGGACGAGCGGCTGCGGGGCCTGAAGCTGATGAACGTCGGCAGCGACGTGGTCACCGTGGACGACGCCCGCGCCTGGGCCGCCACCGGCCTGCCCGGACGGTTCCTGTGCAACTACGGCCCCACCGAGGCGACCGTCACCTGCGTCCTGCACCCCGTGCCGGCCGCCCCGGCGGGCCGCGGCGAGGCCGCCCTCCCGATCGGGCGCCCGGTCCCCGGCACCCGGGCCTACGTGCTCGACGGTGCCGGCGGCCCGGTGCCGGTCGGGGTGCCCGGCGAACTCCACCTGGCCGGCGTCCGGCTGGCCCGCGGCTACCACCGCCGGCCCGATCTCACCGCCGAGAAGTTCGTCCCCGACCCCTTCGGCCAGGTGCCGGGCGGCCGGCTCTACCGGACCGGTGACCTGGTGCGCCACCTCGCCGACGGCACCATCGAGTTCCTGGGCCGGATCGACCAGCAGGTCAAGCTGCGCGGCTTCCGGATCGAACTCGGCGAGATCGAGGCGGTGCTGGCGCAGCACCCCGCGCTGCGCGCGGTCGCCGTGGTCGCCCGCGACGTCCGGCCGGGTGACCGCCGCCTGGTCGCCTACCTGGTCCCGCACGGCGCCGACGGCCCGGACATCGCCGAACTGCGCGACTGGGCCGGTGAGCGGCTGCCCTCGTACATGGTCCCCTCGCTCTGGACGATCCTGCCCGAGCTGCCGCTCACCTCCAGCAAGAAGGTCGACCGCAAGGCCCTCCCGGAGCCCGTCGCCGACCGCGAGCTGCTGGAGCGCCCCTACGAGGCGCCGCGCAACCCGACCGAGGAGATCGTCGCCGAGGTGTGGGCGGAGATCCTCGGCATCGAGCGGATCGGCATCGACGACGACGTCTTCGTCCTCGGGGCCCACTCCCTGCTCGCCACCCGGGTGCTCGCCCGCCTGGTCGCCATCTTCGACGTCGACCTGCCGCTGCGGTGCCTGTTCGAGGCCACCACGGTGGCGGGCCTGAGCCAGGTCCTGGTGGAAGCCCTCGAGGCGCAGGTCGCCGAGCTGACCGACGCGGAGGTCGCCGCCCTGCTGGCGGAGGAGGGCGAGAGCCGCTGACGCCCGGGACGTCCGCCCGCCACCCTCCGGGGGTGGCGGGCGGACGTCTGCGCACGGCCGGGCCGGTACGGCGAAGCGGGGGGGCCGGGGGGGGGCGTGGGCCGCGCCC
>NZ_JBFAQT010000031.1:0-77612 GCF_040678895.1 Kitasatospora sp. NPDC049258
GCCCGCCGCACTGGTTTCGAAGCTACGCAGGCCCGCCCCGGGCTTCAAGGATTCCGGCGAAGTGCCAGCTCACCGGCCCGTTACCGGGGGTACGGCCGCCGCGCGGGGCCCGTGGTTGAGCGGCGGGCGCCCGCCCGGCGGCGCCGGATGTGGTCGCGGTCACCGTCCGTACCGGGTGAGCCCGCCCACATTGTCGACACAGCGTGACCCACCCCCGACCCCCGGCACCCACCCCGACCCCCCGGACACCCGCCACGGATGGCCCAGGTCACACCGGCCGCTCGGCGGTAGCCTCCGAAGGGTGAGCACGTCGGAGTCCTCGGCCGAGGTGTCGGCCAGATCCGCCCGTACGCTGCTCCGCGCCGGGCTGGCCGATCCGCAGCACCTGCCGGAGCAGCTGGCCCTGCTGGCCGTCCAGCTGGAGGGGCACCGGGCGCGGGCGGCGGTGGCCAAGCTGCGGCGGACCAAGCCCGGGGCCGGGCCGGTGGAGCTCGGCCGGCTGGTGATCGAGCGCGGCACCCGGCTGACCGTGGTGGAGGGCGGCGCGGTCGGCGGCCCGTTCATGCTGCTGGTGCCGGTGGCCTTCTGCGCCGCGCTGCTGGCCCAGCTGCGGATGGTGCTGGAGCTGGCGGCGCTGGCCGGTCATGACCCGGTGGTCCGGGAGCGGGCCGCCGAGCTGCTGGTGGTGCAGGGGGCGTACCCGACCGTGCCGCAGGCCCGGCAGGCGCTCGCGGAGGTGGCGGACCGGCCGGCGGTGCCGGCGGAGGGCCGGCTGCCGCGCGGCACCCGCACCCGGATGCTGCGCGAGATGGCCTACCTGCTCGGTCTGATCGACCCGGGCGGCCGGCGGCCGGGCCGGATCCGGCAGGCGGCCGGCCGGCTCGCGGTGGCCGCCCTGGTGGTCGTCGGCTTCTTCTTCCCGCTGGTGTGGGTCCCCGCGATGTGGGTCGCCTACCAGCGCGGGACCAGCCGGCTGGGCCTGCGGGCCGCCGAGTTCTACGGGTCGCGCAGCGGCGGCGCGCCGGTCGGGCCGCCGGCCGGGGGCGGCGGCTGGCGGCCCGCGGGCGTGCTGGTGCTGGCCCGGACCCTGGTGGCGACCCTGGTGCCGACCTTCGCCCTGCTGGTGGTGCTGGTCACCGACGTCCGCCTGGTCGGCAGCAAGCTCGCGGCCGGGCTGGTCGCGGTGGCGCTGGCCTCCCTGGTGGTCGCCACGGTGCACGGCATCCGGCACTGGCTCCGCCGCAGGTAGCACCGCCGGGTCCGGGCGCTGCCGGTGATCACCCGGACGGCCCCGCTACGGGCGCGCGACCGGGGCCACCGTGATGGCGTGGGTGACGACCCTTGCAGATCGTCGGCCCCGAGGAGTGCCCGTGTGTGCGATGGACCTGCCGGCCGACGGTCCCGGCACACGGACGGAGGTCAAGGACCGGGCGGTGCCGGCCGTCTCCGCACCGCGGCCGACCTGGCTGACCCTCGCGCTGATGACGACCAGCTCGGTCGCCAGCCTGCGCGCCGCACCGACCATGGCGGTCCACGGCCTGGCCTGCGTCCTGCGCTCCATCGTCCCGGCCGTCGTCTTCCTGCTGCCGACCGCCCTGGTCTCGGCCGAACTGGCCTCCGGCTGGGAGGGCGGGGTCTCCAACTGGGTGTCGCAGGGGCTGTCCAAGCCGATGGGCTTCCTGACGGTGTGGTGCCAGTTCGCGATGACGGTCTTCCACTGCCCGAGCCTGCTGGCGTACGTGGCAAGCACCATCGGGTACGTGATCGATCCGGCGCCGCCCGGTAACGGGCTCTGCACCGCGATCGTGATCATGGTGCTGCACTGGACCGGCGGCCTGCTGGCCTCGGCGGCGGCGATGGTGATCGGCTTCGTGCCGTCCTCGCAGCTCGGCAGCAGCGTGTGGTCGTACGTGCTGCTGTTCGGCAGCGGTCTGCTGCTGCTCGGGGTGATCATCCCGTCCTGCTTCCTGAAGTTCCGCAAGCCCGGCTGGCGGATGGCCGGGGTCGCGGACGACGCGCGGCCGGCCACGGGGGGTGCCGCGTGAGCCCGACCCGGTTCGCCTCCCAGCACCGCTGGATCTACGTCGGCGCGGTCGCGGTGCTGGTCGGCATGCTGATCACCGGCATCCTCGTTGACCAGCAGCACCAGAACGTCCAGGCCAACAAGAAGGCCCAGGAGCTCGCCGGGCAGCTCTCGGCGGCCCGCTGCCCGGTGCCGGACCAGGACCAGATCGTCGCCACCCCCGGGACGGACGGCGGCGCGGTCTGCAAGCAGCCGGCCAGCGCGCTCAAGAACGCGCTCTGGCTGCAGAGCATCTCCGAGGACATCACGACCGCGCGGACCGTCAAGAACTGAGCGGGCCGCCGAGCACCGAGCAGTCCATCGCCGAGGGCCGACCGCGCCCGAGGCCGGGAGGAGCAGCACCGCCATGAACGAGGACGCAGCGGACGACGGGCTCGCCCGCCGGATCGCCGAGCTGATGCCCCGGGCCAAGGCCGACCTGGCCGAACTGGTCGCCATCCCGTCCGTCGCCGATCCGCGGCTCTACCCGCCGGAGCGGTGCCGCGAGGCGGCCGAGTGGCTGGTCGGCGCGTTCGCCGAGGCCGGGCTGCGCGACGTCCACCTGGTCGAGACGCCGGACGGCAGCCACGCGGTGCTCGGCCACCGCCCGCCCCCACCCGGGGCGCCGACCGTGCTGCTGTACTGCCACTACGACGTCCAGCCGCCGCTGGACGAGGCGGCCTGGACCTCCCCGCCGTTCGAACTGACCGAGCGGGACGGCCGCTGGTACGGGCGGGGCAGCGCGGACTGCAAGGGCAACATCGTCATGCACCTCACCGCGCTGCGGGCGCTCGGCGACGAGCTCCCGGTCGGGGTGAAGTTCGTCGCCGAGGGCTCGGAGGAGCAGGGCACCGGGGGGCTGGAGGAGTACGTCAAGGGCCATGTCGACGAGTTGCACGCGGACGCGCTGCTGGTCTGCGACACCGGCAACGCGGCCGTCGGGGTGCCCACCGCCACCACCAGCCTGCGGGGGCTGGCCAACCTGGTGGTCACCGTCTCCACGCTCCAGGGCGACCTGCACTCCGGGATGTTCGGCGGCCCCGCCCCGGACGCGCTCGCCGCACTGATCCGGATCCTGGACTCGCTGCGGGACGCCGACGGCGGCACCCGGATCCGGGGGCTGGACGCGGACGGGGTGTGGGACGGGGTCGGCTACCCGGAGCAGCGGTTCCGGGCCGACGCCGGGGTGCTGGACGGCGTCGGCCTCACCGGGACGGGGGAGGTGGCCGACCGGCTCTGGGCCCGGCCGGCGGTCACCGTGCTCGGCATCGACTGCGCCCGGGTGGTCGGCTCGGCCGCGGCGATCCCGTCCACCGCCCGGGCCCGGGTCAGCCTCCGGGTGCCGCCGGGCACCGATCCGGGCGCCGCGCTGGACGCGCTGACGGCGCACCTTTTGGCGGCGGCGCCCTGGGGTGCAAGGGTGGAGGTCGAACCGGAGGGCACCGGCGCGCCGTTCCGCGCGGCCACCGACGGCAAGGCGTACGCCGCGCTGGACCGGGCCGCGCGGGAGGTGTACGGCCGGGAGATCTCCTACCTGGGGCAGGGTGGCTCGATCCCGCTCTGCAACGTCCTCGCCGGGGCCTACCCCGAGGCGGAGATCATCCTGATGGGCGTCGAGGAACCGCGCTGCCTGATCCACGCGCCGAACGAGAGCGTCGATCCGGCCGAGATCGAGCAGATGGCCCGGGTCGAGGCGCTCTTCCTGCGCCACTACGCCGAGACCGCGGCCCGGCGCTGAGCCGGCCGCGGCAGCCCAGAGAGCAGGGAAGCAGATGTCGAACGGGAGCAGTACGCGGCCCTTCCGGCCGCAGGACTTCGCCGCGAGGATGAGCCGGGCCGCCGACGCGGCGGCGGCCGCCGGGCTGGCCGGCCTGGTGGTGACACCGGGGCCGGACCTGCTGTACCTCACCGGCTACCAGCCGGTGGCGATCACCGAGCGGCTGACCGCGCTGCTGCTGGCCCCGGGGCGCGAGCCGACCCTGGTGGTGCCGAAGCTGGAACGGCCCGGGGCCGCCGGCTGCCCGGCGGCGGCGACGCTGCGGCTCGCCGACTGGGCGGACGGCGCCGACCCGTACGCCGTGGTGGCACCGCTGCTGGAGCAGCGCGGGCATTACGGGATCTCCGACGCGGCCTGGGCGATGCACCTGCTCGGCCTCCAGGAGGCGCTGCCGGGCAGCTCGTACAGCTCGCTCACCCGCTCGCTGCCGATGCTGCGGGCGGTGAAGGACGCCGACGAGCTGGAGCGGCTCGGCGGGGCCGGGGGTGCGGCCGACGCCGCGTACCGCTCGATCCTGGAGGTGCGCTTCGCCGGTCGGCGGGAGAGCGAGGTCGCGGCGGACCTGGCCGAGCTGCTGCTGCACTACGGGCACAGCCAGGTCGACTTCACCGTGGTCGGCTCCGGGCCGAACGGCGCCGATCCGCACCACGAGGCGGGGGAGCGGGTGATCGAGCCGGGCGACACGGTGGTGCTGGACTTCGGCGGGCTGCGGGACGGCTACGGCTCCGACACCACCCGGACGGTGTACGTCGGGCCCGACGCCCCGGCCGAGGTGCGGGCCGTCCACGAGGTGGTCCGGCTGGCCCAGCAGGCCGCCTTCGAGGCGGTCAGGCCGGGGGTGGAGTGCCAGGAGATCGACCGGGTCGCCCGCCGGGTGATCACCGAGGCCGGTTACGGGGAGTACTTCATCCACCGCACCGGGCACGGCATCGGGCTGACCACGCACGAGCCGCCGTACCTGGTGGAGGGCGAGCGGGCCCGGCTGGTGCCCGGGATGTGCTTCTCGATCGAGCCCGGGATCTACCTGCCCGGGCGGTTCGGGGTGCGGATCGAGGACATCGTCACCGTCACCGCGACCGGCGGCCGACGGCTCAACAACACCCCGCACGAGCTGGGAATCGTGACGTAGCCCCGATCCGGTGTGTCGTGGGTCACATTTCACCCACCGGACTGACGGCCCGTCAGATCGCCTGACGTATCGTCATATCCGTTGCCAGGGCGTGGGTGTGGAAGCTGACTGAACGTCAGGAAAACTGAGATCAGGGCCAGTTGGGCTGAGCTGCGATCAGCCGTTGCGATCGGGACTTGGCTACCATCGACGGGTTGTCCGCTTTCGGCCCGAAGCGAGTGGACGGGGACGAGGACGAGGAGCGTACGACTGTGACCATGCTGAGCAGCACACTGCAGGATCAGCAGCCCGGGACGACGCCGCCGGCCGCCGTGCCCGGCGCTGTCCTCCCGGGCCGCCCGGCGCCCGCGCCGCGCACCCTGGTCGAGCTGCTGGCGGCCACCGTGCGCGCGCACCCCCACGAGCCCGCCCTGGACGACGGCCGGGTCGTGCTCAGCTACGCCGCACTGGCCGCCGAGGTCGAGGCCCAGCGCCGCCGGCTGGCCGCCGCCGGCATCGGCACCGGCGACCGGGTCGGCATCCGGGTGCCCTCCGGCACCAACGACCTCTACGTCTGCATCCTGGCCGTGCTGGCCGCCGGCGCCGCCTACGTCCCGGTCGACGCCGAGGACCCGGACGAGCGCGCCGAGCTGGTCTTCGGCGAGGCGCAGGTGGCCGCCGTGCTCGGCGCCGACCGCGCCCTGAGCGTGACCGCCGGCGACCGCCCCGCCCGCGAGCCCGGCCGGCCCACCCCGGACGACGACGCCTGGATCATCTTCACCTCCGGCTCCACCGGCAAGCCCAAGGGTGTCGCCGTCACCCACCGCAACGCCGCCGCCTTCGTCGACGCCGAGGCCGCGCTCTTCCTCCAGGAGGAGCCGATCGGCCCCGGTGACCGGGTGATGGCCGGGCTCTCGGTCGCCTTCGACGCCTCCTGCGAGGAGATGTGGCTGGCCTGGCGCTACGGCGCCTGCCTGGTGCCCGTCCCGCGCTCCCAGGTGCGCAGCGGCGCCGACCTCGGCCCCTGGCTCGCCGAGCAGGAGATCACCGTGGTCTCCACCGTGCCCACGCTGGCCGCGCTCTGGCCGGCCGAGGCCCTGATCGAGGTCCGGCTGCTGATCTTCGGCGGCGAGGCCTGCCCGCCCGAGCTGGTGCAGCGCCTGGTCACCGAGGGCCGCGAGGTGTGGAACACCTACGGCCCGACCGAGGCCACCGTGGTCGCCTGCGGCTCGCTGCTCACCGGCGAGGGCCCGGTCCGGATCGGCCTGCCGCTGGACGGCTGGGAGCTGGCCGTGGTCGACGAGGCCGGTGACCCGGTGCCGATGGGCGGCAGCGGCGAGCTGGTGATCGGCGGCGTCGGCCTGGCCCGCTACCTCGACCCCGAGAAGGACGCCGAGAAGTACGCGCCGCTGAAGTCGCTCGGCTGGGAGCGCGCCTACCGCAGCGGCGACCTGGTGAAGGCCGAGCCCGAGGGCCTGCTGTTCCTCGGCCGCGCCGACGAGCAGATCAAGCTCGGCGGCCGCCGGATCGAGCTCGGCGAGGTCGACGCGGCCCTGCAGGCCCTGCCGGGCGTGCAGGGCGCCGCGGCGGCCGTCCGCACCGCCCGGGGCGGCAACCAGCTGCTGGTCGGCTACCTGGTCACCCAGGAGGGCTGGGACCACGCCGCGGCCGTCGAGCGGCTGCGCGCCGAGCTGCCGGCCGCCCTGGTCCCGCTGCTCGCCCCGGTCGAGGCGCTGCCCACCCGCACCTCCGGCAAGGTCGACCGGGCCGCGCTGCCCTGGCCGCTGCCGGAGCTGGAGACCGCCGGCCCGAGCGAGCAGCTCTACGGCACCGAGGCCTGGCTCGCCGAGCAGTGGAGCGAGATCCTCGGGGTGCCGGTCTCCGGCGCCCAGGACGACTTCTTCGCGATCGGCGGCGGCAGCCTGGCCGCCGCGCAGCTCACCACCCTGCTGCGCGCCCGCTACCCCGCCGCCGCCGTGCTGGACATCTACCAGCAGCCGGTGCTGCGCAAGCTGGCCCGCCACCTCGAGCGCTCCGCCCAGGGCGACGGCGCGGCCCGGACGATCGAGCCCGTGCCGGCCCGGGCCAAGGTGATCCAGCTGCTCCTGCTGCTGCCGCTGTTCACCCTGGTCGGGCTGCGCTGGACGGTCGGCCTGCTGGCCCTCGGCAACGCGCTGGCCTGGTTCGGCGACTACCCCTGGGCGCCGACCGCCTCCTGGTGGGCGGTGCTGCCCGTCGGGGCGCTGCTGTTCAGCCCGCCCGGCCGGCTGGCCATCGGGGCCGGCGGCGCCCGGCTGCTGCTGCGCGGGCTGCGGCCCGGCAGCTACCCCCGCGGCGGCGGTGTCCACCTGCGGTTGTGGGCCGCCGAGCGGCTCGCCGAGCTGAGCGGCGCGACCGAGCTGTCCGGCGCCTGGCTGGTCCGCTACGGCCGGGCGCTCGGCGCCCGGATCGGGCCCGAGGTCGACCTGCACTCGCTGCCCCCGGTCACCGGGATGCTCCGGCTGGGCCGCGGCTGCGCGATCGAGGCCGAGGTCGACCTCTCCGGCTACTGGCTGGACGGCGACCGCCTGGAGGTCGGCCAGATCCGGGTCGGCTCCGGCGCGGTGGTCGGCACCCGCAGCACGCTCTTCCCCGGCTCCCGGATCGGCAAGCGCGCCCAGGTGGCGCCCGGCTCCGGGGTCACCGGCCAGATCCCGACCGGCCAGCGCTGGGCCGGCGCGCCCGCGGTCAAGCTCGGCAAGGCCCATCGCGACCGCCCCGCCCGGCGCCCCGCGCGCCGGGTCCACTGGGCGGCGCTGTACGGCGCGAGCGGGCTCGGCCTGAGCCTGCTGCCGGTGATCTCCGGCCTGGCCGCGCTGGCCGTGCTCAGCCGCTTCGTCCAGCCCGGTGACCAGCTCGGCGCCGCCCTCACGGCCGCGCTGGCCGCGGTGGTGCCCGCCACCCTCGCCTTCGGCCTGACCTACGCCGTGCTGCTGGTGGCCGCCGTGCGGCTGCTCAGCATCGGCCTGCGGCCCGGCTACCACCCGCTGCACGGCCGGATCGGCTGGCAGGCCTGGACGGTCAGCCAGCTGATGGACCTGGCCCGCGAGACGCTGTTCCCGCTGTACGCCGGCCTGATCACCCCGGTCTGGCTGCGCGCGCTCGGCATGAAGGTCGGCAGCCGGGCCGAGGTCTCCACCGTGCTGGCCCTGCCCAGCCTGACCACCGTGGGCGACGGCGCCTTCCTGGCCGACGACACCCTGATCGCCCCGTACGAGCTGGGTGGCGGGTGGCTGCGGCTGGGCGAGGCGGAGATCGGCGAGCGGGCCTTCCTCGGCAACTCCGGGATGACCGCGCCGGGCCGGGCCGTGCCCGCCCGCGGGCTGGTGGGCGTGCTGTCCGCCGCCCCGAAGAAGGCCAAGAAGGGCAGCTCGTACCTGGGCATGCCGCCGATGCGGCTGCCGCGCTCGGCCGACTCCGGCGACCAGAGCCGCACCTACGACCCGCCGGCCCGGCTGCTCTGGGCGCGCGGGCTCACCGAGGTCTGCCGGATCGTGCCGGTGCTGGCCTCGGCCGCGCTCGGCGTGCTCACCGTGGCCGCGCTGGCCTGGCTGGCCGCGCCCGGCTCCGTGCTGCTGGCCGCACTGCTGTCCGGCGCGGTGCTGCTGGGCGCCGGCGTGCTCGCCTGCCTGGTGTCGATCGCCGCCAAATGGCTGCTGGTCGGGCGCTTCCGCGCGGTGGAGCACCCGCTGTGGAGCGGCTTCGTGTGGCGCAACGAGCTGGCCGACACCTTCGTCGAGGTGCTCGCCGTGCCGTGGCTGATCGGGGCGGTGCCCGGCACCCCGGCGCTCAACCTCTGGCTGCGCGGGCTCGGCGCCAAGGTCGGCCGGGGCGTGTGGTGCGAGAGCTACTGGCTCCCGGAGGCCGACCTGGTCACCCTGGGTGACGGGGTGAGCATCAACCGCGGCTGCGTCCTGCAGACCCACCTCTTCCACGACCGGATCATGCGGATGGATACTGTGGTCCTCCGCGAGGGCGCCACACTCGGCCCGGGCGGAATCGTGCTGCCCGGCAGCACCGTCGGGGCCCGCAGTACGCTCGGACCTGCCTCGCTGGTGATGCGCGCGGAGTCCGTCCCCGCGGACACCCGCTGGCTGGGCAATCCGATCGAGGCCTGGCAGGCTTGACGGCTCGATGCACACCGCACAGCGCAGTTCGTAAGACGGCAGGGAGAGTTCGCACCGTTGAGCCCCAAGCAGGCGTCGCACCTCGGTGTCGACCCGTACTTCCCCACGCACGGTGACATCCGGTACCGGGTCCACCGGTACGAACTCGCTCTGGACTACAAGCCGGGCCCCAACCGGCTGGGCGGCACAGCCCGGCTGAGCGCGGTGGCCGGTGCCGAGCCGCTGCGCGAGTTCGCGCTCGACCTGGCCGAGTTCCGGATCGGCCGGGTGCTGGTGGACGGGCGCGCCGCCCACTACACCCACCGGGCCGGCAAGCTGCGGATCCGGCCGGCCAAGGCGCTGGCCGCCGGCGCGGCGTTCACCGTCGACGTGCACTACACCGGCAACCCCAAGCCCGTCCGCAGCCCGTGGGGCGGCCTGGGCTGGGAGGAGCTGACCGACGGCGCGCTGGTGGCCAGCCAGCCGATCGGCGCGCCCTCCTGGTACCCGTGCAACGACCGGCCGGCCGACAAGGCCTCGTACCAGGTCTCGATCACCACGCCGTCCCCGTACACCGTGCTGGTCGGCGGCCGGCTGCTCACCCGCACCACCCGGGCGGGCACCACCACCTGGGTGTACGAGCAGCCCGCGCCCACCTCCAGCTACCTGGTGTCCGTCTCGATCGGCCAGTACGAGGCGCTGCGGCTCGGCGACCCGGCGGCCGGCGGGGTGCCGCAGCAGGCCCACGTGCCGGCCCGGCTGGTGCCGCAGGCCGCCCACGACTTCGGGCGGCAGGGCGAGATGATGCGGCTGTTCGAGGAGCTGTTCGGCCCGTACCCGTTCAACTCGTACGCCGTGGTGGTCGCGGACGAGGAGCTGGACGTCCCGGTCGAGGCGCAGGGTGTCGCCACCTTCGGCACCAACCACGTGGACGGCGTCCGCGGCTCGGAGCGGCTGGTCGCGCACGAGCTGGCGCACCAGTGGTTCGGCAACAGCGTCACGATCGCCGACTGGCGGCACATATGGCTCAACGAGGGCTTCGCCAAGTACGCCGAGTGGCTCTGGTCCGAGCGCTCCGGCGGCCGCCCCGCCGCCACCCACGCGGCCGTTGCGCACGCGATGCTGGCGGCCCTCCCGCAGGACCTGCGGCTGGCGGACCCGGGCATGCCCCGGATGTTCGACGACCGGCTGTACGAGCGCGGCGGGCTGACCGTGCACGCGCTGCGCTGCGCCCTCGGCGACGAGGCCTTCTTCCGGATGGTCAAGGACTGGGTCGGGCTGAACCGGCACGGCGTGGTCGGCACCGCCGACTTCACCGCGCACGTCCGCCGCTACGCCACCCGGCCGGTGGACGGGCTGCTGGAGGCCTGGCTGCACGAGACCGCGCTGCCGATGCTGCCGGTGGCGCCGGGCGCCGCGGCCTGAGCGCGCGCTCCGGTCGCGGTGGTGGTCAGCCGGTCTTGACGACCTTGAGCACCTTGCCGGAGGCGCCCGCGGTGAGGTAGCCGCCGGCGTCGTAGTCGGCCGACAGGTAGTAGCGGATGGTGATCTCGTCGGCGAACCAGCCGTAGTCCACGATCAGGTAGCGCGACTTGGGGTTGGAGACGCCGAGCTCGGTCTCGGCGGTGGCCATCACGGTCGGGATCTGGTTCCAGTCGATCTTGGTGAGGTCGACCGTCCGGTCACTGCTGGTGATCGCCCCACCGGGTTCGCTGGTCGCCTTGCCGCCGCGGTAGTTGACATCGTCGTAGTGCTTGGGGTTGTCCTTGTTCACCACCTTGGCACTGGCGAAGTCCGGGTAGATCGTCAGATCGGTGATCGTGGTGCTGCCGGTGGCCGAGCGGATCGCGTCGACCAGGCTGCGGGCGCCGTCCGGGGTGAGCAGGTTCTTGCCGGCGGCGGAGGGTGCTGTCTTCGGGGTGCTGCCGGTGCTGGCGGGGGTCGAGCCGGTGGTGCCGGTGGTCCTGCCGGTGCTGCCGGTGCCCGCGCTGCTGGTGGTGACCTGTGGCGAGGAGCCGCCGGCGGCGTGGTTGCCGGACTTCAGCAGCCCGCTGCTGAGTGACCAGCCCAGCAGGCCGACCACCGCCACACCGGCCACCGCGGCCGCCAGCACCGGGCCGGTCCGGCGGCGGGCCGGCGGCTGTCCGGGCTGCCAGGGCTGGGTCTGCCCGTGCTGGGCCCACGGCTGCTGGCCGGTGCCGTGGCCGGGCATCGGGCCGGTGCCGTACCCGGGAAGTGGCCCGGTGCCGTACCCGGGCATCGGGCCGGTGGGGCCGGTGGGGTAGGGCACGGCGTCGTTGAGCTGGGTGGGTGCGTACGGGGCGGCCTGGTTCAGCTGGGTCGGCGAGAACGGTGATCCGTTGCCGAGGGTGCCGTCGATGCCCTGCTCGGCGGCGGCGAACAGCCGGTCGAGCTGGGCGGCGTCGGGCCGGACGGCCGGATCGCGGGCCAGCAGGGCGGCCAGCGTGGGGCCGAGCGGGCCGGAGCGCACCGGCGGCGGGAGCGGCTCGTCCAGCACGGCGGCCAGGGTCGCGATGCTGGTGGCGCGGCGCAGCGGGTGGTGGCCCTCCACGGCGACGTAGAGCATCATGCCGAGCGACCAGAGGTCGGAGGAGGGGTTGCCCTCCTGGCCGCGGATCCGTTCGGGGGCGATGAACTCGGGCGAGCCGATCAGCGAGCCGGTCGCGGTCAGGCTGGTCGACTCGCTCAGCGCGGCGATGCCGAAGTCGGTGAGCACCGGGGTGCCGTCCGTGCGCAGCAGCACGTTGGCCGGCTTGACGTCGCGGTGCTGGATGCCGGCGGCGTGCGCGGCGCGCAGCGCGGAGAGCACGCCGCGGCCGATCCGGGCGGCCTCCTGGGGCGAGAGCGCGCCCTGGTTGATCCGGTCGTGCAGCGAGCCGCCGGTCACCAGCTCCATCACCAGCCAGGGGTGGGGGAGCTCGGCCGTGTCCACGATGTGGTAGATGATCACCACGTTGGGGTGCTGGAGCCGGGCCAGCGCCTGGGCCTCGCGCAGCACCCGCTCGCGCAGCTCGAAGGCGGCGGCGGGGTCGGCGGCGAGCATCGCCGGGTCCGGCGGGCGGACCTCCTTGAGCGCCACCTCGCGCTGCAGCAGGGTGTCCCGGGCCCGCCAGACCAGACCCATGCCGCCGCCGCCGAGCCGCTCCAGCAACTCGAAGCGGCCGTCGATGAGCTGGGCGCCTGGCCCCCCTGTAGTCATGGCGGTCATCGTAGGGGCTCCGGCGGACAGCTTTCGAACGCGGCGCGGCGCCACCCGGGGCCGCGGGCCTGGTTGAGGCTCCGGTCGTGTGCGGTACGGCGCCGCCCGGTGGCGGCTTCGGTGCCGAGGTGCGTCGGGTGCGGGTCCGCCCGGTCCGGGAGGCTCAGCGGGCGGCGGATCGGCGGGGTGCGGGGGCCCGGTCGAGTGCGCAGTCCCCGCAGAGGCCGCCGCCCGGCACCCGGTAGTAGAGGCAGCAGGTGGCCCGGCGGAAGCCGGGGGTGGCCGACCAGGTGTCCACCAAGGGGGATCGATGGAGCTGTCGAGCCATCAGGTCGGTTGCCCGTGACGATACGTGACGATCCGTCAGGCTGCCGAGCAGGATCCGGTGGGAGCCCACCAGGGCGGAGGCCGCGTTGCCCCACAGCAGCCGCTCGGCGACCGGTGCCACGGATCGCACGGCCTCGCCCAGCGGGGCCAGGACGCCCAGCACGGTGGAGCGGTGCAGGGCGTCCACCGGATCGCCGGTGACGGGGCTCGCGCCGGGCCCGGGGAGCCAGAGGTCCAGCGGTCCGCCGGGAGGCAGCCGGAAGTGCGCCCGGTCCGGATCGAGGTCCGCGATGTGGCCGAACGCCGCCACGCCGAGCGCCACCGACCAGAACCGGGCCGCCAGGCCGAGATGGACCACCGAAGCGGCCACCCTCGACTCGGTGGTGCGCAGTTGGGCGGCGGCGTGGTGGATCCGGCGGGCCAGGTCGGTGTCCGGCCCGGGCCGGTGGAGCTCGCCGAGCGGGCGGAAGCCGTCCGGCGGGCGCTCGGCGACGTCGACGTGGAAGTACGGTCCGACGGCTCCGACCCGGCGGAGCACCTCGGACGCGGGGAGGCCGGCCGGTCCATGCACGGACGCCATGGTGGCACAGCCCGGCGCGGCGGTGGTCGGGCCGGCGGTTCGGGCCGGCGGCCCGGGCCGGTGATCAGGGCCGGCGGGCCGCGCCCGAGTCGGGGGACTGCCGGAGTGCGGAGACGTCCACCGCCTCGAAGTCGGCGCCGGTGAAGGCGCCGAGCCCGGCCAGGGCCCGGTTGTCCCAGCGGTCGTCCTGGGTGCCGCTGATGTACCAGGCGGAGCCGTTGTCCGCGACGATCGCGCCGTAGGTCTTCAACGCCTGGGCGACGGCCCGGGCCTGGGGCGGGAGGCCGGAGATGTCCGCCCCGGCCTTCAACCGCAGCCGCAGGCCCATCGGGGGCAGAGCGGAGTCGGTGCTGCTGCCGGCCTGGTGGCGGGCGGGCCACAGGGCGGCCTGCTGGCTGCGCGGGACGGTGATCCGCAGGGCGTGGTCGATCCGGCCGCCGGCCGCCTCCTCGTAGCGGGCCAGGCCCGGCAGGACGGGCAGACCCGCAGCGTCGGCCGAGGTCCAGCCGGCCGGGCGCAGCGCGTTCGACCGGAGGTCGAAGACGGCCCCCGAGCCGGCCCGCCAGGAGCCGCCGCCCTGCGGATGTGCGTCGTACAGCTCGTAGACCCGGCAGCCCGTCTTGTCCAGCGCGATGACGTGGCGGTCCCCGTCGGCGTTCGGCCCGCCCTCGACCAGGGCTCCCGCCGGGATCGGGTACGGGCCGCGGTCGCTCTCGTCGGCGTAGTCGAAGGTGATCTTCGCGCCGGGCGTCCCGGCCGGTACCACGGTGATCGGGATGCCGAACGGCGCGCCCTCCCAGGTGCCGGCACCGAAGTCGGCCTTGAGGTGCTTGTCCACGCCGATGGCGGCCACGTACGCGGCGGAGCGCGGTGCGGCCGGGAGCCGGTCGACGGGCGTGCGCCAGATGCTGTCGGCGGGGGCGACCGGGCAGCCGCCCAGGTCGGCGGCGCCCCCGGCGGCGGGGCTCGCCGTCGGTGCCGGGTCGGGGCCCGCCGGAGTGGTGGTGGCGGCGGTGGTGGAAGTGGTGGCTGCGGCGGCCGGGGCCGGTGCGGCGGCGGCCGGTGGGGCCGTGGCGGGCGCGGGGTCGGCCACGGGCTCCGGCGGGTGCTCCGGCGGCCTGGTCAGGACGACCGCCAGGCCGGCTGCCACGCACAGGGTGGCGGCGCCCGCCAGCAGCGGGCCGCGCCGGGGGGCGTGCGGACGGCGGTGCGGGTGTCGAGGTCGAGCGGGCACGTGCGAGCGCCTTTCGCCGGGGAGGTACCGGACGGGCGAGGGCCCCGTGGCGGCACCCGTGCAGTGAAATCGGCGCACCGCCGGGTGTCAAGCGCCCGGACCTCACGGCCCGTCAGGCCGCTGCCGGACGGGTCCGTGCGGCCGTGTCATGATGGGCCCGCCATGTGCCCGTCGACGCGGCTGCGCCTGCTGCGCGCCCTCCTGTTCTCCGGGGTCTGCACGACTCTCGGTGCCCTCGGGCATGCCATGGCCGGTGGCGGGCGGGCGCCGTGGGCGGCGGTGCTGACGGGCGGGGTACTGGCCTTCGGCGCCGCCCTGGCCGCCGCCGGGCGCGAGCGCGGGCCGCTGGCCGTCACGGCCGGGGTGCTGGCCTCGCAGCTCGGGCTGCACCTGTGGTTCGCCGCCTGGACACCGCCGACCGCCCCGACGGATCCGGCCCGGCTGCTGCTCGACCGGCTGCTCTGCCCGGCGGGGGCGCACCTGAGCGTCCCGGCCGAGCAGGTGCCCGAACTGCTGCGGGCGGCCGGCCTCGACCCCGACCGGCTCGGGCCGATCGCGATCGGCCACCACCCGTCGGACTGGCGGACCACGGCGGCCCACCTGCTCGCCGCGCTGGCCTGCGCCTGGTGGCTGCGGCGGGGTGAGGCCGTGTTCTTCCGGGTGCTGCCCGGCCTGCGCACGGCCGGCCGGCTGCGGCTGCCCGCGCTGCTGCTGGCCGCGGCCGGCCGCGGCCCGGTGCCGCCGCGGGCCGGGCGGACGGTGGAACGCGACCCGGCGCCGTACCGGCCGCCGCTGCTGCGGCACTCGCTGGCCGGCCGGGCCCCGCCGGTCCTCGCCCCGGCGGCCTGAGGCCCGCCGGCCCTCCTGGATCTCCCTTCTCCCCGTGCCGGACGGCGCCGGGCGCTGCTCGCGGCTGCCCCGGCACGGGTCCCTTCCGGCCGCCTGGGCGGCCGACTCCTTGCTGGAGAGTTCGAATGAGCGATACGAGGATCGAACGGTTCGGCCCCGCCCGGGTGCTGGCCGGCTTCGCGCTGCTGCTGGCCCTGGTGTTCGGGGTCTCCTACGGCCTGGGCAGTGTGGTGGGCCCGGTCGCTCCCGGCCTGGCTCCGGCCGGGCCCGGCCCCGGCGGCGACCCGGCCGACGACGGCCACGGTATGACGATGGGCGCGCCGGCCCCGTCCGAGGTCGCGCCGCAGGCGGCCCGGTGAACGGCGGCGTGGCCGGATCCGCGGCCCCGCGGGCGGCGGATCCCGACGAGTTGGTGACCACCGACCTGGTGGTGGACGGAATGACCTGCGGAGCGTGCGTGGCCCGGGTGGAGAAGCGGCTGACCCGGCTGCCGGGCGTGAGCGCCGGTGTCAACCTGGCCACCGGGCGGGCCCGGGTGGTGCACCCCGGTTCGGTCGGGCCCGAGCAGCTGGTGGCGGCCGTCGAGGCGGCCGGGTACCGGGCCGAGCTGCCGGCCGGCCCGGACCCGCGCCCGGCGCCGCACCAGGACCTGGTGCCCGCCTGGCAGTTGGCGGTGGTCGCGGCCCTGGCCGTACCCGTGATCCTGCTGGCGATGGTGCCCTGGCTCCAGTTCCGGGGCTGGCAGTGGGTCAGCGTGGCGCTCGCCGTGCCGGTGGTGACCTGGGGCTCGGCGGCCTTCCACCGGCGGGCCTGGCAGGGTCTGCGGCATGCCACCGGGACGATGGACAGCCTGGTCAGCCTCGGCGTGCTGGCGTCGGCCGGCTGGTCGGCGTACGCCCTGCTGTTCGGCGGCGCCGGCGAGTTGGGGATGCGGATGCCGTTCTCGCTGACCGCGCGGGCCGGTGAGGCGCACATCTACCTGGAGGCGGCGGTCGGGGTGCCGCTGTTCGTGCTGTGCGGGCGCTGGCTGGAGGGCAGGGTCCGGGACCGCACCGGGTCGGCGCTGCGGGCGCTGGCCGAACTCGGGGCCAAGGACGTCTGCGTGCTGGAGGGCGGCGCCGAGCGCCGGATCCCGGTCGAACAGCTGCTGCCCGGGCAGGAGTTCGTGGTCCGGCCGGGCGAGAAGGTGGCGACCGACGGGGTGGTGGTCGAGGGCGGCTCCGCGCTCGACCTGTCGCTGCTGACCGGCGAGAGCATGCCGGTCGAGGTCGGCCCGGGCGACCGGGTCTCGGGCGCCACCCTGAACGTCGGCGGCCGGCTGCTGGTCCGGGCCACCGAGGTCGGCCGGGACACCCGGCTCGCCCGGATCACCGCCCTGGTGGCCGAGGCCCAGACCGGCAAGGCGAAGGCCCAGCGGCTGGCCGACGCGGTCGCCGGCGTCTTCGTGCCGTGCGCGCTGGCGATCGCGGTCAGCGTGCTGGGCTTCTGGCTGGGGGCCGGGGCCGACCCGGCCGCCGCCATGACCGCGGCCGTCGCGGTGCTGGTGGTGGCCTGCCCGTGCGCGCTCGGCCTGGCGACCCCGACGGCGCTGCTGGCGGCCACCGGACGCGGCGCGGAACTGGGCGTCCTGGTCCGCGGGCCCGAGGTGCTGGAGAGCCTGCGGCGGATCGACACCGTGGTGCTGGACAAGACCGGCACGCTGACCAGCGGCCGGATGGAGCTGCTGGAGGCGGTGGCCGCGCCCGGCGCCGACCTGGACGTGGTGTTCCGGCGGGCCGGCGCGCTGGAGAGCCACTCCGAGCACCCGATCGGCCGGGCGGTCGCCGCGGCGGCCCGGCGCCGCTGCGGCGACGGCCTGCCGCCGGTGCACGGCTTCGCCGCCGAGACCGGCACCGGGGTGCGCGGCGAGGTGGAGGGTGTCGCGGTGCGGGTGGTGCGGACGAGCGCGGTCGCCGTGCTGCCGGCCGCCCTGGCCGGGGCGCTGGCACGGGCCGAGGCCGACGGCCGTACCGCGGTCGTGGTCGAACTGGCCGGGGTGCCGGCCGCGCTGCTGGTGGTCGGCGACAGCCTCCGACCGGGCAGCTACCGCACCGTCCACCGGCTGCGCGCTCTCGGTCTCACCCCGGTGCTGGCCACCGGTGACGGGCCGGGCGCCGCCCGGGCGGTGGCCGAGCACCTGGGCATCGCCGAGGTGCACTCCGGCGCCTCGCCCGAGCGCAAGGCCGAGCTGGTCGCCGAACTGCGCGCGGCCGGGCGGACGGTGGCGGTGGTCGGCGACGGGGTGAACGACGCGGTGGCGCTCGCCGGGGCGGACCTGGGGGTGGCGCTCGGCTCGGGCACCGATGCCGCGATCGGTGCCGCCGGGCTGACCCTGGCCGGCGGCGGGATCGAGTCGGTGGTGGACGCCGTCCTGCTGGCCCGCCGTACGCTCGCCACCGTCCGGGCCAACCTGTGCTGGGCCTTCGGCTACAACGTGGTGCTGATCCCGCTCGCCGCCCTCGGGCTGCTGAACCCGATGCTGGCGGGCCTGGCGATGTCGGCCAGCTCGGTGCTGGTGGTGGGCAACAGCCTGCGGCTGCGCACCTGGCGGCCCGGGCCGGGCCGCCCCACCCGGGCGGGGGCGGGCCGATGAGGATGCCCAGGGAGCGACTGGCACCGATCGGCGCCGCGGCCCTCACCCTGGTGGTCCTCGGCGGCTGGGTCGGCCTCGGCGGTGCGGGCCGGGCCCGGCCGGTGCGGGCCGCGCCCGGCTGGGTGCTGATCGGCACCGGTGCGAACCCGGCGGCCACCTCGGCCTTCTTCACCGTCCGCAACCCCGGCGACGTGCCCGACCGGCTGACCGGGGCGAGCACCTCGGTGGCCGAGCGGGTGACGCTCAGCCGGCACGTCCACCGGGGCGGCGGCGCCCGCCCGGCCGAAGCCGACGCGCTGACCGTCCCGGCGCGCGGCGAGCTGGCGATGGACCTGATGGGCGCGGACCTGGTGCTGGTCCGGCCGGAGCGGCTGACCGAGGGGCAGCGGGTGGAGTTCGTGCTGCACTTCCGGCGCGGCGGGGACCTCCGGGTGACGGCCGTCGCGGTGACCGCGCAGCAGCTCTCCGGCCTGCTCGCGGGAGGCTGAGCGGCCGATTCCGAGCGGTACCCGGAGTTCCGGAAGAAATCCGCCACCTGTTCGGAACTCTCCCGCCCCGGCGGACGACTGGTGGGACGGGTGCCGCGGATCCGCGGCACCCGTCACTACGGGGAGGGCGGTCCATGCCGACACGCGGCGGAGTGTCATGACCACCGAGCGGACCGCGCCCGCCCCCGCGGGGGCCCGGCTCGACCGGTGGCCGCTGGTGGGCCTGGCCGGCCTGCTCGCGTTCCTCGCGATGCTCGACCTGAACATCGTCACGGTGGCCGTGCCGAGCATCGCGGAGGGGCTCGACGTGCCGCCCGAGACCGCGCAGTGGGCCGGCCTCGGCTACCAACTGGCGGTCGTGGCCCTGCTGCTGCCGGCCGGGCGCTGGCTCGACGGCGGAGCGGTACGGCCCGCGCTGCTCGGCTCGCTGACCGGCTTCGCGCTCTGCTCCGCCGCGGCCGCCGGCGCACCCGGCGCGGGCTGGCTGATCGGTGCACGGATCGCCCAGGGCTGCTTCGCCGTGGTGCTGTTCGTGCTGATGCCGGTGCTGGCCGCCACCGCGGTACGGCCCGAACTGCGGGCCCGCGCGATGAGCGTGCCGGCCACCCTGGGCCCGCTCGGCGCCGTCACCGGCCCCGCCGTCGGCGGCCTGCTGCTCGACCACCTCGGCTGGCGCGCGGTCTTCCTGGTCAAACTGCCGCTCTGCCTGGTCGCGTTGGTGCTCGCGCACCGCCACCTGGTGCCCGGCGGCCGGCTGCACCGCCCCGACCGCCGGGCGCTGGCCGACGCCGCCCTGGTCGGCGCCGCCGTGGGCGCCGTCCTGCTGGCCCTCACCCTGGCGCCGGACAGCCCCGCCTGGCTGCTGCTCGTCCTGGCGGCCGGGCCGTGCGCGGCGCTCTGGCTGCGCGGCCCCGGCGGGCGCACGGTGGTGTCGGTGCTGCGCGACTCGGGCAGTTCGGCGGTCAACGCCGCCGTCCTGGCGATCGCCGCGGGCTTCGCCGCGATGCACTACCTGCTCTCCCTGCACCTGCAGCGCGAGGAGGGGGCAGGCGCCACCGCGACCGGCCTCACCGTGCTCGCCTTCCCGGCGGCCATGGGTCTGGCCGGACCGCTCGGCGGACGGCTCGCCGACCGCTTCGGCGCCCGCCCCACCGCGGCGGCGGGCGCCGCCCTCACCGCCCTCGGCCTGCTGCTGCTCGTCCCGCTCGGCGACACCTGGCCGACCGCCTCGATCGTCTGGCGCCTCGCCCTGGCCGGTCTCGGCATGGGCCTGTACGGCGGACCCGGACAGGCCCTGGTGATGTCCTGCGCCCCGCCCGGCCGGCTGGCCACCGCGGGCTCCACCGTCCAGCTCGCCCGCTCGCTGGGCTTCGCGCTCGGGCCGGCGCTGGCCACGGCCGTCTGGGGGCTGGCCGGGCGCGGCGAGGGCGGCGTGCACGCCGGCCTGGCCGCAGCCGCGCTGACCGGCTGCCTCGCCGTGCCGCTGCTGGCACTCGGCGGCAGAAGACCCGCCGGCCGCTGAGTTCCCCCGCCGAACTCCTCCGCCCCTCCCGCCCCGCCCCTCCCCGCTCCCCGTCCGCCTTCCCCCGCAGAAGGGAACCTCCGCATGTGCGGAATCACCGGCTGGGTGTCCTTCCACCAGGACCTCACCCCCCAGGCCGCCGTCATCGAGGCGATGACCGCCACCCTGGCCCGCCGCGGCCCCGACGCCGGCGGCTGCTGGCTCGCCCCGCACGCGGCGCTCGGCCACCGCCGGCTGGCCGTGATCGACCCGGCCGGCGGCGTCCAGCCGATGGCCGACCGACCGGAGCAGCCGACCGCCGTCCTCAGCTACAGCGGCGAGGTCTACAACCACCACCAGCTGCGCGCCGAACTCCGGCGCCTCGGACACGAGTTCCGCACCCGTAGCGACACCGAGACGGTGCTGCGCGGCTACCTGCAGTGGGGCGAGTCGGTGGTCGACCGGCTGGAGGGGATGTACGCCTTCGCGATCTGGGACGCCCACCGCGAGCGGCTGCTGCTGGTCCGCGACCGGCTCGGCGTCAAGCCGCTGTACTGGGCCGAGGTCGACGGCGGGCTGGTCTTCGGCTCGGAGCCCAAGGCCCTGTTCGCCCACCCCGAGGTCACCCCGCGGGTCGACGCCGACGGGCTGCGCGAGGCCTACAGCCTGCTCTTCAACACCGGCCCCACGCTCTGGGCGGGGGTCCGCGAACTCCCGCCCGGCGGCCTGCTCACCCTCGACCGCGCCGGCCTGCGCGAGCAGCTGTACTGGCAGCTGACCGCGCGGCCGCACACCGACGGCCGCGAGGCCACCGTGGAGCGGGTCCGCTCGCTGGTCAACCGGACCGCCCGGGCCCAGCTGGAGGCCGACGTCCCGCTCTGCAGCCTGCTCTCCGGCGGCATCGACTCCACCGTGATCACCGCCCTGGCCGCCGACGAACTACGGCTCTCCGAGGGCCCCGGCGCCCGGCTGCGCTCGTACGCCGTCGACTACAGCGACCAGGCCGAGCAGTTCACCGGCGACGTGCTGCGCACCGGCCACGACACCCCGTTCGCCGCCGAGGCCGGCGCGTACATCGGCACCGACCACGCCACGGTGGTGCTCGACCCGCGCCGCCTGCTCGACCCGGAACACCGCCGCGCCGTGGTGGAGTGCCGGGACTCGCCGATCGGCGTCGGCGACATGGACACCTCGCTCTACCTGCTGTTCGGCCGGATCCGCGAGCACTCCACGGTGGCGCTCTCCGGCGAGGCGGCGGACGAGATCTTCGCCGGCTACCCCTGGTTCCACACCCCGAAGGCCGTGCAGGCGCAGACCTTCCCCTGGCTGCTGGTCACCGGCGACGAGGCCGCGATGCCGCTCAACCCCGATCTCGCCGCCACCCTGCGGATCGCCGAGTTCCGCGCGGACACCTACCGGGACGCGCTGGCCGCCGTCCCGCACCTGCCCGGCGAGAGCCCGACCGAGCACCGCCAACGCGAGCTCCAGCACCTCTCGCTGACCCGCTGGCTGCGCCAACTCCTGCACCGCAAGGACAGGTTGAGCATGGCTCAGGGCCTGGAGGTGCGCGTCCCGTACTGCGACCACCGGCTGGTCGAGTACGCCTTCAACACCCCCTGGGCACTGAAGAGCTTCGACGGCCGGGAGAAGAGCCTGCTGCGCGCCGCCGCCACCGGCCTCGCCCCCGACTCCGTGCTGCGGCGGCCGAAGAACCACTACCCGGCCACCCACCACCCCGACTACAACAGCGGCCTGCAGGCGATGGCCCGCGACGCGCTGGACGCCCACCACGGCCGGGTCCGCGAGATCGCCGACGAGAGCGTCGTCAAGGCCACCCTGGACACCCCGCCGGACCGGCTCACCTGGGGCCACCGGCTGCGCCTGGAGCGCGTGGTCGACCTCGCCCTGTGGCTCGACCACCACAACCCCCACCTGACGTTCTGACCCCTTCGGGAGCCACAGTCATGATCGACCCCACCGTGCCGACGGGCGGCTGCCCGTACGGCCATGACACCCCGCCGACCCCCGGCGCCGAACCGTCCGCCGTATCGGCCGAGCCCGTGCCGCTGTTCGGCCGGGAGTACAAGCGCGACCCCTACCCGCTCTACCGCGAGCTGCGCGAGGCCGGCCCGGTGCACCGGGTGCGCTTCCCCAGCGGCATCGCCGCCTGGCTGGTCACCGGCTACCAGGCCGCCCACCGCACCCTCAACGACCCCCGGCTCGGCAAGAACCACCGCCTGGGCAACGAGGGTTGGCGCCGACTGGCGTCGATCATGCCCGAGCCGCAGCACTCCCAGCTCCAGGTGCACCTGCTGCACCAGGACCCGCCCAAGCACACCGACATGCGCCGGCTCGTCCTGGACGGCTTCGCCCCGCGCCGGATCGAGGAGCTGCGCCCGCGCTTCCAGGCGATCGCCGACGCGCTGGTGGACGCGCTGCCCGCCACCGGTGGCGCCGACCTGGTGCAGGGCTTCGCGGCCCACTACCCCTTCCGGGTACTGGCCGAAGTCATCGGCCTGCCTGCGGAGTTGGCCGGCCGGTTCGACCGTGACTGGGGCAAGGTGGTGCAGCCCGTCGGCCCCCGGGACCCGGGCCGGCCCGCCTACGAGGGCCGGCTGCGCGGACTCCAGACCTACATCGCCGACGTGGTCGCCCACAAGCGGGCCGAGCCCGCGGAGGACCTGCTCGGCCGGCTGGTGGCCGCCCAGGACGACGGGCGGCTCGGCAAGGAGGAGCTGGATTCGATGATCTTCCAGCTGCTGGTCGCCGGCCAGGAGCCCGTGACCAACCAGATCAGCACCATGCTGATCACCCTGCTGCGCCACCCCGAGCAGCTCGCCCGGCTGCGCGACGAGCCCGCGCTGCTGCCCCGGGCGGTCGAGGAACTCCTGCGTCACGACAGCTCGTTCGAGCTGACCACCTGGCGCTTCTTCGCCGAGGACAGCGACCTGTACGGGACCAGGATCCCGGCCGGCGACTCGGTGATCGTCTCGCTCTGCGCGGCCAACCGGGATCCGGAGCAGTTCCCCGCGGCCGATGCCCTGGACTTCGACCGCTCACCCAACCCCCACCTGGCCTTCGGCCACGGGATCCACTTCTGCCCCGGGGCCGCGCTGGCCCGTGCCGAGCTCCAGATCGCGCTCGGCACCCTGCTCGCCCGGCTGCCCGGGCTGCGGCCCGCGGTCGAGGACCACGAACTCTCCTGGATCCCGGCCGTGCTGGCCCGGGGTGTCGACCGGCTGCCAATCCACTACGACCGCCGCGGCTGACCGGCCGACCAGCTGACCGGCCGACCAGCTGACCGGCTGACCGGCTGACCGACCCGCCGACCTGCGGCCCGCCCGCCCACCCGTCCGTCTCCCGCGCCCGGCGCTCCCGCGCCGAGGCGCCCTCCCGCCATGCCCTCGTGGAGGACCGCATGCCGTCCAGTGCCGCCATGGCCGCACTCCCGACCACCCACCCCGCGGTCGAGCGGGTCAGCGTCGAGATCCTCGACCTGCTGATCCCGCACCGCCGGGCCGTTGATCCGGACCGACCCGCTCCGGCCGAGGCCTTCCCGGTGCAGCTGCGGCAGATTGCCGCCTTCGTCGCGGCCGGCGAGCCGGTGCTGCTCACCCTGCCCGGCTTCCCCTGCAAATCACCCAACACCCGCAAGGTGCTCGGCCATCTGCCCGACGAGGGCGAGCGGTTGGCGCTCGGCTTCCTGAACCGGCTGTGCCGGCGGATCGCCGAGGTGTACTCGCCCGGTGCCCGGATCCTGATCTGCTCGGACGGCCATGTCTTCGGCGACCTGATCCGGGTGCCCGACGAGCACATCGACGCCTACTCCGACGAACTCACCGCGATGATCCGCCGCGCGGGCCTGCACCACCTGGCCACCTTCGACCTGCGCCAGGTGCTCGGCGACCTGCCGCACCAGGACAAGCGCGCGCTGGTGCACGCCCGGTACGCGCCCACCCTGGAGGAGTTGCGCGCCGAGGTGCGCTCCGACCAGGAGACCAACGGGCTCTACCGGGGCATCACCCGCTTCCTGGTGGACGACACGGCCGACTTCGGCGGCACCGGGTCGGCGCTCCAGCGCGAGTGCCGCCGCCGGGCGTACGGGGTGATCCAGCGCAGCCGCGCCTGGGGCGCGCTGATCGCCGAGCGGTACCCCGACGCCGTGCGGCTGTCCATCCACCCGCAGCCGGTCGGCGCCGCCAAGTTCGGCATCCGGCTGCTCGACCACCGCGACGTCTGGGCCACCCCCTGGCACGCCGTCGTCCTGCACCGGGCCGACGGTGAGTGGGAGTTGATGCACCGCGCGCAGGCCGAGCGGCTCGGCGCCCTGGTCCACCGCGAGGGGCGGCCCAGCCACTTCGAGGCGGCCGGGGGGTAGCGCGCGTGGGGGCGGGGCCCGGCGGCGCCCGCCCCCCACGGCTCACCGCTCGACGGCGGCGGCGCCCCGGGCGGGCCCAGGGTCGGGGTCGGGGTCGCGGTCGGCCGGGCCGCGGTGGTCGAAGGCGATCAGCGGATCGCCGGTGAGCGGATGGTCCACCACCGCCGCCCGGACCCCGAACACCGTGGCGAGCAGCTCCGGGGTCAGCACCTCGCGCGGCGGCCCGGAGGCCACCAGCGCGCCCGCGTGCAGCACGTGCAGCCGGTCGCAGACCGAGGCGGCCGCGTTCAGGTCGTGCAGCGCCACCAGGGTGGTGCGGCCCTGGGCGCGGAGCAGGGCGAGCAGCTCCACCTGGTGCCGGACGTCCAGGTGGTTGGTCGGTTCGTCCAGGACCAGCACGTCCGGCTCCTGGGCCAGCGCCCTGGCCAGCAGCGCCCGTTGCCGCTCCCCACCGGAGAGCTGGGCGAACGGGCGGTGCGCGTGCTCCAGCAGGCCGACCCGGGCCAGGGCCGCGGTCACCGCCGCCCGGTCCGCGGCACTCCGGGCGGCGAACGCGCGCTGGTACGGGAGCCGGCCGAGCTCCACCACCTGGCCGACCGTCAGCTCGAAGTCCCCGCCGCGCTCCTGCGGCAGCGCCGCGACGTGCCGGGCGGACTCGGCGGGGGAGTACCCGACGAGGTCCCGGCCGTCCAGCAGCACCCGCCCGGCGCGCGGCGCCAGGTGCCGGTAGACGGTGCGCAGCAGGGAGGACTTGCCGCTGCCGTTCGGGCCGACCAGGCCGGCGATCTCGCCCTTCTCGGCGACCAGGTGAACGCCGGCCACCACGGTGCGCCCGGCCAGGGCGACGTGCAGGTCTTCCAGGGCGATCCTCAACTGCGCTCCAGTCGTCGGTCCAGCAGGTAGAGCAGGGCGGGCGCGCCGATCAGCGCGGTGACCACGCCGATCGGCAGCTCCTGGGTGTCCAGGGCGGTGCGGGCCACGGTGTCGACCACCACCAGCAGGACGGCGCCGGTGAGCGCGGACAGCGGCAGCAGCCGGCGGTGGTCGCCGCCGCACAGCAGCCGGCAGACGTGCGGCACCATCAGCCCGACGAAGCCGATCGCGCCCGAGACCGCCACCAGCACACCGGTCAGCACGCTGGTGACGACGAAGAGTTCGCGGCGCAGCCGGGCGACCGGCACCCCGACACTGGCCGCGGTCTCGTCGCCCACCAGCAGCGCGTTCAGGCCGCGGGCCCGGGCGAGCAGCGCGACCAGCCCGAGCAGGACGGCCGCCGCGGGGACGGCGAGCCCGCTCCAGGTGGCGCCGCCCAGGCTGCCCATCAGCCAGAACAGCACGCCGCGGGTCTGCCGCTCGTCCCCGGCCCGGAGCACCAGGTAGCTGGTGAAGCCGGCCAGGAACTGGCCGATCCCCACGCCGGCCAGCACCAGCCGCAGGGGGGAGAAGCCTCCGCCGCGCCGGGCCATCGCCCAGACCAGGGCGAAGGCGCCCAGCGCGCCGAGGAAGGCGGCCGCGGAGATGCCGAGGCCGGCCAGGGCGCCGCCGGTCGTCCCGAGCACGATGACGGCGACCGCGCCGAGCGAGGCGCCGGAGGAGATGCCCAGCAGGTACGGGTCGGCGAGCGGGTTGCGGACCAGGGCCTGGACGGCGGCGCCGACCAGGCCGAGCCCAGCGCCGACCAGAGCGGCCAGCAGCGCGCGCGGGACGCGCAGTTGCCAGACGATCAGATCCCTGGTGCCGGGCAGCGGCGGGCGCCCGGTGAGCCGGCGGGCGACCACCGACCAGACCTCGGCCGGCGGCAGGTCCACCGAGCCGAGCGAGACCGCCGCGGTGAGCGCGCCGACCAGGGCGATGCCGAGCCCGGCGGCGGCCCAGCCGGCCGGGATCCGGCGGGAGCGGTGCCCGGGGCCGGCCTGCGGGGCATGGTGCGGGGCGGTGGTGGCGGCCATTCAGCTGCCGCTTCCGACCAGCTCGGGGTGGAGCGCGGCGGCGATCCGCCGCACGGTGTCGGCGTTGCGGGTGCCGGCGATGGTGGTGACCTCGGAGCCGATCCGCAGCAGGTGGCCCTGCTGGACGGCGGCCAGGCCCTTGATGGCGGGGAACTCGCGCAGGAACCGCTCCGCCTCGTCGTACGCCTTGGTGTTCTCCGCCTCGCTGCCGCGGTCGCGGACCGCCAGCTGGATCCAGTCCGGGTTCCTGGCCACCACGTCCTCCCAGCCGACCGGCCTGAAGTCGGCGTCGCAGTCGGCGAAGACGTTGCGCGCACCGGCCAGGGCCATCACCGCGTTGCCCACCTGGCGGTTGCAGAGCGCCACCGGCTGCTTGGTGCCGGCGTCGAAGTCGAAGAAGAAGTAGCCGGGCCGGCGGTCGGCGGGCAGGCCCCCCAGGGCCGTGCCGACGGCCTTGGTCCTGGCGTCCATCGCGGCCACCAGCTCGGCGGCCTTGGGTGAGGTGCCGGTGACGGCGCCGAGCCGGCGGATGTCCTGCTCGACCTCGGCGAGGTCGGTCCGCGGGCCCTTGGCGGTGGCCGCGCAGGCGGTGGAGAGCAGGAAGACGTGCCTGATCCCGGCGGCCGTGAACTCCGCCTCGGTGGGGGCGTCGCCGGCGCCACCCATCAGGTCCATCGCGCCGAAGGCGTCGACGTAGGTGTCCGCGCCCGAGCCGAGCAGCTTCTCCCTGGCGATCCCCGTCTCGCCGAGCACGGGCACCTTGGCGCCCTGGGCGGCGATCGCGGGCGGCAGGGTGCCGGGGCCGGGCGGGAAGCCGGTGCCGATCACCCGGTCGCCGGCGCCGAGCTGGAGCAGCATCTCCAGCGCGGAGCCGTTGCTGGTGACGATCCGGGCGGCCGGGCCGGCGAACGCGGTCTCGTGGCCCGTACAGTCGGCGATCTTGACGGGGAAGGCGGTCGCCCCGGCGCCGGTCGCCTCGGGTGCGGGCCCGCTGCCGCTGCCGCCCCCGTCGGTCGAGCAGGCGGTGGTGGCGAGCAGCGCGGCGGCTGCCGCGAGGCCGCGCAGGACGCGAGAACGCATGGGGACTCTCCTGATCTCCGGGAAGGACGGGGCCGTTGCAGTGGCCCCGGGACCAGGTAGTCGTTGGGATCGGGGGAGGAGTTCCCGGCGGGTCGAAACGGTGCCGCAGTGCTGTCCTGGTGGAGCGGCCGCCGGGGCACGATGGGGCGTCTCCCGGCGACCGCTCCGGTGCGGCGGGCGGTCAGGCGCTCTGTGCGAGGGTGCCGGGACGCCGCCGGTAGACGAACACCGCGGAGGCGGCCACCGAGAGCACAGCGGAGCCGCCGAGCACCAGCGAGCCGGCCGACCCGCCGGAGAGCGAGGCCGCGGCCGCGCCGCCCTGCGGTCCGGCGGCGGCCTGGTGGTCACCGCCGTGGCCCTGGTGGTCGACGGTCGAGCGGGTGTAGCCCGCGGCGATCTGCTGCTCGGTCGGGGCCTGCGGTGCGGCGAGCGCTTGGGCGCCGGCCACGGCGGTGGTGCCGAACTGCAGGTCGGAGCAGCCGTAGAAGGCCTCGGGGCTGTCGGTGCGCTGCCAGACCAGGTAGAGCAGCTGGCGGCCGGTGCGGCTGGGCAGGTTGCCGCTGAAGGTGTAGTAGCCGCTGGGTGCCGAGCGGCCGGTCGGGTAGCTGGCGACCGGGTTGGCCAGGTCGAGGTCCGACCACCTGAGCGGCTTGGTGGGGTCGAAGCCGGCCTTGGTGATGTAGAGGGTCATCACGCCCTGGTGCGGGGCGGTCACCCGGAAGTTGAAGCTGAACGCGCCCGTGGCGACGGTGGTGGCCGGCCAGTCGGTGCGGGCCAGGTCGAGGGCCTTGTACTTGTCGCGGTTGGCGGAGCAGAGCTTCCCGTCCGGGATGATCTGCTGGCTCTGGCCGTTCGCGTTGGCGATGTTGACCTCGTTCCAGTCGTACAGCGGCTGGGTGCCGCTCAGCGCGACGAGGTCCTTGCACACCTGGGACTTCGGGTTCTCGGGGCCCTCGGCGTAGCAGGAGGCCACCCGGCTGACGGGGCCGTAGAGCGAACCGTGGGCGCTTGCGGTGCCGGAGGTGGCGGCGGCCGTCAACAGCACGGCGGCGCCGACCACACCCGAGGCCAGGAGGCGGCGGGTTACGGACATGGGGGATCTCCTCGACGGTACTTCGGGCCTGCTGTGGGGGACGGGCACGTCTGCCCGGAGCCCGGGGGAGCGACCCCAGGGCAAGGCGGGGCGCGGACCCGGCGCGCAGCCTGGGCATGAGGGTACGATTGGCCTAGACCACCTGGCAATAGCCCGGACTACGCAGGGAGTTGACGGATCGTCCTACCTACCCTGCCGACCTGTGCGAAGGCCGGCAAACGGCCCGTGCGGCCCTCCGGTTCGGGAGGGCCGCACGGGCCGCGACGGTCAGGTCGGTACGCGAGTGCCTCAGGCGGCGACCTTGGCCTCCTGGCCGGTGCCGTCCTCGGCCGGCGCGTCGGGGCCGGCCTCGGAGTGCGGCCGGGCGTGCTTGGGCAGCAGGAAGATCGCGCCGAACACCACGGCCAGCATGGCGATCTCCACCCCGAGGGTGATCTGCTCGGCGTGCACGAAGCTGTTGGTCTTGATCTGCTCGAAGAAGACCGTGCCGAGGATCGCGGTGCCGAGCGCGGCGCCCAGCTGCTGCACCGAGGTGAGGGTGCCCGAGGCGGAGCCGGTCTCGTGCGGCTCGACCGAGGCGAGCACGGTGTCGAAGAACGGCGCCATCACGAAGCCCATGCCCAGGCCGGTGACCGCGAGCGCCGGGGCCAGCTGCCAGGGCGTCACGTCGATGCCGGCCAGCTGGAGGGTGAGGATGACGGCGCCGACGCCCAGGGCCATCACGATCAGCCCGCCGTGCATCACCTTGCGCCCGAACTTCAGCAGCGCCTGCGAGCTGACGAAGGCGACCACCATGCCGATCGAGGACGGGATGCCGGCCAGGCCCGCCTTGAACGGCGAGTAGTGCAGGCCGATCTGGGTGTACAGGCTGAAGGTGAGCCAGAAGCCGGTCATCGCCGAGAAGAAGGCGAGGCCGAGCACCATGCCGCCGCTGAAGCCGCGCTTGCGGAACAGGCTCGGCTCGACCAGGGGGTCGCCGCCGCGGTTGCTCTTGCGGTTCTCGAACCAGGCGAAGAAGGCGAACACCGCGATCGACAGCCCGATCAGTGCGAACGCCCAGGCCGGCCAGTCGTGCTCGCGGCCCTGGACCAGCGGGAAGACGATCAGGGCCGAGCCGAGTGCGGCCAGCAGCGCCCCGGCCAGGTCCAGCCGGACCGTCCGGGCGCTCTTCCACTCGGGCAGGAAGGCCAGGCCGCCGGCGATCGCGAACAGGCCGAGCGGGATGTTGATCAGGAAGATCATCCGCCAGCCGGTGCCCCACAGGTCGGCGTCGACCAGCCAGCCGGCCAGGATCGGGCCGCCGACCGTGGACAGGCCCATCACCGGACCGAACAGGCCGAACGCGGTGGCCTGCTCCTTCTCCGAGAAGATCTCCTTGAGGATGCCGAGGCCCTGCGGCAGCATCACGGCGCCCAGCAGGCCCTGGAAGACCCGGGCCGCGACCAGCTGGCCGGGCTCCTGGGCCAGGCCGCAGGCGACCGAGCCCAGGGTGAAACCGACAGCGCCGATCAGGTACATCCGCCGGCGCCCGAAGATGTCGCCGAGCCGCCCGCCGGTGATCAGGCCGAGCGCCATGGCGAGGGTGTAGGCGGCTCCGAGCCACTGGATGGTGGTCTCACCGCCCCCGATGTCGGCCCGGATCGAGGGAGCCGCGATATTGGTGACCAGGGAGTCCAGGAGGTCCATGACCTCCGCGGCGAGGATGACGAACAGGGCCGCCCATCGCCATCTGTAGGGGGACTCGGTCGCGGTCATCTGGAACTCCTGGTGGCTTGGACGACTTACCTGACGAACACTGTTCTACCGATCGACCACTGTTCTGTCAACACGGTGTTCGTCTGGCGAACGGCGTTCGTATCCCATCGTGGTGGTTCACCCTGGGGAACGCTGTTCGCTGCGAGTACGATGTTCGTCGGGGGAACGTTTGTCGATCATCCGATGACGCGAAAGCAGGTGGCGAATGACCTCGCAGATGCCCCCGGTCCCCTGGCACAAGGCGCGCAGGGCCGAGGTCCGCCAGCCGCTGAGCCAGGAGGCGATCGTCGAGGCCGGGATCCGGATCCTCGACGCGGAGGGCCTCGGGGGCGTCACCATGCGGCGGATCGCCCAGGAGCTCGACACCGGCCCGGCCTCGCTGTACGCCCATGTGTCGAACAAGGACGAGCTCTGCGACCTGATGCTGGAGCGGATCGCCGGCGAGATCCGGCTCCCGGAGCGGCCGGAGCCGGACCGCTGGAAGGAGCAGATCAAGGAGCTCTGCCTGGAGGCCCAGGCGGTCTTCACCCGGCACCGGGACATCACCCTGGTGTCCCTCGGTGCCATCCCGACCGGAGCCAACCAGCTCCGGCTGGCCGAGTTCATGCTGGACGTGATGCTCCAGGCCGGCGTGCCGCCGAAGGTGGCCACCTGGGCGCTGGACGGCCTGGGCCAGCTGATCGACGCCGACGCCTACGAGGCCTGCACCTACACCGACAAGCTGGAGCGCGGCGCCGACCTCGACGCCTACTTCACCAGCATCACGGACTACTTCTCCAAGCTCCCCGCGGACCGCTTCCCGCTGATCAGCAGCATGGCGACGACGATGGTCGAGGGCGGCGGCGACGACCGCTTCGCGTTCAAACTGGACGTCTTCCTGCGCGGCCTGGAGTCCTACATCGAGCAGTGAGCCGCCGCACCGGGCGCCGCCCGGCCCGCCGCCGGCTCAGCAGCCGCCGCGGATCCGGTGCACGGCCGGGTGCAGCCCGGACAGGATGGTGTCGAAGCGGTCCGGGGTGGTGTCGGAGTTGACCCGCAGCCGATTGATCCGCAGTGGATCCGGCGGGAGCAGCGCGTCGTGCCGGTGGTTGAACAGGAAGCCGAGCCGGTAGCCGAGTTCGCCGAGCAGCGCCTCGGTGCGCTGGTCCCGGTTGCCGTTCGGGTAGGCGAAGGCGGTCGGGGCCTCGCCCAGCCAGCGGCTCAGCAGCCGGTGCGCCTCGGCCACCTCCTGGTGCCCGGTGGAGTCCGCGCAGCGGTCCAGGCAGGGGTGGGTGTGCGTGTGGTTGCCGATCTCCACCCCGGCCGAGCGGAGCCGGCCCAGGTCGGAGGCGGTCAGCTGGGGCCGGCGGGGGGCCTGGGTGCGGGCGCTGTCGCGCAGCTCCTGGAGGCTGCGCCGGCGCTCCGCGTCGGAGATCTGCTTCAGCCGGCCCACCACGGCCTGCGGCGGGCAGCCGGCCAGGGCGCGGGCGGTGCCGCCGTGCGCGGCCAGATGGGCGGCCTCGGACCACCAGAACGGCCGGTCGGTGTCGATCAGTTCGGTCACCGCGAAGGCCGCGGCGGGGATGCCCAACCGGGTGAGCACCGGCAGGCCGTGGGTGAGCACGCTCCGGTCGCCGTCGTCGAAGGTGACCAGCACGCTGCGCGGGGGCAGCGGGCGCCGCTCCCGCACGCAACTCTGGAGCCGGGCGAGCGAGACCGGGGTGGCGGTGCGGACCAGTCGCTCCATCTGGGCGGCGAAGCCCGCCGGGTCGTCGATCCCGTGGTAGGCGAGGACGGCCAGCCGGCGGGCGGTGAGCGCCCGGAACACGGGCTGGAGCGGTGAGCGGCGCAGCAGCCCGTCGATCCTGCGGCGCCTGGCGTCGCCCACGGGGCCCGGGTCGGCGGGTGCGGTGACGGCCGGCAGCGCGGTGCCCGCCGACGAACTGGTGCTGGGCTGCCTGGTACTGGGCTGCCTGGTGTCCACGCTGACGGTCGCACGCGCGGTCGTGTCCGGCTTCGACACGCTTACCCCCTCCGAACTCTGCCGCGTGCTCGGTCGACCCCTTGGTCGCGGTGGCCCCGGTGCCGCACTGTCGGGCGCGACAGCGGACCCGCACGCTCTGAAGACGTTTCTACCGCCAAGGTGGAGACTTTAATACCTCTTTGGAAAACTTTTCCTGACTGGACATCAACTGAGCGGATCCTGGCCGCCCGCTGGGTGCGCCCTGGCTAAGGTACTGCGTGCGGCGCCGCTCGGCACCAAGGTCCGCAGAGAGGGCCGGAATCGAATGCTCGGCCGCGCCCCGGTGCGAGCGCCCGGCGCGGGCCCGACCCGCCCGGGTGCGCCCGGCGGGCGCGGAGGGGGTGGCACCTGGCCGGGACCGGTCGGGGGTTCGCCTGCAGACCGTCACGAATTCATCACACCCTGGGCGCGGGATATGCCACTTCGCACGCCGGTGTCATGAACCCGTGGATCAACGGAACAGCCGGAGCCGCTCCACCGCCACCCCCACCCGTACCGTCTGACCCCAGGTTAGCCGCAGAGCGTCGGACTCGACACCGTCTCCGAAAGCCACCAGTTGATCCGACTCGACGGTCAGCTCCAGCCGCTCGCCGTCCGCGAGCAGCCCCTGCACCTGCCCCGTGCCGGTGACCGGCGACGGCCAGGCCTCGCGGACGAACCAGGCCACCGCCGGGGCGGTGGGCCCGGGCAGCTGGAGCGTGCTGCGCCGCTCCAGCCAGGCGGAGCGGCACCAGCCGGTCGCCCCGGTGCCGGTGCCGACCAACACCCCGGAGGAGGCCTGCGGTTCCGCCCGGCCGCCGCCCGCGGTGAGCCGGTAGCGGGCCGTCTGGTGGCTGTGCTGGCCGAGGTAGATCTCGTTCAGGGCGAGCAGCCGCTGGGTGTCGTCGGCCACCGCCTCGACCATGGTGCGCTCCTCCAGGTGTCGCTCCCCGCCCGGGGCGGCGACCGCGCGGAGCACCCGGGCGGCGTCCGCCGGGCGGTGCCGCACCAGCACCCCGAGCCCGCGGCCCGGCTCGGTGTCGATACCCACCACCGGCTGCCCGGACAGGTACTTGGCGGCGTTGGCCACCAGCCCGTCCTGGCCGACCACCACCAGGACGTCCTCCGGGGCGAACAGGAAGCGGTCCAGGTCGGCGCGCTCGACCCGGCTGCGCCGCCACTCCAGCGGCACCGCGGCGGCGACCTCGGCCAGGGCCGCCCGCGCGAGGTCGTGCCGCTGCTCCACCTCCTCCAGCGCCCGGCCCTGGCTGGAGAGGAAGAAGGCGGCCTGGCCGCGCGAGCCGTGCCGGTCGATCAACTCCTCGTACTCGGTGCGGCGGTGGACCAGGACGGCGCGCGGGGCCAGGCTCATCGGCCCTCGCCGCCGGTGCGGGCCTGGCCGAGCCGGGCGAGCAGGCCCGTCAGGACGTCCGGGCTGAGCGTGATGCTGTCGATCTTCGGCAGGTGCTCGGCCAGCTTGGTCAGCGCCAGCGCGTGCAGCAGCTCCGGCCCCGCCTGCTGGTGGGCCAGCAGCCAGGCCTCCTCGGAGGCGGCCCTGGCCTCGCCGAGCACCCGCTCGGAGTCGGCCTGGGCGTCGGCCAGGATCCGGGCGGCCTCGGCCTCCGCGGTGGCGATCCTGGTCCGCCGGGCCGCCTCGGAGTCGGCCCGGACCCGGTCGGCCGCGGCGTTCTGCTCGGCCTGCCGGCGGGCGTTGGCACCCTGCTGGGCGACCAGCTCCTCCTCCCGGCGGGCCAGCTCGATCTTGCTGGCCAGCTCGTTCTCGGCGATCGCCCGCTCGCGCTCGACGGCCACCGCGCGCCGCTCGTACGTCGCCCGGTCGGCCTCCTGCTGCACCTGCTCGCGCGCCGGGGTGCGCAGCGCGCGCTCGAGTTCGGCCTCCGGCCGCAGCGCGGTGACCCGGACGGCGATCACGGCCAGACCGGTTTCGGCCAGTCGGGGGTCGGCGGTCAGGCCGTCGCCGATCTTCTGCCGCACCGGGGTCACCCCGGCGGCGAGCGCCTGGGAGAGCGTCAGGCCGGCGATCAGCTCCAGGGCGTGCTGCTGGGCGCTCTCGGTGAGCAGGGTGCCCAGCTGGTCCAGCGGCTCGGCCTGCCAGGTGCCGGTGTCCGGGTCCAGGGAGAAGTCCACCCGGGTGGCGGCGACCACCGGGTCGGTGATCCGGTAGGTGACGGTGGCCTGGACGGTGAGGTCCTGGAAGTCGGCGGTCCTGGCGTGGCAGATCATCGCCAGTTCCCGGTCGTCGGCGGGCACTTCGGAGATCGCCGCGGTCAGCGGCCGGAACCAGAAGGCCAGGCCGGTGCCCTCGTGCGCGAGCCTGCCGCCGCGCAGGTGGCGGATGTGGGAGGTGGGAGCGGCCCGCAGGTGGCGGAAACCGAGGCGCCGGGTGATGTCGGCCATGGAAGACCCCTTTCTCGTCTGACTGACGATAACTGGCGCGGATCATTATCGTCAACAGGACGAAAACGGGCGTCCGGGGCCGTGGCGCGGCAGAATGGCCACGGGCCCAGTCGGATCCGGGCGCCGCTTCGATCCCGACGGAGGCGGGCATGGCGAAGGATGCGGTCAGGGTCGAACAGGCGGGCCCGGTCCGGACGGTGGTGCTCGCCCGCCCGCAGGCCCGCAACGCCGTCGACGGCCCGACCGCGGCCGCCCTGCTGGCGGCCTTCGAGGACTTCGAGGCGGACGACTCCGCCGCCGTCGCGGTGCTCTGGGGCGAGGGTGGCACCTTCTGCGCCGGTGCGGACCTCAAGGCCATCGGCACCGGGCGCGGCAACCGCCTGGCCGGCGACGGCCCCGGCCCGATGGGGCCCACCCGGCTGCGCCTGTCCAAGCCGGTGATCGCCGCCGTGGCCGGTCACGCGGTGGCCGGCGGCCTCGAGCTCGCGCTCTGGTGCGACCTGCGGGTCGCCGCCGCCGACGCGGTCTTCGGCGTCTTCTGCCGCCGCTGGGGCGTCCCCCTGATCGACGGCGGCACCGTGCGGCTGCCCCGCCTGATCGGCGCCGGCCGGGCGATGGACCTGATTCTCACCGGCCGCCCGGTGGACGCCGAGGAGGCGTACCGGATCGGCTTGGCCGACCGCCTCGTCCCGGCCGGCACCGAGCTCGCCGCCGCCCGCGAGCTGGCCGCCGAACTCGCCGCCTTCCCGCAGACCTGCCTGCGCCAGGACCGGCTCTCGCTGCTCGAACAGGAGGGCCTCGACGAGGCCGCGGCGATGGCGGGGGAGTGGGCCCACGGGCAGGTCTCGCTGGCGGCCGACACCCGGGCCGGCGCGGCGCGCTTCGCGGCGGGCGAGGGTCGGCACGGGTCGTTCGAACGACCGTCAACCTGACGCATCGTCAGGTAGCCGCGGGCAGAGGGGGCCTGGAGGATGGCGGCGGAGTTCGCGCACGAGCGAGGAGCCGCCGGCAGTGATCGACGAGACCGTCCCGCCCGACCGGTTCGCCGCCGCCCTGCCCAGGCACGTGGTGTCCGCGGGCGTGCTGCTCACCGATCCGGACGGCCGCGTCCTGATGCTCCGCCAGGCCCGCCCCTACCCGGGTCATCCCGTCTGGTGGCAGATTCCCGGCGGCCTCGCCGACCACGGTGAGCAGCCCTGCCGCACCGCCGTCCGCGAGACCGAGGAGGAGACCGGCCTGCGGCTGCGCGGCCCGCTGCAGTTGCTCGCGGTCGACTACCGCCGCGCCGCGGACGGCTGGCCGCCGGTCATCGACTTCTGCTTCGACGGCGGCACCACCGCGCAGCACCCCGTCCTCAGCCCGGAGCACGACGCCTACGACTGGCGCAGCCCCCGGGACTGGCACGGCGGCCTGCAGCCCGTCCAGCGGCGCTGGTTCGCGGCGCTGTGGCAGGCCCGCCGGGACGGCAGGCCGCGCTACCTCACCGACGGCGTGGCCCACTGACCGTACGCCGGGCCGTGGCCGGGCCGCGGACGGTGCGAGCGACCGTCCGCGGCCCGGACGTCCATGGCCCGGGCGCCGGCGTCACGGGCGCCGGTCGCGGACCCCCGCCTCGAAGGTGCGGAACCCGCACTCCTGCCGCCACTCCAGCTCGGCCTTCGGGCTGCCGGCCAGCAGTGCCGCGCAGCCCGCGCTCGGGTGGTCGCTCCCCGGTTCGTCCCCCGCGCACTCGGCGACCGGGCGGTAGCCGTCGCGGTCGGCCCAGAGGCTGCGCCCGGGCAGGAAGGCGTACTCCAGGGAGGCGCGGGCCAGGTCGCGCAGCGCCGGGTAGTCCAGGTCGTAGGTCAGCGCGGCCCGCTGGTACTCCATGCTGATGTCGCCGCGCGACACCCCGGGGTCGTCGGTGGCCAGCGCCACCGGGACGCCCGCCGCCCGGTAGCGGGGGAAGGGGTGGTCGGGCCCGCTGACTCCGAGGATCTGCGCGTTGCTGGTGAGCGGCACCTCGATGGCCACGTGCCGGTCGGCCAGCAGCCGCAGCAGCCCCTGCGGGTCGTCCTCGTACGCCAGGTCGACGCCGTGGCCGATCCGCTCGGCGTGACCGGTCACCACCGCCTCCCGGATGTGGAAGCGCAGGTCCTCGGGCTTCACCAGGCCCGGGGTCAACTCCCCGGCGTGCAGGGTGATGTGCGCCTCGGGGTAGACGCCGTGCAGGTAGTCCAGCATCTGCATCTGGAGCCGGTAGTTCTCCAGCGAGGCGGGCGCGTCCTCCGGCTGGACCAGGTTGACCGCCACGAACCGCGGGTCCTGCCGGGCCAGTTCCATGCCGAGCAGCAGCTGGGTGAAGACCCGCGCGGGGGTGGAGGCGCGGGAGGCCTGCGAGATGAACCGGACGGTCAGCGCGCAGCCCGGCGCGGGGCTCGGGCCGTCGCACTGCGAGGTCGCCCGGTACTCCGCCTCGGTGGCGTCAGCCTCGGCGACGGCGGTCCTGACCACCTGGCCGAGGCCGTCGTCCGCGAGCAGCTTCTGCCGCAGCTGCTCGAAGTCGCTGTCGAAGCCGACCTTGGCGGCGAGCGCGGAGGCCGCGTCCGAGGCGGGGGTCAGCATGGTCTCCAGGTAGGACTGGTGCTGGGTCGCGGCCGAGTCGGCGACCTCGGCCAGCAGCCGGCCCGGCTGGGTGTAGGAGGCCGGCCCGAACTTGCCGAAGGTGGCGAAGAAGTGGTCGTGGCCGGACTCGGCGCCGGGGACGAAGTCCTGCATGGACCAGGCCCGGATCACCTGCAGCCGGAAGTCCTCGTCGGTGCTGGTGTCGGAGGCCGGCCGGCTGCCCTCCGCGCAGGGGCCGAAGGTGGCCGTCGAGGTGACCCGGTCGATGCACAGGCCCTCGTCCACGGCGATCTGCAGCAGCAGTTCGGTGGAGGCGGCGCCGCTCAGGTGGTTGTGCAGGTCGCCGCCCTTGGGCAGGGCCTCGAAGAAGGCGCGGAGTTCGGCCGGACGGTCCCGGATGCTGTGCAGGTACCGGGTGACGCGGTCCTCCGGCGCCCCGAAGGCCGCTCGGGCGCTCGCGGGCGCGGGGACCAGGGACAGGAGCAGGGCGGTGCCGGCCGCGAGGGCGGCGGCGGTGGCTCGGCGTGTGCGGATCATGGCCGCATCCTGGCCGCGGGCCGCCCGGGCGCCGGGCGCGACAGGCCGAGCGGGGCCCGCCGTCAACCGATCGTCGGAGCGCACGGGCGGCCGCTGCGCGATGCGCCCCCCGTGCCCGGTCGGGGCCGCGGGGGGCGCGTGGCAGGGCCGACACGGCCTGAGGCCGGGTCAGGCGCGGCCGGCCGCCTTCTGGGTCCGGCGGGACAGCGAGTCGATCACGACCGCGGCCAGCAGCACCGCACCGGTGACCATGAACTGGATGGCGTTGCTCAGCCCCATGATGTTCATCCCGGACTGGATCGAGCCGATCACCAGCGCACCGAGCAGCGCCGACCAGGTGGAGCCCCGGCCGCCGAACAGGCTGGTGCCGCCGATGACGGCCGCCGCGATGCAGTTCATCAGCAGGTTGCCACCGCCGGAGGTCTGGCTGGCGGACTGGATCTGCGCGGCCAGGAACAGACCGCCGACCGCGGCCATGGTGGAACAGATCATGAACACCGAGATCCGGATCCACGACACGTTGATACCGGCTCTCCGGGCGCCCTCGATGTTGCCGCCGAGGGCGAAGATCTGCCGGCCGTAGGTGGTCCGCCGGAGCACGAAGTCCAGCACCACGATGAAGATCAGGAAGATCAGCAGCGCCAGTGGCAGCCCCTTGTACTGGTTGAGCGTGTACGCGGCCGCGAAGGCGACCACCCCGATCGCCACCGTGCGCAGCGCGATGTCCGCCGGCGGCCGCGAGGGCACCCCGGCCGCCTGGCGCCGGCGGGCGTCCAGCAGCGAGGCGCCGAGGAACAGCAGCACGCCGATGGCCGCCACCCCGTACGCGGCGACGGTCTGGCTGTAGATGGTGCTGTACAGCCGGGAGTCGATGTCCCGGCCGGACAGGTTGATCGTGCCGCTGGCGCCGAGGATCTGCAGCATCAGGCCGTTCCAGCCCAGGTTGCCCGCCAGGGTGACCACGAAGGCCGGGACGCCGACCTTGGCGAAGAAGAAGCCCTGGATCAGGCCGACCACCGCTCCGCCGAGCAGCGCGCACAGCACCGCCACCCACTCGTTGACCCCGTGGGTGACGTTCAGCACCGCGAAGATCGCGGCGCACAGTCCGCTGACCGAGCCGACCGACAGGTCGATCTCGCCGAGCAGCAGCACGAAGACCACGCCGATCGCGATCATGCCGGTGCCGACGATCTGCTGCGACAGGTTGGACAGGTTCTGCGCCGACAGGAAGCTGCTGTCGAGGCTGCCGAACACGGCCCAGATCACGATCAGCGCCACCACGACCGGCAGCGAGCCCAGCTCGCCGCTGCTGAGGCGCCGTTTGAACTCGCCCAGGTAGCCGGTGATGCCCTCCTGGCGGACGATCAGCCGCGGGTCCACCGCCGGGGTGGCGTCGTGGGCGACCGGGACGGGGGCGTTGACCCCGTCCTTGGACATCGCGTCCTCGGGCAGCGGCCCGCGCTCGCGTTCCTCGTCGCGGCCGCTCCCGCCGCTCTGGTCCCCGTTCATGACATCCCCTCCTGGCCGCGGGCCTGCCGCCGGGTCACGGCGTTGTCGGTCGCGCCGGTGATGGCGGAGATGATCTCCTGCTGGTTGGTGTAGCGGACGTCGAAGACGCCGTTGTTGCGGCCCAGCCGCAGCACCGCCACCCGGTCGGCGACGGCCATCACGTCGGCCATGTTGTGGCTGACCAGGATCACGCCGAGACCCCGGTCGCGGAGCCGCTCGACCAGGTCCAGGACCTGGGCGGTCTGCTCCACGCCGAGGGCGGCGGTGGGCTCGTCCAGAATGACGATCTTGGGCTCGCCGATCAGCGCCCGGGCGATCGCCACGGTCTGCCGCTGTCCTCCGGAGAGCGAGGCGATCGGGATCCGGACGCTGGGGATGCGGATCGACAGCGTGCTGAGCAGCTCGCGCGAGCGCTTCTCCATCGCGACCTCGTTCAGCACCCCGAGGCGCTTCAGCTCGCGCCCGAGGAAGAGGTTGCCGACCACGTCGAGGTTGTCGCAGAGCGCGAGATCCTGGTAGACCGTGGCGATCCCCAGGTGCTGGGCGTCCTGCGGCCGGTGGATGGTGACCGCCCGGCCCTCCCACTCGATCACGCCCTCGTCGGGCTGGTTGACCCCGGCGATCGCCTTCACCAGCGTGGACTTGCCGGCGCCGTTGTCACCCACCAGGGCGATCACCTCGCCGGCCACGACCTCGAGGTCGACCTCGGTGAGGGCCTGCACCGCGCCGAACCGCTTGGAGACGCTGCGCAACGCCAGCACGGGAGGACCCGCCATGCTCATCAACTCCTCCGGACGGTGGGGTTACTGCAGACCGGCTGCGGCGCAGGCGGCGGCGTAGTCAGGGGTGCAGATCTGGGGCACGGTGTAGAGGCCGTCGGCCACCACGGTGCTCTTGATGTTGTCCTTGGTGAGCACGATCGGTGTGATCAGGTTGGACTGGACCTCCTGGCCGCTGCCGCTGGTGGCCTTGGCGGACGCCACCTCGGAGCCCAGCGTCTTGCCCTGGGCGAAGGCCACGGCCATCTGGGCGGCGGTGTCGGCCTCCGGCTTGTACGGCTTGTAGATCGACATCGTCTGGGTGCCGGCCAGGATCCGCTGGACGGCGTCCAGCTGAGCGTCCTGCCCGGTCAGCGGGACGCTCAGGTTGGCCGCCTTGAGCGCGGTCGCGATGCCCGCCGCCATACCGTCGTTGGCCGAGTAGACGCCGACCACGTTCGGGGCGCCGATCGCGGTGATGCCCGCGGCGGCCTCCTGGTTGGCGTTGTTCGGGTCCCAGTTCGGGGTGTCGTACTCCTTGCCGACCGTGAGCTTGCCGTCGATGGCACTGTGCGCGCCGGCCTTGAAGTCGGCCGCGTTCGGGTCGGTGGGCGAGCCGTTGATCATGATGATCTTGCCGGCGGAGGCCTTGTCGCCGACGGCGGCCACCAGGGCCTCGCCCTGGAGCTGGCCGACCTTGCGGTTGTCGAAGGAGACGTACGAGTCGACCGGCCCCTGGGCCAGCCGGTCGTAGGCGACCACCTTGACGCCGGCGTCGTGCGCCTTCTGGACCGAGGACTGGATGGCCTTGGCGTCCACCGCGTCCAGGATCAGGACCTGGTTCCCCTTGGTGAGAGCCGTGTCGACCTGCGTCTGCTGGAGCGTGGCGTCCTGGTTGGCGTTGTAGTAGTCGATCTGCGCGTTCGGCGCGATCTCCTTGATCTTCTGCTCGATCAGGGGCTTGTCGAACTGCTCGTACCGGGTGGTCTTGGACTCCGGGAGGAGCAGACCGATCTTGACCGCTCCGGTCCCGGAGCCGGAACCGGAGGACGAGGCGCTGGTCGACTGCTTGGCGCTGCCGCAGGAGGTGAGAGCGAGAGCAAGGGAAGCCGCCGCGGCAGCGACGACAATCCCGGTGGATCGTGATTTCACGGGTCGCCTCTCAATGTCGAGATGCCCCCCGGACTCCGAGTGTCCGGCGAGCCGCCCGATCCCGCCATTCGAAACAATCATGGGATCCGCCCAATGGATGACGGCGGCCCGTCGCGAACCGGACCCGGCGTCGGCCGGCCCGGCGGGGCGTTCCGGGCCGCTGCTGCGCTGCGCATCCATGTGTGGACGAACTGTGGCGATTGCGGTCGAATTCGGATGGGATCCGGTCGGCTCCGGCGCAGGTGGGGTTGCCGCCCGGAAACCCGGGTAGCCGGATCGGCGACCCACCGTCTTCGTACCGGAGTGGACGCATGCCACTGATCAACTACACCGCCCTGGACGAGCTGGTCCGCGAGCTCGACGGGCTCGCCGCCCTCGGTGCCCCCGACGAGCGGGCGCGGCGCCGCCGGGACGACGCCTTCTACACCGTCTGCGTCTACACCGGGGAGCGGGATCCGGGCACCGCGCTCGACCGGGCCCGGATGCTGCTGGCCGACCGGCCCGCGGTGGCGGTGGGCTGACCCGGCTCTGGCCCGGGCAGCCCACCGGGCCGGGCCCGGCCGGGCCCTGGTGCGGTGGGCCGATTGCATAGAGTTGCGGTCGGACGACAACCGCAACCGCCCGGAGGAATGCATGAGTTCCCGCCCCGTGCCGGCCGACGGCCCGGAGGCCGAGCCGGGCCCGGCGCCGCAGCCGCGCACCGCGCAGCCGTGGAGCAGACAGCGACTGCGCAGCAACAACGAGTGGCTGCTGCTGGAGCGGCTGCGCACCGGCGGCCCGTCCTCCCGGGCCCAGCTGGCACGCGACACGGGCCTGTCCAAGCCGACCGTCTCGGCCGCGCTCGCCACCCTGGAGCAGGCCGGCCTGGCCCGCGAGGCCGGCCTGCTGGCACCCGAACGCGGCCGGATCGCGGTGCTCTACGAGCCGGACCCGGCGGCCGGCCACGTGCTGGGCATCGACATCGGCCGGGCCCGGCTGCGGGTCGCCCTCGCCGACCTGACCGGACGGATCGTCAGCCGCCAGGACGTCCCCAACCGGGGCCGCACCGCCAACGCCGTCGCCGACTCCGTGGTGGCCGCCGCCCGGACCACCACCGCCGAGGCCGGACTGCGCGCCACCGACGTGGTGCACGCCGCGATCGGCAGCCCGGGCGTCTGGGACGAGACCGAGCAGCGCGTCCAGTACGCCCCCAACCTGCCCGGCTGGGGCCGGCGCGGCCTGTTCGAACGGATCGAGGCCGGGCTGGGCACCCGGATCAGCGTGCACAACGACGCCAACCTGGCCGCCCTCGGCGAGTACGCGCGCGGCGCCGGAGCCGGCAGCCGGCTCTTCGTCTACCTGCTGATCGGCACCGGCCTGGGCATGGGGGTGGTCGCCGACGGCGAACTGCAGCGCGGCGCCCGCGGCGCGGCCGGCGAGATCGGCCTGCTCCCGCTGCCCGGCGGCGGCACCCTGGAGGAGGCCGCCGCCGCGGAGTCCGTGGTGCGCGCCGCCGGCGAGCTCGGCCTGGCCGGGCCCTTGACGGCCAAGCAGGTCTTCGCCGCCGCTCGCGCCGGCGACCCGCGCGCTGCCCGGGCGGTCGGCCGGGAGGCCGAGCAGCTGGCCTACGCGCTCGCGATCGTCTCCGCCGTGCTCGATCCGGACCTGGTGGTGCTCGGCGGCGGCCTCGGCCAAGGGGCCGACCTGCTGCTCGCACCGGTGGAGCAGGCCATGCACCGGCTCACCCCGCTGCGCCCCCGGCTGGCCGCCAGCCTGCTCGGCGACGAGGCCGTCCTCCAGGGCGCCCTGGCCACCGCCCTCGGCACCGCCCGCGCGGAGGTGTTCGAGCGCCGCACGGCGGGCCTGGGCTGAGCGGAAATCCCCTCGGCCGTCCGTGTGCGCTCTGGTAGGTTCGCGCGTCATGGTGCACAACGGGGTGGAGCCGCTCGGCGGGCGGTTCGTCAGGCTGTGGGCCGCGAGTACGACCTCGGCGCTCGGCAGCGGCCTGGCCATGGTGGCGACGCCGCTGCTGGTCGCCGCCCGGACCGACGACCCGCTGCTGGTCTCCGCGGCGGCCGGCGTCGGGTGGCTGCCCTGGCTGCTGTTCGCCCTGCCCGGCGGGGTCCTGGTGGACCGGGTCGACCGGCGCCGGCTGATGGTGGCGGTGGACTGGGCGCGGGTCGTCGCGATGGCCGTGCTGGCCGCCGCGACCGCCACCGGGCACGCCGGCATCCTGCTGCTGTGCACCGTGCTGTTCGTGGTCAACTGCGGCGAGATCGTGTTCCGGGCGGCGAGCCAGGCGGTGCTCCCCGCCGTGGTGCCCAGGGAGCGCCTGGAGCGGGCCAACGGCCTGCTGTTCGGCGGCACCACCCTGATGCAGCAGATGGTCGCCGGCCCGCTGGGCGGCTTCCTGTTCGTCCTGGCCGCCGGCCTGCCGTTCCTGGCCAACGCTGCCACCTACGCGGCCAGCGCCGTGCTGATCGGCCTGGTCGGCGGGGTCTACCGGGCCGTGCCGACGGCCGGCCCCACCGAGGAGCGGTCGAGCTCGGTCCTGGCGGAGATGGCCGAGGGGCTGCGCTGGCTGCTGCGCCAGCGGTTGCTGCGCACCATGGCGGTGCTGATCGGGCTGCTGAACGTCACGCTCACCGCGGCGACCGCGGTGCTGGTGCTGCTCGCCGCCCAGCGGCTGCACCTCGGCTCGGTCGGCTACGGGCTGCTGTTCACCTGCATGGCGGCCGGCGGCGTGCTCGGCTCATTGGTCGGCGACCGGCTGATCGCCCTGGTCACCGCCACCTGGACGATCCGGGTCGGGCTGCTGGTGGAGGCCGGGCTGCACCTCGCGCTGGCGACCTCGCGCAGCCCGTACCTGATCGGCTTCGCGCTGTTCGCCTTCGGTGTGCACGGCGCGCTGTGGGGCATCGTGGCGAACTCGCTGCGCCAGCGGCTGACCCCGCCGGAGATGCTCGGTCGGGTGGGCAGCAGCAACCTGTTCGTGGCGGCGGGCGGCAACTGCCTCGGGGCGCTGCTCGGGGGCGTGCTGGCCGGGGCCTTCGGGCTGACGGCGCCGTACTGGGTGGGTTTCGGGGTCGCGGTGCTGGTGACGCTCGCGACCTGGCGGGTCTTCGACCGGGCCACGGTGGGCGCCGCCTACGCCGCGCCGGCGGCCGGGTCGCCCGCGCCCGCCGGGGCCACCGAAGCGCCCGCCGGCGCGGGCTGACCGTGGGACGGACGGACGCCGCCCGTGGACGCACCCCGGCCCGGCCCCGCGGGTACGGGGGCCGGGCCGGGGTGGTGGGTCAGACCTTGGCGGGGAGGTACTCCTCCTGGATCTCGGTGGGGGCGAACGGCCAGACCTTCTCGACCTTGGACCAGATCAGGAAGGCGGCCGCGCCGGCCGCCACCCAGACCAGCGACCATTCGATCGGGTGCAGGCCGGGCGCGTTGCGGTCCGCGTAGCCGTAGATGACCAGCCAGCCGACCGCGGCCAGGATGCTCGGCGCCGGGTAGAGCCACATCCGGTACGGGCGCGGCAGGTCGGGCTGGCGGCGGCGCAGCACCGTGACCGCCAGGATCTGGGCGAGCGCCTGGACGATGACCATGACGGTGGTGAGCAGGCCGATCAGGGTGGCCAGATTGGTGTGCCGGCCGATCAGGAACCCGACGGCGGTCATCGCGCCCATCGCGACCAGGCCGAGGACGGGGAACTGGTGGCGGCTGTGCAGCTTGCCGAAGGAGCGGAAGAAGACCCTGTCCCGGGCGGCGTCGAAGGGCACCCGGGAGCCGCCCAGCAGGCCGGCGAAGACCGAGGCGAAGGCGGTGACCAGGATCAGCACCGTCACCACGTCGGCGGCCGCGTGGCCCCAGACCCGCTCCAGCACGGCGGAGGCGACCGACTTGGAGGCCACCGACTCCGGGTCGAGCATCTCGTGCCAGTCGACCACGCCGAGCACGCCGATCTGGAGCAGCAGGTAGATCGCCATGATCCCGATGATCGAGAAGATGATCGCGCGCGGCATCACCCGGCCGGGCTCCTTGACCTCGGCGCCGAGGTAGGCGGCGGTGTTGTAGCCGAGGTAGTCGTAGATGCCGATGGTCAGGCCGGCGGCGAAGCCCAGCCAGAACCGGCCGTGGGTGAGGTCGATCGCGTGCGCGGGCCAGGTGAAGGCCATCGAGGGCGAGAAGTCGCTGTAGGAGGCGGCGATCACCGCGCCGACCGCGACGATCATGACACCCCACATCACGGTGGTGAGCCGGGCGATGTTCTCGACCTTGCGCCAGAGCAGCAGCACCACCAGACCCACCACGGCCAGGCCGACCAGGTCGCCCTGGCCCTGACCCATCGACGGCCAGAGGTAGCCCAGGTACTGCACGAAGCCGACCACGCCGGTGGACATGATCAGCGGGATGAAGAGCATCGCCGTCCAGACGAACAGGAACGGCATCAGCCGTCCGGTCCGGTACTGGAAGGCCTCGCGAAGGTAGACGTAGGAACCGCCGGAGCCGGGCAGGGAGGCGCCGAGTTCGGCCCAGACCAGCCCGTCCACCAGGGCGAGCACCGCGCCGGCGATCCAGCCGATCACGGCCTGCGGGCCACCGAAGGCCGCGACCATCAGGGGGATGGTGACGAACGGACCGATGCCGCACATCTGGCTCATGTTGATGGCGGTGGCCTGGAACAGGCCGATCCGTCTGCTGAGCGTCCCGGACATGGGAACTCCGTGGGGGTGAGAGGAGGCGGGAGCAGGAGAGGGTCCATAAGTTAAGTTTCCTAACTTGATCAGTCAAGGGCTGGTGCGGACTATTGACCGGCGGGGCGGGCGGCACTACCTTCGCGGCCATGCGTTAGGAAACCTTCCTAACAGTGTGCTCCTCCCTTCCCCCACGTAGGAGACGGCAGCATGACCCTGATCGGAAGCCGGACGGCGCGCAGGCCGGCCCTGCTGGCCACCCTCGCGCTCGGCGCCACCCTCCTCCAAGCCCCCTGGGCCGGCCCGGCCGAGGCCGCCACCACCGGCCTGGTCCGGGTGAACCAGGTGGGCTACGCCGACAGCGGCGCCAAGGAGGCCTTCCTGCTCTCGAAGGCCGCCGTCAGCGGCGCCGGCTGGAAGCTGCTGGACTCCTCCGGCGCGACCGTCGCCAGCGGCACCACCGGTGCCAGCCTGGGCAGTTGGAACACCGCCTACCCGGCGGTCTATCTGATCGACTTCACCGGGGTGAAGACCGGTGGGAGCTACCGGATCGAGGTGAGCGGGGCCGCCACCGGCTCCTCGCCCAGCTTCACCATCGGCGGCGCCACCCCGCTCTTCGGCGCCCTCACCGACGACGCCACCGCCTTCTTCCAATCCCAGCGCGACGGGCGCGCCACCATCCCGGGCCGGCTGAACCGCAAGCCGGCCCACCTCACCGACTCCGCCGCCACCGTCTACAACTGGCCGGCCTTCACCTCCTCGGACGGCGACACCATCAAGGCCGCCCCGACGAAGATCGGCGGCACGGTCGACGTCGAGGGCGGCTGGTTCGACGCCGGCGACTACCTGAAGTTCACCGAGACCGCCTCCTACGCCGACGCCACCCTGCAACTGGCCGCCCGAGAGAGCGGGGCGGCCCCCGGCTCCGCGCTGCGGGCCGAGGCCCGGTTCGGCCTGGACTGGCTCGACAAGATGTGGGACGAGAACACCGCGACCCTCTACATCCAGGTCGGCCTCGGCTCGGGCACCTCCAGCGGCAGCGTGGTCGGCGACCACGACGTCTGGCGGTTGCCCGAGAAGGACGACGCCGACGGCGCGCACCCCTTCCTCAAGAGCCGCCCGGTGTTCCGGGCCGCCGCCCCCGGGGCCCGGATCAGCCCCAACCAGGCCGGCCGGCTCGCCGCCGACTTCGCCCTCGGCGCCCAGCTGTCCGCGGTGGGCGACCCGGTGCGGGCCAAGCGGTACCTGGACACCGCCGCACAGATCTACGCCCTGGCCGACACCGCCCCCGGCACCCTGGTGACCACCGTCCCGCACGCCTACTACCCCGAGGACAGCTGGAAGGACGACCTGGCCTTCGGCGGCGCCGAACTCGCCCTGGCCGGGCAGGCGCTGGCCGACGGCCGGACCTCCGGCTGGCTCACCCAGGCGGCGAGCTGGGCCAAGGCGTACGAGGCGACCGGCAGCACCGACACCCTCAACATGTACAACACGAGCGCGCTGGCCCAGGCCGAGCTGGCCCGGGCCGTCAGGGCGGCCGGGAACCCGGGTGGGCTGGCGATCGGCTACGACGCCCTGGTGGCCGACCTCAAGGCGCAGATCACCGGGGCCAAGGCCCGCGCGGACAAGGACCCGTTCCACATGGGCGCGGTCTACAACGACTTCGACGCCGACTCGCACGCGCTCGGCCTGGCCGCCACCACCCGGCTCTACCGCAACCTCACCGGCGACACCTCGCTCAACCGCTTCGGCGCGCAGCAGACCGACTGGATCCTGGGCGCCAACGCCTGGGGCACCTCGATGATGGTCGGCGAGGGCACCACCTTCCCGCACTGCACCGCGGGGCAGCTGCCCAACCTGGCCGGCGGCCTGAACGGCGGGTCGAGCGTCCAGCTCGGCGCGATCGTCAACGGGCCCAACGGCAGCGGGCAGTTCAGCGGTGGGCTGGACGACTACCTGGACGGCATGCGGGCCTGCCCGCCCGGCGGTACCGACGCCTTCTCGGCCTTCACCGGGCACGGCAGCACGTACGTGGACGACGTCCGCTCCTGGCAGAGCAGCGAGCCCGCGCTCGACATGACGGCCTCCGCCCTGCTGGCCTTCGCGCTCTCCGGCTGAGGCACGTACCGAACACCGACGGACCGTCCGGGGCGCGGACGGTCCGTCAGCGTCGGTCGAGCTCCGCCCGCAGGGCGGCCGGCGCGACCAGGCGGTAGCCGGCCGTGACCAGGTCCGCCAGGTGCGGCCAGTCCACCGCGACGTCCAGGTAGACCCCAAGCCAGCCGCGGTGGCCGACGTAGGGGGGCCGGAAGAACCGCTCCGGATCGGTGGCCACCAGGTGCTCCTGCAGGCCCGGGGGAGCGGCGAGCCAGCAGGCCGTGCGGTCGTCGTGGTGGTGGTCGGCGACGGTGGCGAACATCCGCCTGCCGCCGGCGAACCAGGCCGGCTCGCCGTGGCTGGGGCGCTCCTCGCAGCCGGGCAGCGCCAGGCACAGCGCGCGCAGCCGCTCGGCCGGGGTGGCGGGCACGGCCGCTCAGCCGGTCGGGGGCGGTGTCTTGCGGGGCTCGCCGCGGTAGGTGCCGAAGGACCAGTGGTTGCCCTCCGGGTCGCGGGCCGCGAAGTCCCGGGAGCCGTAGTCGGTCACGTGCAGCCCGGTGATGATGTCGGCCCCGGCGGCGACCGCGCGGGCGTGCACCGCGTCCGGGTCGGCGGTCACCACGTACGCGCCGAAGTGGCCGGGGCGCAGCGGCCACGTGTCCTCCTCGTCCTCGGGGCGGGCCGAGCCGAGCATCAGGCCGCCGCCCTCCGGCCAGGAGAGCTGGGCGTGGTGCACCCGCTCGCCCTCGCCGTAGACGACGGTCTCCTCGAAGCCGAACGCCTCCACCAGGAACCGGATCAGCGCCCGGGCGTCGTTCGCCCGCAGCGAGGGCCACACCTGCGGTGCGGGGGTCTGGTCGGTCATGATCGTGCACCTCCTCGTCGGTTGCGGTCAGTCTCGCCCCGGAGCGGTCCGGGCGGCCCGGACGTTCGGGACCAAGTCACCCGGCCGGCCCAGGGCCGGACGGCGACGGCCCGCCCGCCCCGGTGCGAGGTGGGCGGGCCGTCGCGCCGGGGCGGGAGACGTCAGGCGAGCTGGGTCGGCACCGGCCGGTCGTGGCCGAGCGAGGCGACCGCACCGGGGGTGAGCGCCTCGGCGAAGACCTGTACGTCGTCGATCCGGCCGGCCGCGTACTCGCCGTACGCGCCCTGGTAGATCCGGCGGCCGAGTTGCAGCGGCCCGGCCGCGTTCCAGCTGGTACCGGTGTAGTCCGCGGTGCCCGCCGCCTGGTCGTCGACGTACAGCCGCAGCTCCTGGGCGGTCGCGTCGTACACGCCGACCAGGTGGTACCAGGTGTTCACCTTGGGGGCGAGCGGGCCGGTGCTCGGCCCGTAGGCGCTGCTGAACGTGGCGTCCTTGGCGTCCTCGTGGGCGTGGCCGACGGCGAACGCCTTGGCCCAGTTGGAGTAGTACAGCTGGAGCCCGTTGGCGTTGGTGCCGGACTGCGAGACGAAGGTGGAGTTCTCCGCCAGGCTGCTGAGGTTGACCCAGGCCGACACGGTGTACCCGGCACCGGTGTCCAGCACCGGGCCGGCGGTGGCGGCGTAGGCCGTGCTGCCGTTGAACACCAGGGCTTTGCCCCGGGCCGGGTCGGTGCCGATGGCCGCGCCGCCGGAGAGCGTCAGGTCGTTGGCCGGTCGGACGCTGTCGGAGGTGTCCTCCAGCCGCCACCGGTCGGTGGGCCGGTGGACGTAGCCGATCGCCACCGGGGCGGTGAACTGGGCCAGGCCCCCGGCCGGCGCCGCGCCCGGGTACTCGACGGTGCGGCCGGCGCCGGTGCTCGCGTAGAGCGCGGGCTGGCCGGTGCCCTGCACGTCGCCCGGCGAGGCGACGGTCGGGTAGTCCCGGCCGCCCAGGCCGACCGGCAGCACGGGCTGCCCGGCGGGCAGCACGTTGCCGCTGGTGGCGGCCCACTTCTGGTCGGCGATGTTCAGGCAGTCGTAGATGATCACCTGGGTGCGCGGGTTGCGGTTGCCGGCCGGGTCGGCCAGGCAGCGGCCGGACTGCGGGTTCTTCAGCGACCCCGGGTACGGGCCGGCGACCCACTGCTGGGAGGCGGTGTTGTTGCACTGGTAGAGCTGGACCAGGGTGTTGTTGGCGGTGCCGCCCTTGGCCACGTCCAGGCACTTGCCGAGCACGTGCACGGTGCCGTCGGCGCCGAGCGTGAACTGCTGGGCGTCGGTGCCGTTGCAGGTGTAGACCTGGGCGGCCGTGCCGTTGGCGGTGTGGGAACCGGCGATGTCCAGGCACAGGTTCTTGTTGTTCGCGTCCAGCACGCCGGAGACCAGCGGCGCGTGGGCGGGGGCGGTGAGGCGGCTGGTGGGCACGCCGTTCGCGAAGGTCAGCGGGTAGCTGCCGACCGCGCCGGTGGTGTTGTCGCGGGCCCACAGGGTCGGTACGCCGCCGACGGTGCCGGGGGCGAGCAGGGTCACGCCGGACCAGTCACCGGTGCCGATCCGCACGCCGGCGCCGAGGTTGCAGCCGGCCTGGAAGGTGCCCGGGTAGTACCAGAGCTCCTGGTCGTCCACCGTGATCAGATCCGGCACGTCCGCGAACTGGGCCAGCTTGCCCGGGGCGAGGATCGAGGTCACGTGGTTCCAGGTGCCGTCGGAGCCCTTGGCCGGGCAGCTCGCCGAGTTGCGGATCGGCAGCACGTTCTGGGTGAGGGTGAAGCGGCCGGCGCTGCCGCCGGGGGTGTTGGCGTCGTTGGTGTAGAGGTACAGCTCGTGGGTGGCCTTCTGGTACGCGAACAGGTCGTCCACGTTGGTGCCGGTGAGCGTCCCGCGGTGGGCCACCAGGTAGTTGTCCCAGCCGGTGCCGTCGGGGCTGCGGTCCTTGGTCGAGACGGTGACGGGGGCGCCGGCCGGGTCGGCGTTGCCGCGGATCAGCACCAGGTCGCCGCCGGTGGTGGGGGAGACCAGATCGGGCACCGCGTCGCCGTCCAGGTCGCCCGCGGTCACCTTGGTGTTCGGGTTCCAGGGGGCGAAGAAGCTGTACTGGCCGACCGTGCCCTGGGTGTTGCCGGCGTTGTCGACGGCGCGCACGAACAGGGTGTGGGCACCCCACTGCGCGGCGCTCAGGGTGATCGGCACGTCGGCGGTGGCGTTGCCCGCACCGGTCGAGGTGGCGTCCACCTTGGCGGCGCCGCTGCCGGGTATCCCGGTGTCGAGCGAGTACTCGAACCGGTCGATCCCGCTGCTGACGCAGGCGCCCCTGGTGCAGCCGGTGGGGGTCGGGTCGTTGGCGCTGACGGTGATCTTCACCCCGGTGTCGCCGGCGTGGCCGGTGGGGGCGCGGTCGCCGCCGAGCGGCGGGAAGACCGGTGAGTCGGTGAAGGCGGGGATGCTCGGGGCGCTCAGGTCGATCTTGAAGTAGCAGTTCGGCGACCAGCCACCGGCCAGGGTCGCGTCCTCGGCCTTCACGTGCCAGCCGTACTGGTGGCCGTCCGCCACCGCGAAGCCGATGTTGGTCCGGACGGTGCCGCCGTCGGAGACCCAGCCGCTGACCGGCTTGGTCCGGTCGGTCGAACCGCCGTCGGCCGCGGCCGTCTTGGTGTCCCAGACCTCGTAGCGGGCACGCAGGTTGACCCCGCTCATGTCGGTGTTCAGCCGCGCGTTGAGGGTGATGTCGGAGGCTCCGCCGGTCAGGCCGGACTGGCCGATCCAGCCGTCCGCCGCGCCGTTGCAGCCGTTGCCGGCCGGACTCTGGCTGGCCGGGGTGGTGCCGAGGTTGTCCGGCACGGCCGGCGGGATGTCGAACACCGTGGTCAGGTACGGGTTGGTGGCGAACCGGATGAAGTCGTTGTTGCCGGAGGACTTCGACTCGTTGCCGAACAGGCCGAAGGTCCAGCTGTCGTCCTTGCCGGCCAGCTTCCTGATCTGCCCGGTCACGTCCCAGTTGGCGTCGTGGTTGCCGCAGCCCTGGGACGGGTTGGAGCTCTTCACCTGCTGGGTGCCGCCGATGTAGCCGTCACCGGTGACCGAGGGCTGGTGGTTCCAGGTGGTCGAACCGCTGATGCCGGTGACCGTGGCCAGCTTGACGGGCGTCTCGTTGTCGCAGTCGAAGGAGGCGCCGTAGGTCGAGGTGAGGTGGACGACGGACTTGGAGATCACCATCGACTTGGTGAGGTTGCCGATGTTGATCTCGTAGTAGGCCCGGTTCAGGCCGAAGCAGTCCTGCCAGTGCTGGTAGCCGACGCCTTCGCCGTTGTCCTGCGCGTCGTCGTACGAACTCTGCCCGGCGCAGCCCTCCTTGACGGTGACGAAGTGGCTCTTCTTGCTGGTGATCGGGCTGGTGTACGGGTCGATGTACAGCGGCCAGACGGTGCCGGAGCCGGTCAGCAGACCGGTGTCCGGGGTCAGCGTGAGCGCGCCCGGCTCGGTGCTCACGGCGATCCGCCGGACCTGCGCGGCGGAGCCGGGCTGGGACGCGGTGGACGGGGTGCCGGGGGTGTCGGGAGCGTCGGTGCTGCCGGGGGCGTCGGCGGCCCGGGCGGCCGCGCGGGCCGCCTTGCCCTGCGGCGCGGCGGCCGGGGCCTTGGCGCCGGCGGAGTCCCACATCAGCGGGGTGGGCGAGGTGAAGGCGGCGGCGCCGTCCGCGGTGGCCGCGGTGACCCGGCCGTCCTGGTCGGCCGAGAGGGTCAGCCCGTCACTGGTCGCGGTGGTCAGCCGCAGGGACTTCAGCGCCGGGTCGGCGGCGGCCCGGGCGTCGTGCACCACCAGGACCTCGTGGAAACCGCCCTGGTCGGTGCTGGTCACCTGGAGGTCCACGCCCGGCAGCACGGCCCGGTAACGGGCGGTGCTGCCGCTGACCTCGGGAGCCGGCAGGGCGAACGGCAGGGTGTACGAGAGCCGGTGGCCCGCCGGATCGGTGAGCGTGGCCAGCGGACCGGTGCCGCCGCCGGACAGCACCAGCCGCGCGGGGGTGGCCCGCGGCGAGAGCGTGCCGTCGGTGTTGGCGGCCAGCGCGGCGTCGACGGCCGCCCAGCCGCCGTCCTTGCGTACCCGGGCGGGCTGGAGGTGCTCGGTGACGGCGAAGGTGCCGTCGGCGTTGGCGACGGTCTCGGTGGTCTCGGTGGTGAGCGCGTCGACGGTCACCGGCCGGCCGGTCCGGGCGGCCTCGGCCTTGGCCGCCAGCAGCGGCGTGTCGGTGGCGCCGGCGGGTGCGACGGGATGATCGTCCGCCAGAGCCGGTCCGGCGGTGCCGAGTACCAGGCTCGCGACCGCCGCGGTGAGCGCCAGACGGCGCGTCAGAGTTCGCGCCCGACGGCTTCGGGCGCGGGTTGCTTCCCCCATGGAATGACCCCTTCAGGGACAGGTGGGACCGCCCAGGCGCGGCTGTGCTTCATCTCACAGCCGGTTGTGCCCGGTGCTGCCCCGTGTCGGATTCGAGCCACTTTTGTTCGCCTTCGTCCCAGCTGTGGAGCTTCGACGGTCCCCGTGTGACAGATGTGAACAGAGTGACTGCCGGGGAAGGGTATTGCTGTGAACCGTCCATGGCAATACGGTTCCGTGCTGGTCAGATGTGCCGTCAGCTGACGCTGTGCCAGCTCGGCCTGTCCGGACTTTCATGGGGGATGAACATGCGCGCACACCTGCGCAGGTGGCAAGGTGCCCGGAAACGGGCCTGGACGAGGCGGGGGACGGTCGCGGTCGCGACGGCCGCCGCCCTCGCACTGACGGCGCCGCTCGCCGTCGCCGACGCGATCGTCGGCGGTTATCACTACACGGGGAAGATCTGGGCGGCCGATCCGCTGCCCGAGCAGCCGGCCGTTCCCGGACACCCCGCGAACAGCCCTGCGGCGAAGGTGACTTCGGCCCCGCCGCCGGGGGCCCGCGCACTGCGGCCGCATGTGCTCGCGCCCGCCGCCTGGCCGGCCGGTTCCACCGCGACCGTCGACCTGGGCGCCGCCCCGGTGGTCGCGAGCCTGGCCGCGGCCCCGGGCGGCGGGCAGGTCAGGGCCGGCTCGGCCCCGCTCTCGCTCGCCCCCGCGTCGCCCGCCGCCCTCGGCGAGCGGGCGCGCTCGCTGGTCAGCCCGCTGGCCCCGGTCGCCCAGGTCACCGCGGTGCGGGCCCAGCTGGCGGACCGGGCCCGGACCAAGGCCGCCGGTGTCGACGGGCTGCTGGTCGGCCTCGCCCGCACCGACGACCGGCCGGGCGCCGGCGGGGTCGCCGTCTCGCTGGACTACGGCGCGATCGAGCAGGCGTACGGCGGTGGTTGGGCCTCGCGGCTGAGCCTGGTGGCGATGCCGGCCTGCGCGCTGACCACGCCCCAGCTCGCCGCCTGCCGGACCAGGACCCCGGTGGAGTCCAGCAACGACCCGGTGGCCAGGAAGCTCACCGGCACGGTCGCGCTCACCCGGCCCGCGCGGACGGCGAACCCGTTCGCCGCTCCCGCGGCCCGCGCCGTGCAGGCCACGGCGGGCGTCGCGGTGGCGGCCGTCGCCGGTTCGAGCGGCTCGCAGGGCGACTTCGGCGCGACCTCGCTGTCCGCCTCCGGCGCCTGGTCCTCCTCGGCCTCCGGCGCCTTCACCTACCAGTACCCGGTGGTGATCCCGCCTTCGCTGGGCGGCGCCCCACCCACCGTCGGACTCGCCTACGACTCGCAGTCGGTGGACGGCGAGACCTCCGCCCGCAACTCCCAGTCCTCGTGGATCGGTGACGGCTGGTCCTACAGCCCCGGCTTCGTCGAGCGCTCCTACAAGAGCTGCAAGGACCAGGGCATCAAGGACTCCGGCGACGAGTGCTGGGCCGGCTGGAACGCCACCATCTCGCTGGGCACCCACAACGGCCAGCTGCTGCGCGACTCCGACGGCTCGTACCACCTCGGGACGGACGACGGCACGAAGATCGAGCGGCTCACCGGTGCCACCAACGGCCTGTGGCAGGGCGAGTACTTCAAGGTCACCACGACCGACGGCACCGCCTACTACCTGGGACTGAACCACACGCCGGGGACCACCGCCGACGAGGCCACCAACAGCGCCTGGGGCGTGCCGATCTACCACCCCAAGTCGGGCGATCCCTGCCACGACGCCGACAAGGGCGACGACTCGCAGTGCGACCAGCAGGTCGGCTACCGGTTCAACCTGGACTTCGTGGTCGACCCGCACGGCAACGTGCAGCGCTACGACTGGGCGACCGAGTCCAACTACTACAACATGGGCTACGGGCAGGTCGCCAAGGACGACAAGGGCGGCACCCTCACCAAGTACACCCGTGGTGGCCACCTCACCCGGATCTCCTACGGCTACCAGCTCGCGGACGCCCGGGCCGGCCGCGAGCCGGCCGCCGAGGTGCTGTTCACCACCGCGCAGCGCTGCACCACGTCGGACAGCGTCTGCAAGGAGTCGAACCTCTCCTCGGACACCGCGGCCAACTGGCCCGACACGCCCTACGACCTGAACTGCCCGGCCGGCTGGAAGACCAAGGTCGAGGACGACGACACCAAGGGCGTCTGCCTGATCAGCGGTCCCACCTTCTGGCAGACCTTCCGGCTGAAGTCGATCGACACCAAGGTCCGTACCGCCACCGGCTGGCAGGACGTGGACAGCTACGACCTCAAGCAGGTGTTCTCCGACGCGGGCGGCACCTACGACCCGGTCACCGGCAAGACCCAGGACCCGAAGAGCACTGGCGCCGTGCAGTCGGTGATGTGGCTCTCCGAGGTCCGGCACACCGGCAAGGACACCTCGGCCGGCGGCAGCGGGGCGATCACCCTGGACCCGGTCACCTTCACCGGGATCGAGATGGACAACCGGGTCGACGGCCTGAGTCCGGCCGCCCCGCCGCTCTACCACCCGCGGATCTCCAGCGTGCAGACCGAGACCGGTGAGTCGGTCGCGGTCACCTACCGGGCCCCGGAGTGCTCGCGCGAGAAGAAGACCATGCCGGCCTCGGCGGACTCCAACACGATGGCCTGCTACCCCGTCTTCTGGAACACCCCGGGCGGGGTGGAGCCGATCGAGGACTGGTTCCACAAGACCCTGGTCGCCCAGGTCACCGACAGCGACCGCACCAAGGCCGGCTCGCCCGCCAAGGTCACCAACTACACCTACGGCGACGGCGCGGCCTGGCACCGGGACGACTCCGAGCTCACCGACGACAAGCACCGGACCTGGAACGACTTCCGCGGCTTCGCCACCGTCACCACCACCACCGGCGCCGCGCCGGACCCGATCACCCAGTCCCGGGTCTCCTACCTGCAGGGCATGGACGGCGACTACAAGGCCGACGGCTCCCGGCGCGCCGTCGAGCGGAAGAACTCGCTCGACGAGAAGATCACCGACAGCGCCTGGCTGGCCGGCACCCCGTACGAGTCGCAGGGCTTCACCCAGGCCGGCGGCAGCCTGGTCACCAGGACGCTGACCGACCCCCCCGTCTCCAAGGTCACCGCGAGCAGCTCCCGCAAGGCCTGGACCTCCGAGGACCCGGCCCCGGACAAGCTCTCCACGCTGCCCGACCTGACCTCGCGCCAGGTGGAGAAGAGCTCCTCACGCTCGATGGGCCTGCTGGCCGACAACAGCTGGCGGACCACCAGGTCCAGCACCGTCTTCGACGCGCTCGGCCGGATCTGGCAGCTGGACGACGAGGGCGACACCGCCGACCCCAAGCAGCGCACCTGCACCACCACCACCTACGCGGACGCCCCGGCCGCCAACCCGATGATGCTGGTCCTCCCGAAGGAGACGATCAGCGTGGCCGGCCCGTGCGGCACCGCCCCCGGCAAGGACACCACCCTCTCCGACAAGCGGGTGTTCTACGACGGCGACGGCACGGTCACCGACCCGGGCACGCTCGGCCGGATCGGTGGGAGCGGCGACTCGCTCGGCCTGGTCACCGCGACCCAGTCCGTCACCTCCTACGACGGCGCCGGCAAGCCCCGGTACCAGACGCTCGGCGCGATGTCGTACGACAAGTACGGCCGGGTCACCGTGAACACGGACGCGGCCGGCCGCTCCACCGTCACCACCTACACCCCCGACACCGGACTGCTGCCCACCACGGTCGCCACCAAGAACCCGCTGCAGTGGACCGCCAGTAGCACCGTCTCGCCCGGCCGCGGTTCGGTGACCCACGCCGTGGACGTCAACAAGCGCGTCACCGACGCGACCTACGACGCCCTGGGCCGGCGGGAGAAGGTGTGGTCGCCCGGGCGCGACAAGGCGACCCGGAGCCCGCAGCAGATCTTCTCCTACTCCGTCCACGGAGCCGGCGACAACCCCGACCCGTCCACCGTCACCACCAGGAGCCTGCGTGAGGACGGCTCCTACGGCACCCTGGTCACCTTCTACGACGGCACGCTCCAGCAGCGCCAGACCCAGTCGACCACGGCCGACAACTCGGCCGGCCGGATCGTCTCCTCCGACTACTACGACTCGCACGGCTGGAACGTCGCCACCATCGCCGCGTACACCGACGCGGCCCGCGACCCCGGCACCTCGATGTGGGCCGAGACCAACAACACCGGCCCGTCGGTGACCCGGACCGGCTACGACGGCCAGGGCCGCCCGGTGACCACCAGCCTGGTGTCGTTCGCGACCACCGTCCGGCAGTCCTCGACGTCCTACCGGGGCGTGGACCGCACCGACAGCAACCCGGCCCCCGGCGGCAAGGCCGGCACGGTCTACACCAACGCCAAGGGCCAGACCACCTCCTCGGTGGTGCGCGACACCACGCCCGACCGCAGGCTCACCGCCGGCGGCGTGCTCGCCTCCGGCAGCTCGCTGGTCTCCCGCAGCACGCGGCTGGCCATGCAGGCCGACGGCAACCTGGTGCTGACCGCGCTGGTCGGCGGCAAGACCCTGTGGGCCGCGAACACCGCGGGCCACCCCGGGGCGTACGCCACCGTGCAGGCCGACGGGAACCTGGTCGTGCTCGACCCGGCCAAGGCCGTCCTGTGGTCCAGTGGCACCGGCGGCCACCCGGGCGCCTACCTGAAGGTGCAGGGCGACGAGAACCTCGCGGTGTACGACGCGGCCAACGCGCCGCTGTGGTCCACCGGCACCACCGACACCGCCGCCACCGCGGACCTCACCACCAGCTACACCTACACCCCGCGCGGCCAGCTCTCGACGATCAAGGACAGCGTCGGCAACACCTGGACCACCGGCTACGACCTGCAAGGCCGCAAGGTCTCGCAGCGCGACCCGGACAGCGGTCTGACCAGCACCACCTACGACCCGCTCGGCCGGGTGGCGACCGTCACGGACGCCCGCCAGCAGGTGCTGTCGTTCAGCTACGACGAGCTCGGCCGCCGGACCGCCGAGTACTCCGGCGCCGACCCCACCGATCCCGCCAAGCTGCTCGCCGAATGGAGCTTCGACAGCCTGGGCAAGGGCCTGCCGGTCTCCTCGACCCGCTACGTCGGCGGCCGCGCCGGCAGCGCGTACGTCAAGAAGGTCAACGGCTACACCGCCGACGGGCGCCCGACCGGCAGCACCACGGTGATCCCGGCGGCCGAGGGCAAGCTCCAGGGCTCGTACACGGTGGCCGCCTCCTACACCGACACCGCCGGCCTGCTCGCCTCCACCGCCTTCCAGGCGGACGGCGGCCTGCCGGCCGAGACGGTCGGCTACGGCTACAACCTCCAGGGCGGGCTGTACAGCGTCGGTACGCCGAGCCAGCCGTACGTGGCCACCACCAACTACAGCCCGACCGGGCAGGTGGTGCAGACCACCATCGGCACGCCGGCCAAGCAGCTGCGCACCGCGCAGACCTACGACCAGGCGACCGGCCGGCTGGCCACCAACCGGGTCACGCTGCAGAACAACACCGCCAACCCGGTGTCCAACACCTCCTACGGCTACGACCAGGCCGGCAACGTCACCACGGTCTCCGAGGTGCAGTCCACCGGTGGCACCGACCGGGTGACCGACACCCAGTGCTTCGGCTACGACGCGCAGCGCCGCCTGGTGACGGCCTGGACCGACACCAAGGGGATCGTCGCGCCCACGGCCGGCCAGCTCTCGCGGTGCACCACGGCCGCGCCGAGCCCCGCCACCATCGGCGGCCCGTCGCCGTACTGGCTGGACTGGCAGTACAACCCGCTCGGTGACCGCACCCAGCAGGTCCAGCACGACGTGACCGGCAACGCGGCCAGGAACACCACCCAGACCAGCAGTTACCCCGGTGCCGGCAAGGCGGTCGCCGTCCAGCCGAACACGGTGGGCACGATCACCACCAGCAACCCGACCACCGGCACCAGCACGCTGGCCGCCCACTACGACGATGCCGGCAACACCACGACCCGGACCACCACCGGTGCCCGGCCCGGCAGCCAGGACGTCCAGTACGACGAGGAGGGGCGGATCTCCGCCGTCACCACCGACGGCAAGCAGGCGGGGTACCTGTACGACGCGGACGGCGGGCTGCTGATCCAGCGTGACCCCGGCAGCGTGACGCTCTACCTCTTCTCCGGCAGCGAGCAGCTCACCCTGGACACCGCCGCCAAGACCGTCAGCGGCCTGCGGTACTACCGCGCCCCCGACGGCACGGTGATCGTCCGGTCCGGCAAGGGCGGGCTGAGCTACCAGCCGAGCACGCCGCAGGGCACCAGCCAGCTCCAGGTCGACTCGGCGACCCTGGCGCTCACCCGAAGGGCCTTCGACCCGTACGGCAACCAGCGCGGGGCCAATCCGGCGAGCTGGGCCGACAACCACGGCTACCTCGGGCAGGTCAAGGACGGCACCAGCGGGCTGAGCCTGCTGGGCGCCCGGCAGTACGACCCCACCATCGGGCGGTTCCTGACCGTCGACCCGGTCTTCGAGTCCGGCGACCCGAACCAGATGGGCGGCTACACCTACTCCGGCGACAACCCCACCACCGGCAGCGATCCGAGCGGCCTGTGGTGGAGCTGGGGCGACGTCGGCGGCTTCTTCACCGGCGTCGGGGACTCGGTCGTCGGCGATCCGTGGCAGTGGAGCGTCAACACCCTCTCCGACTGCTGGAACGGCTTCGCCGACATCGCCAACGGCGACAACGACGTCTTCGACAACATGTTCGGCTACTCCAACGAGACGCCGTTCAAGCTCGGCCACACCGGCTACGTGGACGACACGCCGCTCGCCGACCTCTTCGACGTCGACACCAGCTCGACCGCGTACACCGCGGGCCAGTGGACCGGCATCATCGGCTCCTTCGCGGTGGACGGCTACGGCGCCGTGAAGGCGGTGAGTTCGGGCGTCAAGGCGGTCAAGGCGATCAAGACCGCGATGTCCGAGGGCGACGACTTCATCAGCGCGGTCAAGAAGCTGCTCGCCGACGACCTGCCCAGCGGCACGCCGGCCGACCCGGCGCCGACCACGCCCAAGTCCGACGGCCCGTCGACGCCCAAGAGCGGCACCGGCAAGGGCGGCGGCGAGCCGGGCGGGGGCGGGCAGAAGCCCGACCCGGCCAAGAAGGCGGACGGCGCCGGTCAGCCCGGCAAGGGCGGCGGCGACGGCGGCTCGGGCGGCAACGCGGGCAAGGGAGGCAAGGGCGGCGGTTCCGGGGACGCCCCCAAGGCGGACAGCAGCGGGTCGACGCCCGACTACATCAAGGGCGTCAACGACGACCCGAAGGTGCCGGAGATCGTCGAGGCGATCAACGCCCGCTACCCGGGTCACGTCCGGGCGGTCGGCATCGACATCACCCGGCCGGACGGTTCCACCTACACCGACTTCGACATCGTCACCCGCAACGCCGTGGTGCAGGTGAAGACCGGGGTGGGCAACGGCGCCGTCGAGGAGATGGAGACCGTCACCTCGCTCACCGACTACCCGGTGATCGCCTACCTCCCGGGCGGCGGACCCGGCCGCCGCAAGGGCAAGGTGGGACCGGCGCCCACCATCGCCAAGGGCCTCACGGCGGCCGGGTTCACCTGGACCGACAACCTGGAGGACCTGCTCGCGGTGCTGGCGCCCTAGCCGCTCCGCATCGGGCCCCCGCGCGAAGGGCCCGACCCGCGGTGGCGGGGCCCCGGCCGGCATGCGCCGGCCGGGGCCCCGTCGCCGTCCCCGTACGCACCGATTCGTCAGGAAGATCGCATGAGTTCGAGTCTCGTCGTGGTGATGGCGCCGGAGCAGGTGGAGGTGCTGGCCGGCCGCCTGCGGGCGCGCGGGCTGGTCGACCGGCCGCCGCCGGACCGCCCGTCGATCGAGTGGCAGGGCGGCTCGATCGGCTTCGACTTCTCCGGGCGGGTGCTCGACGACCTGGAGGAGGAGGTGGTGGAGGTGGTCCTGCCGGCGCTGGGCGACCCGTTCGCCGTGCTGGTGATGTTCCGCTCGATCCGGGCGGTGGGCACGCTGCTCGTCGAGGTGCTCGACGGGCTGACCGGCTACGTGGACACCAACCACGGGGAGTTGCTGGAGATCGGCGCGTTCACCGGGCTGGTCGGCGGCCACCCGGGCTGGGACTGGCGGGTGACCGGGGCGGGCGAGGCCGGCGAAGCGGGGTAGCCCCCCGGCGGCCGGGGCGCGCGGACCGGCTCAGCCGCCGCCGGGCGCCGTCAGCTCCAGGGTGAAGCTGAACCGGTCGCCCCGGTACAGCGAGCGGACCCGCTCCAGCGGGGCGCCGGCCGCGTCCCGGCTGCGCCGGTGCAGCAGCAGCATCGGCAGGGCCGGCGGGGTGCCGATCAGCAGTGCCTCGCGCGGGGTGGCCAGCACGGTCTCGATCCGCTCCCGGCCGGTACCGAGCTCGGCGCCCTGCTCGCGCAGGTAGGCGTAGAACGAGGACGCCGGGGCGAAGTCGAGGTCCAGCCTGGGCACCCGGGCCACCGCCACATAGGTGCTCTCCAGCCCGATCCGCTCCTCGTCGGCCAGCAGCACCCGCTCCAGGTGCCAGACCGGCTCGCCCTCGGGCAGCTCCAACTGCTCGGCGGTGGCGGCGTCGGCGGGGAACCGGTCGAGCCCGATCAGGGTCCGGCCCGGCCGCAGGCCCTGGCGGCTGACCCCTTCGGTGTAGCTGGCGAGCGAGAGCGGCTGTTCGAGCTTGGCGCCGGCCACCACGGTGCCCCGCCCGCGGCGGCGCAGCCGGCCCTCCAGCAGCAGCTCGCGCAGGGCCTGACGGAGGGTCGCCCGGGCCACCCCGTACCGGGCCGAGAGCTCGACCTCGGTGGGCAGCAGACCGCCCGGGCCCAGCTCGTCCAGGAGCTCGCCCAGCCGGGTCTTGACGACGTAGTACTTGGGCAGCCGGCCGTGCTCCGGGACGCCGGAGCGGACGGGCGCGCCGGGCGCGTGCGAGGTCCCTGGGCTCATCTCGCCACCCTACCGGCGGCCCGCCGGGGCCCGGATCGAGGTAACGGGACGATAACGAGTCTGGACCGAAGTTCCCGCGCTGTTCATGCGGCGGTGCGCTCGGGGAGGTTCGCGGCTCGCCGGGGGCCCACACGCTCGTACCGGCGCCAGACGCGCCGCGCCTCGTCCCCCCTCCTCCAGGGAGCTTCCCGTGCGCATGTCCCGAACCCTCCGGATCGCCGCCGCGGTCACCGCCACCGCCGCGGCGGCGCTCTCGCTGACGGCCGTTCAGGCGATCGCCGCCACCGGGCCGTACAAGGGCCTGCCGGCCGGCACCAAGCAGGCCAAGACGCTGGTCATCGGTATCGACGGCACCCGGTACGACAAGCTGCTGGCGGCCGACGCCCCGAACCTCAAGGCGCTGATGGCCGGCGGCATGACCGCCACCAGCAACCTGTACGCCAACCCGCTGGCGCCGACCCTCTCCGGCCCGGGCTGGTCGAGCATCGCCACCGGCGTGTGGCCGGACAAGCACGGCGTGAAGGACAACACCTTCGCGGGCTCGCACTACGACCTCTACCCGGACCTCGCCACCCGGCTGGAGACCGCGGCGCCGGCCGCCTCCACCCTGGTGGTCGCCTCCTGGAGCCCGGTCGCCGACACCGTCTTCAACGGCCGCGCCGACCTGCGCATCCCGGAGGCCGACAACGACACCAAGACCGCCGCCGACGCGGCCGACTACCTGCTCAACGGCAACCCCGACACCGCCTTCCTGCACTTCGACCAGGTGGACGAGGCCGGCCACAGCTACGGCGGCGCCAGCAGCCAGTACGCGGCCGCGATCCACTCGGTGGACGGCCTGGTCGGCCAGGTCGTCGCCGCCGTCAAGGGCCGGCCGACCTACTCCTCGGAGGACTGGCTGATCGTGGTCACCACCGACCACGGCCACACCGACGCGGGCGGCCACGGCGGCAACAGCGCCAACGAGCGGCAGACCTTCGTGATCGCCGACGGCGCGGGCCACACCCCCGGCTCGACCCGCCAGGACGTCAAGCTCGTCGACATCGCGCCGACCGTGCTCAAGCACGAGGGCGTGGCCATCGACCCGGCCTGGCAGCTGGACGGCCGGCCGATCGACGAGATCACCCCCGACGCCTTCGACGGCCTGCGGCCGGCGCTGCAGACCCGCACCGACGAGACCGGCATCCCGGCGGCGGTGAAGGGCTGGACCCACACCCCGCCGAGCGGCTGGAGCATCGACAACTCCCGGATGCCCAGCGGCGGCGTCACCGAGTGGCGCGGCTGGGCCTTCGCCACCGACGAGTTCTGGACCGCGGCGCAGCTCGGCCAGTCCCGGGAGACCAACGTCCGGGCCCGTAACGTCTTCGCGGTCGCCGACTCCGACGAGTGGGACGACAAGTCGCACGGCGCCGGCCAGTTCGACTCGACCCTGCTCAGCCCGCGCTACCCGCTGAACGGCGCCACCCGGGCGACGCTGAACTTCGCCACCAACTACAAGATCGACGGTCCGCAGACCGGCGACGTCTACGTCTCCTTCGACTCCGGCACCCCGCAGCTGGTCAAGTCCTACCGCGCGGACGTCAACGCCTTCGAGAAGCTGCCGGTCACCGTCCCGGCCGGTGCCACCACGGCCCAGTTCCAGTTCCGCTACACCGGCACCAACAGTGCCTTCTGGACGGTCGACCAGGTCACCCTCACCTTCTGAGGCCGGCCGCCCGCCGCGCCCTGACGGTGCACCCAACCTCCGCCGTCAGGGCGCCGACCCGCTCCCGGGCCCGGCCAGCGCCCGGCGGAGCTCCTCGGCCGGGTACGGCGCCTGCGGCCCCTCCTGCCGGAGCCGGCGGTGGAAGTCCTCCAGCACCGCGGCAACCGCGGCGTACCGGTCGAGGACGGCGGTGGCCGCGCCCGGCCGGGCCTCGGGCGCCGTCAGCTCCGCGCAGCGCACCAGCCGGGCGGCGGCGCAGGCCCGGTCGTGGTCCAGGTGCTCGCGCAGGAAGCGGGCCTCCTGCGGGGAGAGCGCGAACCGCTCGTGCAGGGCCAGGCCGAAGCCGGTGAGGTAGAGGCGGTGGCCGTCCGTCCCGAGGTGGTCGGGGCCGGCGTCGAACCGCACCAGCCCCTGGGCCCGCAGGAAGGCCGTCGCGGCGTCCAGCCCCTGCTGCGCCGCGGCCCAGGCGGACTCGGCGGCCGCCCCGCCCTCGGCCGTCCGGTCGGCCAGCCACTGCGGCAGGGTCAGCGGGATGTGCTCCAGGAACAGCAGCACGCTGTGCGAGGCCCGCCCGAGCTGCTCGACCCTGGCCCGCACCCCGGGTGCGCCGGCCCAGCGGTCGAGCATCCGCTCCGCCTCGCCCGGGTCGAGCAGGTCCGGTGCGTCCTGGTCCGGCAGCACCCGCCAGTGGTACAGCAGCGGGAAGCCCTGGGCCTGGTCCATCAGCACCCAGTCGGTGGCGGTGGAGTGCGCCGCGAGCTCGCGCCAGGCGCCGGAGCCCGGGCTGTCGACGCCGTAGTGGCAGGCCTCGGGCAACCCGAAGAGGTCGGCGGTGGACAGGACGTTCCCGGCCAGCAGCTCCGGATCGGTCAGCGGCACCCGCCGCACCAGCACCGGCAGGCCGTCGACCTCCATCCGGGTGGCCCGCCCGTCGCCGCCCACCGGTGCCGCACCGGCCAGCAGCTTCTCCAGCCGGCGGACATCCAGCCGGGAGAGCGCGGCCGAGACCACGTCGTACGCGGCGAGCCGGGCGGTGCGGGTCGGTCCCGGCGGCGGGGAGAGGGGTGCGGCCATGGCCGCCACCCTATGCGGGGCCGAGATGACGGTCAGTCAAATGGCAATGGTCATACCGGCCCGGGCGGCCCGGGCGGGGTCGGCAGCTCGCAGCGGTAGACCCGGGAGCCCCGGGCCGGGTCGAGGTCGGCCGTCCAGGCGGGCGGGGCGAGGGCGGCCGGGATCTCCCGGAAGCCGGCCCGCAGGAAGAGCACGGCGCTGCCGGTGCTGGCGGCGTACACGGTGCGCAGCCCGCGGTCCTCGGCCCGGGCGAGCAGGGCGGTCAGCAGCTGGGCGCCGAGACCGGTGCCCTGCCGGGCGGGGTGGACGCACAGGTTGTACAGCACACCGGCGGCCGGGTGCCCCGCCTCGGGGGCCAGCGGGCGCAGCGCGACGCAGCCGGCCGGGGTGCCGGGGGCGGCGACCAGCAGGAAGTCGGTGGCCCGGGCCCGGTAGGCGGCGAGGGTACGGGTGCGCAGCTCGCCGGAGCGCATGAAGGGGGCCGACAGGACGTACAGGCCGGCGGCGTCGCGCCCGGTCGCCACCCGGACCAGCGGCGGTACCCGTCGGCGGTCCGGGGCCCGGCGCCGCCCGGGCGCCGTCTGGACGATGCTCACGTGCCCTCCGGCGGCTGCGTGGCGGCGGCCTTCGCGCCACCCTGTCGACCCGATCCTCGGCCCCGTCCCCGACCGCCAGGTGGCCGCGGGGCGTCCGGCGGGCGACGGCTGCGATGCGGTCGTCCCGCCGGCCCCGGGCGGTGGCGCGAGCGGTACCCCGGGGCCGGTCGCCGGGTCGCTCCGTCGGACAACGGGACGGGCGGGTGCCGGGCGGATCCGGTCTTCGATCCGAAGATCGGGAGAACTGAACGGCCGTCAGAGTATTGTCGGAGTGGTCCACTGTTGACCGTTCGTGATCGTGACAGGGAGTGGCGATGAGCAGCGACCGCTGGATACGGCGGTTCCACCCGGGCGCGGACGCCCCCGTGCGGCTGGTGTGCTTCCCGCACGCCGGCGGGGCGGCGAGCTACTGGCACCCGCTGTCGGCCGCGCTCTCCCCGGCCGTCGAGGTCCTGGCCGTCCAGTACCCCGGCCGCCAGGACCGCTTCTTCGAGACCCCGCTGACCAGCCTCACCGAACTGGCCGCCGAGGCGCTCGCCGCCCTCGGGGAGCAGGACGGGCGCCCGCTGGCCCTGCTCGGCCACAGCATGGGGGCGACCGTCGCGTACGAGGCCGCCCGGCACCTGGAAGCGGGCGGCCGCGGCTGCGCCCGGCTCTTCGTCTCCGGCCGGCGGGCCCCGCACCTGCGGCGCCCGGAGGCCGCGCACCTGCTGGACGACGACGGCTTGGTGGCCCACCTGACCGCGCTGGACGGCACCGACACCGGCCTGCTGGCCGACCCCGAGATCCGGGCCCTCGCGCTGCCGGCCGTGCGGGCCGACTACGCCGCGCTGTCCGGGTACCTGCCCGGTCCGGCGGAGCCGCTGCGCTGCCCGGTCACCGCCCTGGTCGGCGACGCCGACCCGGTCACGGCGGTGGCCGACGCCGGGGCCTGGGAGCGGTACACCGCGGCCGGCTTCGACCTGGAGGTCCTCCCCGGCGGCCACTTCTACCTGAACGGCCGTCAGGACGAGATCGCGGCCGTGATCTCCCGCCGGCTGGGGGCGCTGGTATGACCGGCACCCTGTTCGCGATCAGCGACCTGCACGTCGGCTACCCCGCCAACCGGAAGGTGGTCGAGGAGCTGCTCCCCGAGTCGCCGGAGGACTGGCTGATCGTCGCGGGCGACGTCAGCGAGCGCTTCGCCGACATCGAGTGGGTGCTGGCCACCCTGCGCGAGCGCTTCGCCAAGGTGATCTGGGCCCCCGGCAACCACGAGCTGTGGACGCCCAAGGACGATCCGGTGCAGCTGCGCGGCGAGGAGCGCTACCGGGGCCTGGTCGAACTCTGCCGCGGCCTGGACGTGCTCACGCCCGAGGACCCGTACGCGGTGTGGGACGGCGGCCCCGGCGGGCCGGTCACGGTCGCCCCGCTCTTCCTGCTCTACGACTACACCTTCCGCCCGGCCGGCACCGCCGACAAGACCGAGGCGCTGGCCGTCGCCTACGAGGCCGGGGTGGTGTGCGCCGACGAGGTGCTGCTGCACCACGACCCGTACCCGTCCCGCGAGGCCTGGTGCGAGGCGCGGATCGCGGAGACCGAGCGGCTGCTGGCCCGCCGGGATCCGGCGCTGCCCACCGTGCTGGTCAACCACTACCCGCTGGTGCGCGAACCCACCAGGATCCTGCGCTACCCGGAGTTCGCGCTCTGGTGCGGCACCGAGCGCACCGCCGACTGGCACCTGCGCTACAACGCCGCGGCGATGATCTACGGCCATCTGCACATCCCCCGCGTGACCTGGGCGGACGGGGTCCGCTTCGAGGAGGTGTCGCTCGGCTACCCGCGCGAGTGGACGCCGCGCGGCGGACCGCACCGGCCGCGCCGGGTGCTGCGGGCGGAGGAGCGGTGATCGAGCGGCTGCTGCCCCCGGGCGCCGCCTGGGCCGAGGCCTTCGACGACCTCGCCGACGCCCCGTTGCTGCCCGGCGAGGAGGTGATCGTCGCCAACGCCGTGCCGACCCGACGCAACGAGGTCGCCACCGTGCGGGCCTGCGCCCGGCGGGCGCTCGGCGGCCTCGGCCTGCCGCCGGTGCCGATCCTGCGCGGTGAGCGCGGCGCCCCGGTGTGGCCGGCCGGCGTGGTCGGCAGCATGACGCACTGCGCCGGGTACCGGGCCGCGGTGGTGGCCCGTTCCGCGGAGCTGCGCACGGTGGGCATCGACGCCGAGCCGCACGCGCCGCTGCCCGAGGACGTCCTGGAGGTGATCGCGCTGCCCCAGGAGCAGGCCCGCACGGCCGAGCTGTCGGCCGAGCAGCCCGGGGTGCACTGGGACCGGCTGCTGTTCAGCGCCAAGGAGAGCGTCTACAAGGCGTGGTTCCCGCTGACCAGGCGGTTCCTGGAGTTCGAGGAGGCGGACATCACGCTCGCGCCGGACGGCACCTGGACGGCCCGCCTGCTGGTGGACGGCACCACCGCGGACGGCGGTGAGCTGCGCGGCTTCAACGGCCGCTGGCTGGTCCAGGACGATCTGCTGCTCACCGTGATCGCCTGAGTCCGAGTCCGAGTCCGAGTCCGAGGCTGAGCCGGGCCTGAGGCCGGAACAGGCCGGACCGCGCAGAAATCCCGGGGCGGCCGGCCCGGCCCGCGCACTACGCTGCCCGGCGTGGAGCGCACCGGGGAACTGCTGAACGTGGTCGACGTCGAGGCGACCTGCTGGGAGGGCCAGGCGCCACCCGGCGCGGTGAGCGAGATCATCGAGATCGGCCTGACGGTGGTCGACCTGGCGGCGGGCGAGCGGGTCGGGCGCCACCGGATCCTGGTCCGGCCCGCCCGCTCGACCGTGAGCGCGTTCTGCACCGAACTGACCGGGCTGACCCAGGCCGAGGTGGACACCGGCCGGTCCTTCGCCGAGGCCTGCCGGCTGCTGGCGGCCGAGCACGGGGCCGGCCGGCGGCCGTGGGCCAGCTGGGGCGACTACGACCGGCACCAGTTCGCCCGGCAGTGCGCGGCCACCGGCGCCGCCTATCCGTTCGGCCGCCGGCACACCAACGCCAAGCTGGTCTTCACCGAGGCGCACGCGCTGCGCAAGCGCCCCGGCATGGCGCAGGCGCTCCGGCTGGCCGGGTTGCCGCTGGAGGGGCGCCACCACCGGGGCGAGGACGACGCCTGGAACATCGCCGCCCTGGTGCTGGATCTGGCGCGCCGGGGCGACTGGCACCGAGCTGTCTGAGCTGATGGATCGTCAGTTTACGATGCCTTGAGATTTCCGGTGACAGAGAGTCAATTGCCGTGTCCCAGGCCTAAGCCGGCGCGAATGTCACCACGACACGGCACCGGATCCTGATCCGTTCCCCTACCGCCGCCCGTCCGTGACCGGGATCCGGAACTCGGTGAGATGACTCTGATCGAATTCGAACATCGGACGGTGATCTCCCGTAGGATCGGCCCCGCCACCCTCGCTCGGGTGCCGTCGTCTCCGGGGGGAGAGTCACGACGACGGCAGCGCGGCCCGGAGCCCGGTGGCGCGGCGGCTCTCAGCCGCCTGTGATGGGCCCCAATCGGGGGAGACAGCAACCACACGGGCAGGAGGGGGGAGTTTTGAGCGACAGATTCGGGCACGAGTTGCGAAGACTTCGGACGCAGCAAGGTGTTTCGTTGAAGGCGCTGAGCGAAATGGCCCACTACAGCAAGGGCTATCTCAGCAGGGTGGAGACCGGTGCGCGGCCCGCCACCCCGGAGCTGGCGGGCAGGTGCGACGACGTGCTCGGCGCGGGCGGCGCGTTGCGCGGCCTGGTGGCCGAGCAGGACCCCGAGGCCCATCCGGCCGAACGGCTGCGACCGGCCCAGTTACCCATGGCGGTCCCCGACTTCTACGGCCGAGAGGCCATTGTGAACCGCCTCGACGGGCTGCTCTGTGAGCGCCGGATGGTGGTCTGCGCGATCGACGGGATGGCCGGTGTCGGCAAGTCCGCGCTGGCGGTGCACTGGGCGCACCGGGTCCGGGACAAGTTCCCGGACGGCTGCCTGTTCGCGGAGATCGACGGCCCCGGGCAGGACGGCGCCTGGGTGACGCCGGGCGAGGTGCTCGGCGGATTCCTGCGCGCGCTGCGGCCGGGAGCGCCGCTGCCCACCGCGCTGGCCGAGCGGGCGGCGCTGTTCCGCACCCTGCTCGACGGTCGCCGGATGCTGATCGTGCTGGACGGTGTGGTCAGCGCGGAGCAGGTGCAGCCGCTGCTGCCCGCGGCGCCCGGCAGCATGGTGCTGGTGACCAGCCGGGTCCGGATGGCCGGCCTGCGCTCCGCGCAGCTGCTCTCGCTGGATCCGCTGGACCCGGCGGAGGCCGTGCGGATGGTGGCCGCGATCATCGGCCGGGAGCGGGTGGAGGCCGAGCCGGTCGCGGCCCGCAGGCTGGTCGAGGCCTGCGGCCTGCTGCCGCTGGCCGTGCAACTGGTGGCGACCCGGCTGGCCGCCCGGCCGCGCTGGCAAATCGCCTCGCTGGTGGAGCGGTTGGAGGACGAGGAGGAGGGCAGCTCGGTGCTCGACCTCGGTGGCGCGGCCGTCGGTACGGCCTTCCGGCTCAGCTACGAGCGGCTCGGCTGGCAGGCGGCCCACGCGCTCCGGCTGATCGCCCAACTCGACGAGCCGGACCTCTCGTTGGCGGCCGCGGCGGCAGCGCTCGGTGCCGACCGCAACGAGGCGGAGAACCTGCTGGAGGAGCTGGTGGACGCCAGCCTGCTGGACACCCCGGCGCCCGGCCGGTACGCCTTCCACAAGCTGGTCAGGTCGTTCGCGCTCAGCCTGGTGCGGCGGGCCGAGCTGGCCACCGCCGGCCCGGCCGGAGTGGCGCTGGCGGGGCCGGGGCATGCGCTCGGGCACTGAGCCGGGCTCTCGTTGGGGCGGCCCTGCGCTGAGCCGGGCTTGCGCTGAGCCGGGCTTGCGCTGAGCCGGGCCTGCGCTGAGCCGGCCCGCTCGACAGGCCGAGGGGCGGCGGTCACCGGTTCCTACCGGTGACCGCCGCCCCTCGTCGCGCGGCGGGTCAGCTGCCGCCGTGCGGCTCCGCCATCGCCACCGCGATCTTCCGCGGGCCGGTGAACGGCTCGCGGGCGTGCGTGGACAGCATGTTGTCGAGCACCAGCACGTCGTGCCGCCGGTAGTCGAACCGGGTGGAGGTCGCGCGGTAGCAGTCCCGCAGGTGGCCCAGCACCTCGTCCGGGATCGGCTCACCGTCGCCGTAGTAGGTGTTGCTCGGCAGGTCCTCGGGCTTGCACAGGGCCTGCAGTCCCAGCCGCAACTCCTCCGGCAGAGTGGTGACGTGGAAGAAGGTGGCGTGGTTGAACCAGACCTGGTCGCCGGTCACCGGGTGCTTGTGCACGGCGTCCCGGACGGCCTTGGTGCGCAGCCGGTCGGGCCCGGTCCAGGTGGCCTCGATGCCCTGGCCGGCGCAGTGCCGCAGCACCTCCTCACGGTCGTCGGTGTTGAACACCTCGGCCCACGGCAGCCCGAGCCCGCCACCGTAGTTGCGCACCACCGACCACCTGCGGCGCTCGAACTCCGCCCGGACGGCGGGGTCGATCGCCGCGTACAGGGCACGGGTCGAGGAGAGCGGGGTGGCGCCCCGGGTGAGCGGCGGCTCGATGCAGTAGAAGTACAGCGCCATCGGCCAGACGGCCTGGTAGGAGTTCTCGTTGTGGGCGAAGATCTCCTCCTGCGGCGGGTAGTCGGTCGAGGTGTAGACGTTCCCCTTGATCGACTGGCGGGGTGAGGAGCGCTCGGCGTAGGTCAGCGGATCGCCGGACAGTTCGCGCACCACGGCGTCGAAGCCGTCCACGCCGTCCACGTCGAAGTCCCGGAACAGCAGGGCGCCGTGGACGAGGAGCTGCTCGCGGAGCTCCTCACGGTGGTGCCGGATGTGCTCGACCAGCCGCCGGTGGCCGCCGTCGACGGTGAGGGGTAACTGGGGCGCAGTCACACGGGTACTCCGTTCATGAGAAATTGCTGGATGGCACGTGCCGCCGTCACGGGAGATCCACAGGCGGCGGGGGCGCGGGCCGGCCGGCCCGGGGGAACGGCCGGTGCCGGCGGGAATTCCCTTCGGCGGTCCGGCAATTGGGTGGCCGGTGGGCGCCGCGGTATCCGGGTGGCGGGCCACCGGGTGCGAGCACAGTATCGCCGGTGGATACCACCGGCAAGGCGGGTGCGGCGGCGATCTCCTTTCGGTCGGCCGGAATTGGCGGTGTGCCACGGGTGGGGCAACCGGGGGCACGGACCTGACATATTGTCGAGTACATGACTTGATTTCCCAGGTCGCACGGGGGTTTCCAAGGGGTTGTCAGTTGCCAGGGGCTGGCAACTGACAACCCCTTGAGCGCTATTGATCAAACCGGCCATGATGGCGACGTTCGAACGAGGTGGCACTTCCCATGGCTGCCGGACGGCATCCGGAAGGTCGGCGGGTCCCTTTCCGCACCCCTCGTTTCGCTCACCGCGAGGTGGTTGAACGGCAATTCCGGCTGCGCCGCGCAGGCCGGGACCTCGCCGTCGACCCGTGCTGCGGTGAACTCCCGGAAATGCTCCGGTGAATGAATTCGACGCTGCGGAAAATTCCGGCAGAGGAGTGCAGATGAGTGACGACCAGAACGACGACCGCCAGTACCTCGTGGTGTTCAACGACGAGGAGCAGTACTCGATCTGGGCCGTCGGCCGGGAGGTGCCGGCGGGCTGGCACACCGAGGGCACCGAGGGCAGCAAGGAACACTGCCTGGCCCGGATCGCCGAGGTCTGGACGGACATGCGCCCGCTGAGCCTGCGCCGGCGGATGGACCAGGCCGCCGACGCCTGACCCACCCGGCCACCACCGCCACCCACCACCGAAGGGCTGATCGTGCACACAATCCCGTCGCCCGGCACCGGGCAGGACGACACTGCCCAGGCCGCGCCCCGGAGGCCGGCCGGCAGCACCGGCGAGCCCGCCCCCGGCGGGCTGCTGCACGAGCTGGTCGCCGCCCGGGCGGCGCTCACCCCGGACGCACCGGCGGTGGTGGCCGGCGACCTGGAGGTCAGCTACGGCGAGCTCGACCGGCGCGCCAATCGGCTCGCCCACCACCTGCGCGAGCTCGGCGCGGGCCCCGACCGGCTGGTCGGCGTCTGCTTGCACCGGGGTCCGGACCTGGCGGTGGCGCTGCTCGCGGTCTGGAAGGCGGGCGCGGCCTACGTCCCGTTCGACCCCGGCCACCCGCGCGACCGCATCGAGTGGGTGCTGCGCGACACCGGCGCCGAGGTGGTGCTCACCGAGGAGTCGCTGGCCGACCTGGTCCGCACCGAGGGGGTGCGGCTGGTGGTGCTGGACTCCCCGGCCACGGCCCTGGACGCGCGGCCCGACACCGCCCCGCACAGCGGGGTCACCGCCGACCACCTGGCCTACGTCATCCACACCTCCGGCTCCACCGGCCGCCCCAAGGGCGTCGCGGTCAGCCACGGCGGGATCGGCAACCGGGTCGGCTGGACCGTCCGCACCCACGGGCTCGGCCCCGCCGACCGGGTGCTGCAGAAGACCTCGCTCAGCTTCGACGCCGCCGGCTGGGAGTTCTTCGGACCGCTCAGCAGCGGCGGCACCGTGGTGATGGCCCCGATCGGCGCCGAGCGCGACCCGGCCGAGCTGGTGCGCACCGTCGCCCGGCAGCGGATCAGCGTGCTGCAGGTGGTGCCCTCGGTGCTCCGACTCCTGGTCGAGGAGCCGGGCTGGGCGCAGTGCGACGCCATCCGGCTGGTCTTCTCCGCCGGTGAGCCGCTGCACGCCGAACTCTGCCAGCGCCTGCTGGCCAGGGCCGAGGTGCGGATCTGGAACACCTACGGCCCCACCGAGTGCTCGATCGACGTCACCGCCAGGGAGTTCGACCCCCGGCAGCGGACCGGCCCGGTGCTGATCGGCCGGCCGATCAGCGGCATCCGGCTCCTGGTGCTGGACGAGGACGGCGAGCTCGCGCCGCTCGGCCTGCCCGGGGAGCTGCACGTCGGCGGCGCCGGCGTGGCCCGCGGCTACGTCAACCGCCCCGACCTGACCGCCGACCGCTTCGTGCCGGACCCGTACGGGCCGCCCGGCGCACGGCTCTACCGCACCGGCGACCAGGTCCGCTGGCGGGCCGACGGCGAGCTGGAGTACCTCGGCCGCCTCGACGGCCAGGTCAAGGTGAACGGGGTCCGGATCGAGCCCGGCGAGATCGAGGGGGTGCTGGCCCGCCACCCGCAGGTCAGGGCCGCCGCCGTGGTCGCGCTGAAGGGCGCCGGCGGGGTCGGCCGGATCGCCGCCTACCTCACCGTGCACGGCGATCCCACCCACGAGGAGCTGCGCGCGTACTGCCGCGAGCAGCTGCCCGAGTACCTGGTGCCCTCGGTCTTCACCGTGCTGGCCGAGTTCCCGCTCACCACCAGCGGCAAGCTCGACCGCAAGGCGCTGCCCGTGCCCGCCGCCCGCGCCGCCGCCCCGACCGGGCGCAGCGCCCCCGGCACCGCCACCGAGCGGACCGTCGCCGCGATCTGGGCCGAGCTGCTGGACACCCCCGACATCGCGGTCGAGGACGACTTCTTCCGGCTCGGCGGCTACTCCCTGCTGCTCGGCCGCCTCGCCCAGCGGCTGCGCGCCGCGACCGGGCGCGAGATCGCCCTCGCCGACCTCTTCACCGCCGCCACCGTGCGGGACCAGGCCCGGCTGATCGACCTCGCCACCGCCGACGGCGCCCCGATCGGCCGGGCCGACCGCGGCGCACCGCTCCCGCTGTCGGCCGGCCAGCAGCGGATGTGGTTCCTCGACCAGCTGACCCCGGGCAGCGCCGAGTACGTGGTGCCGCTGTTCCTGCGGCTGCCCGAGGGCATCGAGCCCGCGGTGCTCGGCCGGGCCCTGGACGCGCTCGCGGCCCGGCACGAGGCGCTGCGCACCCGCTACCCGCTGCGCGACGGGCGGCCCGTGCAGCAGGTGGACGGCCCCGGCACGGTCGAGCTGACCTGCGCCGAGGCGGACGGCCCCGAGCTGGTCCGGCTGGTCGCCGCCGAGATCGCCCGCGGCTTCGACCTCGCCGAAGGGCCGGTCTGGCGCGCCCTGCTGGCCCGCCGGGCCGACGGCACCGCGCACCTGCTGGTGACGATCCACCACATCGCCTGCGACGGCTGGTCGACCGTGCTGATCAAGCGCGAGCTGCGGGAGCTCTGCGCCGCCCTGACGGCCGGCCGCGGCAGCTCGCTGCCCGAGCTGCCGATCGGCTACCCCGACTTCGCCCTCTGGCAGCGCGACCAGTGGCTCACCGAAAGCCTGTTGGAACGCCAACTCGCGCACTGGCGCGGTGTCCTGGCCGACCTGCCGACCCTGCGGATGCCCACCGACCGCCCCCGCCCGGCGCACCGCGAGGCGCACGGCGCCGTGCACGCCTTCACCCTCCCCGCCGCGACCGCGCGGGGCCTGGTCGAGCTCGGCCGCGAGCGCGGCGCCACGCCGTTCATGACGCTGCTGACGGTCTGGCAGCTGCTGCTCGCCCAGCACAGCGGCCAGTGGGACATCCCCGTGGGCACCCCGGTGGCCGGGCGGGTCCGCCCGGAGACCCACGGCCTGGTCGGCTTCTTCCTCAACTCCCTGGTGCTGCGCACCGAGCTGGCCGGCGAGCTGAGCTTCGAGCAGGCCGTCGACCGGGTCCGGGCCGTCTGCCTGGCCGCCTTCGCCCACCAGGACCTCCCGTTCGAGCAACTGGTCGAGGACCTCCAGCCGGCCCGCGACCCCTCCAGGACCCCGCTCTACCAGGCGCTGTTCGACCTCCAGGACGACGGGCTCACCGGGCTGGCCGAGGACGGTGAAGAGCTCGCCGAGTTCGGCACCGCCTGGCGGACCACCCCCACCGACCTGGCCCTGATCATGCGCCGGCAGCCCGACGGCGACCTGGTCGGGATGCTGGAGTACGCGACCGCGCTGTTCGACCCGGAGACCGCCGAATCGCTCGCCGAGGGCCTGGTCGAGCTGGCCGGCAAGCTGCTCGCCGACCCGGGCGCCGCCCTCGGCGCCCTCGACGTCCGCACCGGACGGGACCTGCGGCGGGCCCAGCTGGCCTGGAACGCCGCTCCCACCGGGGCGCCACGGAGCGCCCCGGTGGGCCGGCCGGCCGAGCCGACCGCCCCGCGCAACCCGTTCGAGCAGCGGCTCGCCGAGATCTGGGCACAGGCCCTGGAGACCGAGGTGGGCGTCCGCGACGACTTCTTCGCGCTCGGGGGCAACTCCCTGCTCGCCGCCACCGTCACCGCCGCCGCCCGGGCCGAACTCGAACTGGACATCCCCGTGCGGGTGCTGTTCGACGGCCCGACGGTGGAGCAGTGGGCGGTGGCCCTGGAGGACCTGATCCGGGCGGAGATCGCCCAGCTCAGCGATGAGGACGTCGTGGCCGACACGACCCGTACGAAGGGGCAGCCGGCATGAGTGCTGGAGACTCGGAGCAGACCGTCAGGGACGCCGCCGCGCTGCGTGAGGAGCTGATCCGGCGCCGGCTGGCCGGCGGCCGCCCGGCCGCACCGGCCGGCATCACCCCGGTGGACCGCACCCGGCCGCTGCCGCTCTCCTTCGGCCAGCGCCAGATGTGGTTCCTGAACCGCCTCGACCCCGACGCCGTCGAGTACCTGGTGCCCCAACTGCTGCGCCTGCGCGGCGAGCTGGACACCGCCGCGCTCGCCGCCGCGGTCGACGGCCTGGTCGCCCGGCACGAGATCCTGCGCACCCGGTACGGGCTGGCGGGCGAGGAGCCGGTCCAGCTGATCGACCCGGCCGCGTCCGGCACCCTGACCACCGTCGACCTCACCGGGCTGCCCGCCGCCGAACGCGCCCGGCTCGCCGAGGAGCAGGCCCACCGGCAGGCCGTGCTGCCCTTCGACCTGGAGCACGAGTGGCCGCTGCGGGCGACCCTGTTCCGGCTCGCCGAGGACGACCACCTGTTCGCCCTCACCCTGCACCACATCGCCTGCGACGAGCGCTCGCAGGAGCTGCTCACCGCCGAACTCGCGGCCCGGTACGCCGCCTTCGGCCAGGGCCCGACCGCCCCGCTGCCGCCGCCCGCGCTGCAGTACGCCGACTACGCGGCCTGGCAGCGCGAGGCATTCCGCTCCCAGCCCGCCGCTCGCAAGCAACTCCACTACTGGAAGCAGCAGTTGAGCGGGATCGAGCCGCTCGCGCTGCCTGTCGACCGGCTCCGCCCGGCGGTCCGCTCCACCGCCGGATCGGCCGTCCGCCTCGCCGTCCCCGCCGAGGTCGCGGACCGGCTCCGCGCGCTGGCCGGTGAGCACCGCACCACCCTGTTCACCGTGCTGCTGGCCGCCTTCCAGGCCCAGCTGGCGCGCTGGACCGGCGGCACCGACATCACCGTCGGCACGGTCGTCAACGGCCGCACCCGGCCCGAGCTGCGTGACCTGGTCGGCTACGGCATCAACACGCTGGTGCTGCGCACCCGGTGGGACGGTGACCCGGCCTTCGCCGAGCTGCTCCCGCTGGTCCGCGGCACCGTGCTGGACGCCTTCGACCGCCAGGACACCCCGTTCGCCCCGCTGGTGGACGAGCTCCAGCCCGAGCGCGACCTGTCCGTCACCCCGCTCTTCCAGACCGCGTTCACCCTGCACGATGCCCGGATCGGCGAGCTCGCACTCGGCGGGATCCGCGCCGAACGGGTGGAACTGCCCTGGCAGGTGGCCAAGTTCGACCTGGCACTGCAGGTGGCCGAGCTGGCCGACGGCTCGCTGGGCGGCCAGTTCGAGTACGCCACCGCGCTCTTCGACGCAGCCACGGTGCAGCGCTTCGCCGGCCACCTGACCCGGCTGCTGGCCGCCGTCACGGACCGGCCCGAGGCCCCGCTGTCCACGGTCGAGCTGCTCGACCGGGCCGAGTCGGCGGTGGTGGACCGGCCGGTCCCGGGTGTGGTGAGCGAGTGGGACGGGCGGTGTGTGCACGAGGTGTTCGAGCGGCAGGCCGCGTCGACGCCGGGGGCGGTCGCGGTCACGCATGAGGGTGTTCCGTTGAGTTACGGGGAGCTGAACGCGCGGGCGAACCGGTTGGCGCGTCGGTTGCGCGAGCTGGGGGTGGGTGCGGAGTCGCTGGTCGGGGTCTGCC
>NZ_JBFAQT010000032.1:0-70179 GCF_040678895.1 Kitasatospora sp. NPDC049258
GGGGACCCTGTGGGAGAGTAGGACGCCGCCGAACAATCTTTCAGAGAAGCCCCTCCGGGTCACCCGGAGGGGCTTTTCGCATTCCCGGCCACATTTCCGGCCGGACCGGGGTGGACCTAGCACCACCCCCGTTGTGGTCCCCGCGCCAGTGACCGTCGCGATCCGTCCCGACAGACTGGTGGCCGCACGGCGGACGGTCGGTACAGGAGAGGACCACGGATGGCGACTCAGAGCATGCCCGTGACAGGAGCGGCGCGAGCGGAACGGCTCCGCGCCTGGCTCCGTCGCGGGCTGGAGGCCCAGGGCCGTTTGCTGGTGCTCGCCGTGCGGGCGGTGCTCGGGCCGCTCCTGGTGCTCTGGTCCGGACTGTGCCTCGCCGTGCTGGTGTCCGAGTGGTCAACCCCGGAGCAGGCCTTCCTGGCCTTCGTCGGAGCGCTGCTCTGGCTGCCCGGTCTGATCGCGGCCGGCCGGCTGACCGCGCACTGGACGCGCCGCTCGGCGGTGGACTGGTACGGGATCAGGGTGGCGCCCCGGTATGCCGCCGTGCCGCGGCCGACGGTGGACGAGCGGGGTCACTGGTGGACCGGCCGCTCCTACCACCGGAGCCGGTGGAGCGCCGACGCGGTGCTGTACGCCCGGTCGGTGGCCGGGGACGTGGAGACCTGGCGGGACGCCAGGCGGCTGTTCGTGAACGGTGTGGTGGTGGCCCTGCTGGCGCTGCCCTGCCTGGGGCTGCTCGGTGTCGGCGCGGGTGTGCTGGTGGTCCAGGTGGCGCAGCTGCTCGCCGACTCGCAGGACGGCTTCAGCCTGCTGGGGTACGTCCCGCAGCTGGTCAAGCACGGTTTCCCGGCGGCGATCGCGCTCGGGCTGGGGCTGCTGCTGGCGCCGCACGCGGTGCGGATCTACGGGGACTGGCTGCGGCGGGCGTTCGACCCGGCCGGCGGGCGGCAGGAGAAGGCCAGGCTGACCCGGCGGGTCGAGCAGCTCACGGCGACCAGGGCGGACGCGGTCGGCACCCAGGCCGCGGAGCTCCGCCGGATCGAGCGCGACCTGCACGACGGCGCCCAGGCGCGGCTGGTGGCGATCGGGCTGACCCTGGGCACCATCGAGCACCTGATGGACACCGACCCCACCGCGGCCCGCACCCTGCTCGGGGAGGCCCGGCACTCCTCGGCCAAGGCCCTGCAGGAGCTGCGCGACCTGGTCCGGGGCATCCACCCGCCGGTGCTGGCCGAGCGCGGGCTGGCGGACGCCGTCCGGGAGCTGGCGCTGGAGGCGCCGCTGGCGACCGAGGTGACGGTGAGCCTGCCGGGCCGGCCCGAGGCACCGGTGGAGGCGGCCGTGTACTTCTGCGTGAGCGAGCTGATGGCCAACGCGGCCAAGCACTCGGGCGCCGGGCAGGTGTGGGTGGACATCCTGCACCGGGCCGGTGAGCTGCGGGTGACGGTCACCGACGACGGACGCGGCGGGGCCGCCCCCGAGCGGGGGAGCGGGCTGCGCGGGATCCAGCGGCGGTTGGGTACCTTCGACGGGACCCTCACGCTCGACAGCCCGTCGGGCGGCCCGACGACCATCACCCTGGAGCTGCCGTGCGAGTTGTCCTCGCCGAGGATCTCTACCTTCTCCGCGAAGGCCTGAGCCGGCTGCTGGAGGCGCACGGATTCACCATCGCGGCGGCGGTCGAGACCGGCCCCGACCTGCTCCGGGCCCTGCTGGAGCACCGGCCGGACGTCGCGGTGGTGGATGTCCGGCTGCCGCCCACGCTGACCGACGAGGGGCTGCAGGCGGCGCTGGCGGCGCGGCGTCAGATCCCCGGCCTGCCGGTGCTGGTGCTCTCCCAGCACGTCCAGCAGCTGTACGCCCGCGAACTGCTGGCGGACGGCTCCGGCGGGGTCGGCTACCTGCTGAAGGACCGGGTCTTCAACGCCGACCAGTTCATCGACGCGGTCCGCCGGGTGGCGGCCGGCGGGACCGCGATGGATCCGGACGTGATCGCCAAGCTGCTGCGGAGCAACGCCCGTTCCCAGCCGCTCCAGCGGCTGTCGCCGCGCGAGCGGGAGGTGCTCGGGCTGATGGCCGAGGGCTGTTCCAACTCGGCGGTGGCGGCCAGACTGCTCGTCAGTGACGGGGCGGTGGCCAAGCATATTGCCAATATCTTCACCAAACTCGAGTTGGCGCCCGCGGATGACGCCAACCGCCGTGTCCTGGCGGTACTTGCGCACCTCAACGGGGCCGGCGAAGGATAGCGGGAGCCCCGGGCGGGGGCCAGGATGAAACGCGCGTGCGAGTAGTATCCGGTGGGCCGAACCGGTCCGACGCGCGGCAATCCTGCGCCCGGCAGCGATTCCGGGCCTGACGAGGGTGTCGGGCCGGAGCGGATCCGGCGGCCACGGTCGCGTTACGGCAGCAGCCGAGTCCCAGGGGTTGATCAACGAATGTCACGTCCATCCCTCACCCGTGCCCACCGGGTCCTGCTCGGCCTGGTGGCCGTCGGCGCCTGCCTGATCTCGGGCATCGGGTTCGCGGGCTCGTACTCGGCGGTGCGCGAGCTCGCTCTGGAGAAGGGCTTCGGCACCTTCTCGTACGCGTTCCCGATCGGCGTGGACGCCGGCATCGTGGTGCTGCTCGCGCTCGACCTGGTGCTGACCTGGCTGCGGATACCCTTCCCGCTGCTGCGGCAGACGGCCTGGCTGCTGACCGCCGCCACCATCGCCTTCAACGCGGCGGCCTCCTGGGGCGACTCGCTGGGCATGGCGATGCACGCGGTGATCCCGGTGCTGTTCGTGGTCGTGGTCGAGGCCTCCCGGCACGCGGTCGGCCGGATCGCGGCGATCACCGCCGACCGGCACATGGAGTCGGTCCGGCTGATGCGCTGGCTGCTCTCGCCGGTGCCGACGTTCCGCCTGTGGCGCCGGATGAAGCTGTGGGAACTGCGGTCGTACGACGAGACCGTCCGGCTGGAGCAGAACCGGCTGGTGTACCGGGCGCAGCTGCGGTTCCGGTACGGCCGTGGCTGGCGGCGCGCGGCCCCGTTCCAGGCACTGCTCCCGCTGAAGCTCGCCAAGTACGGGGTGCCGCTGGACCCGAGCATCCTGGACCGGATCGACGGGCCGCTGCACGCCGTCCAGGGCGCCCAGCCCGGCCGGTCCACGCTGACCACCGCGAGCGTGCAGGGGCCGGCCGAGGTGCGGCCGGCCGCCGCGGCGCGGCCCGAGGAGCCGGCGGACGCGGAGCAGGACCAATCGGCGGTGCCGCCGGTGTCGGCGGCCGTGGCGGTGCCGACGCTGGCCAAGCTCGCGGCCGTCCGGCTGCGGGACGCCCAGGATCCGCACGCGGACGAGCAGGCCGGTCCGCCGGCGGAGCAGAGCGAGCTGAACGTCTGGACCGCGCGTGCGGTCCGCGCCCACAGCGAGCAGATGGAGGAGGCGGCCCGGACGGCCCGGGTGCCGGGCCAGGCCTCGCCCTGGTTCAAGCCGCCGAGGCCCGCACAGCCGCAGCCGCAGCCGCAGCAGTCGCAGCAGCCCCAGCCGCAGTCGCAGCCGCAGGGCCAGCCGCAGCCCCAGCCCCAGCCGCAGGGGCCGGGCCGCCGGCTGCCGGTCGGCGCGGGTGCCCCGGTGCCGGTCGGGCCGGAGCAGCAGGCGCACGGGTCGGAGCCGATCCGGATCGGCCACCGCCCGCTGCGGCTCGACGGCGAGCTGCACACGCCGCCGCCCGCCGTGGCCGTGGAGCCGCTGCCGTTCGAGCCGGACGGGACCGCCGGGCCGGATGCCGAGGGCGCCGCCGAGCGTGCCGAGGAGCTGGACGAGCAGTGGGCGGCCGCCCGCCGCCCCGCGGGCGAGCCGCTGGACCCGGATCTCTGCTTCGACGCCCTGATCAGCTACATGGACGTCTACGGGCACCACCCGGACCCGAAGCGGTTCGCCGACTACCTGACCCGGGAGTGGGGTGTGGTCGGGACCCGCCCGGACGGTTCGGTGAGCGCCACCGAGCTCGGCAAGATCTGGCAGCACCTGCAGGACCGCTACGTCGCGACCGGCCGGGAGTAGGCCGCGCGGCGCCCGTCCGCCTGGTGGATCCGCCAAACCGGCGGCCATTGACGCCCCCGGCCACCGCCACTACGTTCACATCAACAATCTGTTGAACGTGTTGTCGGTGCCGTGGAGGAGTCCGGATGTCGCAGGCCCAGGTGGACGGTAGCAACCCCGGAGGCGGCGCCTCGTTCTCGGCCGCCGCCCGGGCCGCCGTGGACGCGCTGCTGGCGCCGGTCGACGCGGACCTGGCCCGCCGCTACCCGGGTGACTCCGGCTCCCGCCAGCCGGTGCACACGGTGTACGTGCCGGCCGACGCCTTCGCCGCCGACACCGTGGCCGACTGGGGCCGGCAGGCCCTGGAGGCCTTCGACACCCATGCGGCCACCCCGGCGCAGCTGGCCGAGGCGCTGGGCGTGCCGGCCGGTGACCTGCTGGCGGACGTGCACGCCCGGGTGCGGGCCAAGCTGGAGCGGGAGCCGATCGAGGACCTGCGGATCGACTTCGAGGACGGCTACGGGCCGCGCCCCGACGCGGAGGAGGACGCCGCGGCCGTGCGCGCCGCCGAGCTGGTCGCCGCCGCGGTGGCCGAGGGCACCGCGCCGCCGTACGTCGGTATCCGGATCAAGTGCATGGAGGCCGCGGTCCGCGACCGGGGGATCCGCACGCTGGAGCTGTTCCTGGCCACCCTGCTGGGCGCCGGCGGCCTGCCCGAGGGCCTGGTCCTCACCCTGCCGAAGGTCACCTACCCGGAGCAGGTGACGGCGCTGGTGCGGCTGCTGGAGGACTTCGAGCGGCGGGCCGGGCTGCCGGCGGGCCGGATCGGCTTCGAGATCCAGATCGAGACCACCCAGGCGATCCTGGGCGCGGACGGGCGGGCCACGGTGGCCCGGATGATCGGGGCGGCCGAGGGGCGGGCCACCGGACTGCACTACGGGACTTTCGACTACAGCGCCTCCTGCGGGGTCGGCGCGGCCTACCAGAGCATGGACCACCCGGTCGCGGACCACGCCAAGGCCGTGATGCAGGTGGCGGCGGCGGGCACCGGGGTCCGGCTCTCGGACGGTTCGACCAATGTGATCCCGACCGGCCCCACCGAGCAGGTGCACGCCGCCTGGAAGCTCCACCACGACCTGGTCCGCCGCTCGCTGGTTCGGGCCTACTACCAGGGCTGGGACATGCACCCGGCGCACCTGCCCACCCGGTACGTCGCGGTCTACTCCTTCTACCGCGAGGGGCTGGCCGCCGCGGCGGCCCGGCTCGCGGCCTACGTGGCCAAGGCCGGCGGCGATGTGATGGACGAGCCGGCCACCGCCCGGGCGCTCAGCGGCTACCTGCTGCGCGGTCTGGACTGCGGGGCCGTGGACCCGGCCGAGGTCACCGCCCTGACCGGTCTGGACCGGTCGCAGCTGGACGCGCTCGCCGGCCGCTGAGCCCGGTCGCCCGCGTTAGGCTGGCGGGGTCGGCCGACCCCGCCGGCCTGCGGCCTTCCGGGGCCCGGCCCGCGCCCCCGCACCACCAACGCCCTGGAGACCCCGCGCCATGCCGGAGCCCGGCCCGAAGCCGTACCTCACCGTCCGGCGCTCCGTCAGCCACGAGACCGAGATCAAGAAGTCCCGGTTCATCTGCCACCTGGCCCGGGTCGCCGACGAGGACGAGGCCCAGGCCTTCGTGGCGGCCGTCCGCAAGCAGTACTGGGACGCCCGGCACAACTGCACCGCGTTCGTGGTCGGGGAGGAGCAGCGCCGGGAGCGCTCCAGCGACGACGGCGAGCCCGGCGGCACGGCGGGCGTGCCGATGCTGGAGGTGCTGCGGCGGCGCGGGGTGACGGACACCGTCGCGGTGGTCACCCGCTACTTCGGCGGGATCAAGCTCGGCGCGGGCGGCCTGGTGCGGGCGTACGGCAACGCCGTCTCCCGGGCGCTGGACGAGGCCGGGCTGCTGGAGCGGCGGCCGGTGGCGCTGCTGGCCGTCACCGCGGGGCACACCCGGGCCGGCCGGCTGGAGAACGACCTGAGGGCGGCCGGCTACGTGGTGCGCGAGCTGGCCTACCAGGCGGACGGGGTGCGGATCGAGGTCGGGGTGGAGCAGGACGCGGTGACGGGATTTCACACCTGGCTGGCGGAGAGCACCGGGGGCACCGCGCGGGCGGAGCCGGTCGGTCGCACCTTCGTGGAGCTCCCGGTCTGACCGCACCACGCCGCCGGTGCAGCAGGCAAAGAATGCCTCTCGGTAACACTCGAACGAATTAACCATGCCCGGTAGCGGAACTTCCGCTCCGGGCCTCTTCGTCTTCTACCACAAGGAGTGCGGACCAGCGCGACCTCGTCCGGCCCGATCGGGCCGCCGGGGTCACCCGGTCCGTACCGACCACCCGACACACGCAGAGCAGGCCGGCCGACCGGGCCGGCCGACCCAGATGGAGGACTTCAGGCCCCACCGCCGCACCCCGGGAGGTACCGCGCATGACACCCGAGCACGCCCCGCCGCCCTATCGGATGACCGTCACGACACCCCGCACGCACCGGGACACGGTCGCTCTGGCCGACCAACTGCTGGCCACGTGGCTGAAGGAGGAGGGCCACGAGGAGCCCCCACCGCCGGAACAGCCGGCCCCGGCCGGGCCGGGCGGGCCGCCCGCCGAGCGCCTGCGGCTGGGCGACCGGGTCCTGCTGGACCGGGACACCGGTGGCCTCCGCGGGAAGATCCCCGGAGCGCGCTACAGCCGCCGCCGGCTACGCACCCCGGCCGCGCACGGGATCGACCAGCTCACCCTGACCGTGGCCTCGGCCGACGAGCGGCCCTGCTGGCTCCGGCTGGAGGCCGAGCACCTGCCGACCGGCTCCGGGGTCCGCACCGCGAGCCGGGTGCCGGTGCCCGAGCTGGCCCGTAGCCTGCTGCCGCTGCTGGACGCCACCGACGGGCCGGTCACGCTGTCCGCGCAGCCCAGGGTGATAGCCAGGACGGAGGTCGACGCGCTGATCGACGAGCTGTGCGACCCGGAGCGCAGGCTCCCGGTGGTGGTCGCCAGCGTCCCGCCCGCCGTCGCGATGGACACCTGGCTGGCCGAGGTGGTCCATCCGCTGCTGCGGCACCTGACCGGTCTCGCCTCGCTCCAGGTGCTCGGCCATGCGGCGCTGCCGCTGTTCAACGTGGCCCTGGAGTACCACAAGGTCTACGGCGGAGCCGTGCGCACCTACCTGCCGGAGGTCGATCCGGCCTCCCGGTACGACGGGGCCCGGCACCCGGTGATGCCCCGGCACCGGATCGACGAGGACGTCCGCCGGGCGGCCGCGCTGCTGGCCAGGGAGCCCCGCCGGTTCGCCGCCGAGCTGCCGCTGCCCGATCTGCTGGCCGCCGTCCCGGTGTTGCAGCCGCCGGCGGAGCCGCGGCCCCAGCACCCCCGGCCCGCCGGTGCCGGGTCGGGCCCGGCGCGCGGCACCGAGCGCGGCACCGCCCCGGGCGGCGCCGACCGCTGCGAGCGGCAGTCCCGGGCGGACGAGCTGGAGCGGATCCGCCGCAGCCTGGACCACTCCCGTCGCCGGGAGGCCCGCCTGCTGGCCGACACGGACCAGCAGGACGCGGTGCTGCGGCACGTCAGCGCGCAGGTCAGGGCACTCGCCACCCGGCTGTGCACGGTGGCCGGCCCGGGCGCCGTGGACCAGGCGGGGCTGGCCGCCGACGTCCGGGCGGACCAGGACGGCGCACCCGCCAGCTTCGGCGAACTGGTCTGCCGCTTCGAGGAGTTCCCGCTGCTGGAGTTCACCGGGGACGAGAAGGAGACCCTGGCGCTGGACGGCCAGTGCGACGGGTCCGGCTGGGCCAAGCTCACCTGGGAGGGGCTGACCGCCCTTCAGGAGTACGCGGCGGCGGCCGTCCGCGGCCAGGCGGGCGGGGACTTCAAGCAGTGGTGCGAGCACACCCCGGCCGGCTGCCACCACTTCCCGCCGCGCAAGGCGGTCCGCGGGGAGTCGCGGACGGTCGCCAGCCACGCCAAGTGGAAGCGCCAGCGGATGCTGCCGGTGCCGGCCTGCGTCGACTCCTCCCGCCGCGCCTTCATGGGCGCCCACCTGCGGATCGGCGGCGGTGGCACGGCGCCGCGGGTGCACTACCTCGACGACTGCTCGCGCAGCGGCCGGATCTACGTCGGCTACATCGGCCTGCACCTGACCAACACCCGGACGAACTGACCGGGTTGGGCCGGGGCCGGCAGCGCGCAGGCCCGGCGCCGAGGGTGGCCGGGCCAACTGTCGGGCTTGGCTGACCCGCGCCCGGTGACGGTGGACAATGCTGCACAGGACCACCGTCGGTGGGCCCAGCCGACCGGCGCCGGACGAGCAGGGGGAACGACCGCCGATGCAGGACTCACCCGAAGGCCGCCCGGACACCACCGCGACCCTTCTCCAGCCCGGGTTCCTGGCTTCGGTGTTCCGGGATCTCGGAGCCGAGATCCCGGAACAGGCTGCCGGGCCGGACGAGGAGGCGGCGGCGCACGGCCGGGCGGCCGCGCTGACGCACCACCGCACGCTGACGGTGCAGGCCGAGCACGAGCGCCTGGCCGACCTGCTCCGCCGGGCCGCGCTGCCGGTCTCGGCGATGGACTTCGAGAGCCAGCTGCGCAGCTACGAGCCGCGCCCCTACCCGGCGGCAGGGCAAGGCCCGGAGGCCGGCGCCGAGCCGCGCTGGGCGGACTTCGCCCCGCCCGAGCCGGCCGCGGCCGGCCCGGACGAGCCCGCCTCCCGCCGGCTGCTGGACTCCGGCTACCAGCGGGGCCTGGCCCAGGCCCGGCTGAGCCACCAGCGTGCGCTGCGCGAGTGGCGCACCCGGCAGGCCGAGGCCGCCGACGGCGGGGCCAGGGCGGCCCGGCTGGCGCACGAGCAGGCCGAGCAGGCCCGGGCCAGGGCGGTCCGGGAGTACAACGACACGCTGGAGGAGTGCCGCCGGGCGTACCGGCAGTCCGAGCCGGCGGCCGTGGAGTCCCTGCTGGAGCGGGCGCTGGCCGCCGCCGAGGGGGCCACCCAGGACCTGCCGGCGCCCTGCCGCGCGGTGTTCCGGCCGCTCACCGACACGGCCGTGCTGGACCTGGACCTGCCGCCGCTCGATCTGGTGCCCGCCCTGGACGGTTACCGGCTGGGCCGGGACGGGGAGATCGAGCCGGTGCCGCGGGCGGCGGCCGAGCGCGCCTCGGACTACCTCCGGCTGGCCGCCCGGCTGGCGCTGCGCGCGCTCCAGGCGGCGGACGCCGTGGACACCGACGAGATCCTGGCCGGCGTGGTGCTGAACGGCTGGCTGCGGCGGCCCGACGCCGAGCCGCTCTGCCTGTTGAGCGTGGACGCCGACCGGGACGCCCTGGCCCGCACCAGGCTGCTGCCGGCCGGCGGCCCCGAGACGGCGGCGGAGCACCCGGCCGAGGCCGGGGACGGCGAGGGCGTCTACGCCGACGCGGAGCACGACGAGGCGCTGGTCCGGCTGCGCGAGCTGGCCGCGGTGGTCACCCCGGATCCGTACGCGGGGGTGGAGGTCGAGCCCGGCGGCACGGTCGGCGCGGCCGTGCCGAGCGTCGAGGAGCTCTCGCCGAACGAGTTCGCGCACCTGGTCCGGCAGTTGCTGACCAGGGGCGGCCTGGCCGGGTGGAGCGTGCGGTTGCGCGGCCCGGCCGGGCTGGTGGCGACCGGCGAGGGCGGGCCCGGTAGCGCCCTGCCCGGCCGCTGGGTGGTCTGGGCCTCGCGCGAGCCCGCACCGGTGGGGGCGGACCACCTGCGCACGCTCGCCGAGGCGGTCCGGGAGGAGGGCGCCGAGCGCGGACTGCGGCTGACCTCCGGGCGGTTCACCGACCAAGCGCTCGACCTGGCGGCCGGCGAGGGCTACCAGCACGTCCACCTGATCGACGGCCGCGGTGTGCAGGAGCTGGCCAGGACGCATCTCGGCCTGCCGCTCACCACGGGCGGCTGAAGCTTCGCGGTCCGACCCCGACGCACCGGGCGATCCGCCTGCGTCCGGGTCGGCCGCCTGTCACTCTGGACCGATGGGAATCGGATTCTTCGGCCGCCGGCGCGAGCGCGGCGGGCACCGGGCGGAGCCGGACGGCGGCGCGGCCGACCGCCCCGGGCCCGGCCGGGAGGACCCGCGCGGGCCGGGCGACCAGCAGGCCCGGGAGGACCGGCAGGAGGCGATGGCCGAGCTGTTCGGCGAGTGCGGGCTGCTGCGGGAGCTGGCCGGGTCGGCGGGGGTGCGGCTGGACGACGGGCCGCAGTCGCTGACCGCCCTCGACCAGTTGCTGCCCCGCTGGCGCGACGACCCGGAGGTCTCGGACTGGCTGGGCAACGACGCGGGCCTGTACCTGGGCACGGTGATCCGGCGGACGGTGCCGGGGGCGAACTGGCGGATCGGCCGGCAGGGCCGGCCGCTGATGGTGCTGCCGACCGGCCTCGAACTGGACGTCACCGAACTCGGCCACGGCTGGGCCGACCAGGGCGCGCCGCAGCTGTCCGCCGTGTACCTGGCGGCCACCGACGGCTGACCCGGCGCCCTCGCTCCTCGGGGGCCGGCCGCCCGTCACCCCGACGGACCGCCGGGCGCGCCGCGGCGCCGGGCCGCGGGCAGGCTGGGCGCAGGTCCCGGCTGCGCCGGACCCGGGCCGGGCGGCTGCGCCCGTGGGCAGCGGTCCTCGCGGTCGTCCGGCCCCACCGCGGAGCGCCGTCGACGGGTGAGGGCCGACGGGTGAGGGGAGCGCCACGATGACCGCCGTGCTGGTCGCCGCGGGCGCGTTCCTGATGACCCTGATCGGCGGCTTCGCCGCCCAGCGCACCGGTGACCGGCGGCACCTGGTGCTCGGCTTCGCGGCCGGCCTGATGCTGGGTGTGGTCTCCTTCGACCTGCTGCCGGAGGCCCTGGCCGCGGCGCCGACCGAGGTGCACGGGGTGCCGCAGGCGCTGCTGATGTTCGCCGCCGGCTTCCTGGTGATCCACATCGTGGAGCGCGCGGTCGCCATCCACCGCGGTCACGAGGGCGAGTACGCGGAGCACACCCACGGGCACGGTCACCGGCACCCGGGCACCCAGCGGGTCGGCCTGGCGGCGGCCGGCGCACTGGTCGCGCACAGCATGATGGACGGCTTCGCGATCGGCGCGGCCTTCCAGGCCGGCGGCACGGTGGGCACCGTGGTGGCGATCGCGGTGGTGGCGCACGACTTCGCGGACGGCTTCAACACGTACACCATCACCCGGCTCTACGGGAACGACCGGCGGCGGGCGCTGACCCTGCTGACGGCCGACGCGCTGGCACCGGTGACCGGGGCGGCAATCACCCTGCTGTTCACCATCCCGGAGCAACTGCTCGGCCTCTACCTGGGCTTCTTCGCGGGTTTCCTGCTGTACCTGGCGACCTCGGACATCCTGCCCGAGGCGCACAGCCCGCACCCCTCCCGCACCACGTTGCTGTGCACGCTGGTCGGGGTGGGCTTCATGTGGCTGGTGATCGGCTTCGCGGGCTGAGCCGGTCCGGCCGGTGGTCAGCCGGGCAGGGTGCTCCAGCGCCGGCGCATCGCGGTGAGCGCCGCGGTGATGGCCGGCCGCCGGGAGGCCTGGCTCCGCCAGAGCGCGAAGACCCGCCGGGAGGGCTCCGGCGACACCGGCCGGGCGACCACCCCGGCGGGCAGCACCCCGCGCCCCAGCCGGGGCACCAGCCCGAGGCCGAGGCCCGCGCCGATCAGCGCGATCTGGGTCTCGAACTCGCCCACCTGGTGGACCACATCGGGCTCCTCGCCAGCCTCCCGCATGGTCCGCACCAGCCAGTCGTGGCAGATGTTGCCGGGCGGCACGCTGATCCAGCGCCGCCCGCACAGCCGCGCCACCGGCACCTGGTCGAGCGCGGCCAGCGGGTCGTCCGCGGGCAGCAGCAGGTCCACCGGGTCGGGGCCGAGGTCCAGCCGGGCCAGGCCGGGCTGGACCGGCAGCGGCACGGTCGGCCAGTCCTGCACCAGGGCGAGGTCGACCTCGCCGCGGGCCACCAGTTCGGCGGCCGGGTACGGGTCGCTCTCCAGCAGCCGGGCGTCCAGCTCCGGGCAGCTCTCCCGCAGATCGGCCAGCACGCCGGGCAGCAGGCCGCGCGCGCCGGTGGCGAAGGCGGCGATCAGCAGCCGGCCCACGGCCTGGCCGCGGCGCTCCTCCAAGGTCACCTCGGCCTGCTCCACCAGCAGCAGCAACTCCTGTGCGGTCTCGGCCAGTTGCCGGGCCGCGTCGGTGAGCACCACGCCCCGGCCCTGGCGCTCCAGCAGCACGGTGCGGGTCTCCCGCTCCAGTTTGGCGATCTGCTGGGAGATCGCCGAGGGGGTGAAACCCAGCGCGCCCGCCGCGCCCCCGATCGAGCCGTGCACCGCCACCGCGTGCAGCGCGCGCAGCCGTCCGAGATCCATCATCCGGGCCGTCCCCTCCTCATCGTTCAGCAATGCTAAGCAGTTCGCTTCAGTATTCATCGCTGGTGCTGCACGGTCCCGCGCCGCCATGCTCGATCCATGCCAGCGACCAGCACCACCATGCGTCCCCGTCACATCGCCCTGGCGGTGGCGATCGCCGCCGTCTGGGGCCTCAACTTCGTCCTGATCCACGTCGGGCTCGCCAACTTCCCGCCGCTGCTCTTCTGCGCGCTGCGGTTCGCCGTGGTGGCGGTGCCGGCGGTGTTCCTGGTGGGGCCGCCCACGGTGGCGTGGCGCTGGATCCTGGCGGTCGGCGGCACGCTCGGGGTGGTCAAGTTCGGGCTGCTGTTCCTCGGCATGCACGCGGGGATGCCGGCCGGGCTGTCCTCGCTGGTGCTGCAGAGCCAGGCCGTGTTCACCGCGCTGTTCGCCGCGGCGCTGCTGCGCGAGCGGCCCACCGGGCTGCGGACGGCGGGCCTGGCGATCGCCTTCGCCGGGATCGCGCTGGCCGCCCTCGACCGCGGACTCGACGGCCCGGTCGGCGGGTTCGCCCTGGTGGTCGCCGCGGCGGTGTTCTGGGGGCTGTCCAACGTGCTGACCCGCAAGGCCGCCCCGCCGGACGCGCTGCGCTGGATGGTCTGGGTGAGCGCCGTCCCGCCGCTGCCGCTGCTCGGGCTGTCGCTGCTGGTCGAGGGGCCGGAGGCGGACCTGCGGGCGCTGGCCGGGATCGACCTGGCGGGGTTGGGCGCGATCGCCTACGTGGGGCTGCTGTCCACCCTGTTCGGCTTCGTCGCCTGGAGCTTCCTGCTGCGCAGCTACGACGCCTCGGCGGTCGCCCCGTACTCGCTGCTGGTGCCGGTGTTCGGGATGTCCTCGTCCTGGCTGCTGCTGGGGGAGCGGTTCGGCCCGCTCGCGGCCGCGGCCGCCGTGCTGGTGGTCGCCGGCATCGGGCTCACCGCGGTCCGTCCGCGCCGTCCGGCCGGTGCGCCGGGCGCCGCGCCTCGAACGCCGTCTCGGCGCCGCGCAGTGCCTGCAGCAGGGCGGCCTGCTCGATGGCGCTGACCGGGGCGAAGTACTCCTGGGCGACCTCGTGCCGGACCTGCCCGATCCGCTCCAGCGCACCCCGGCCGGCCTCGGTCAGCACCAGCCGGACCGCCCGCCGGTCGGTCGGGTCGGGGGTCCGGGTGACCAGCCCGGCCTCCTCCAGGGCGTCCACCACGGTGGTGGCCGAGCGGGGCGCGATGTGCAGCCGCTCGGCCAGCTCGCTCAGGCGCATGGTCTCCCGGCCCTCGCAACCGGGGGCGTGGGCGAGGGTGCGCAGCGCCCGGGCCTGGCCGGGGGTGATCCCGTAGGGCTCCAGCCGGTGCATGGTCTGCCGACGGATCCGCTTCATCGCCCGGGTCAGCGCGTCGGCGAGTTCGGCGGCGGTGTCTGCCGTCGGCGGGGTGGTCATGGCGGGCTCCGGGCTCGGCGTGCCCTGCCCAGGGCCGGGAAGGGTGGAGTCAGGGTATCCGGCGGGGCAGGGCGTCGGGTGATCCGAAATATATTGAGCCAAGCTCAGCATCTGGGGTACGGTGGGGGAACTTAGGCAATCCTAACCAGGGAGTACACATGCCTCGTTCCGAAGCCCGCGTCCGTACCGACCGCCCGGGCCGCTACGGCAAGCAGCTGGCCGCGCACATGAGCCGCAAGATCCAGGCCGACTGGTCCGAGGAGGACGGCCGCGGCGCCCTGGCCTTCCGGGCCGGCACCGCCACCCTGGTCGCCGAGCCCGACGCCCTGCTGCTCACGGTCGAGGGCGCCGCCGAGGATCTGGCCACCCTGGAGGACGTGGTCGGCCGCCACCTGGTGCGCTTCGGCACCCGCGACGAGCTGGTGGTCGAGTGGCACCGCGACAACGGTGAGCCCGGTCTGGTCCACCGCAACGAGGAGGAGCCGGCCGAGGGTCAGTGACCGCGGCCGGCCGGCGCGCCGCCGCCGGCCGGCACCGCCCACCGGGCCAGCGCCAGCAGCACCAGGCCGCCCAGGCACCAGCTGGCCAGGACGTCCAGCAGCCAGTGGTAGTCGCTCCACATCAGCCCCCAGCCGACCCCGGCGCAGAGCAGCGCCGTCGCGGCGTACAGCCGGCGCCGGGCCCGCACCGCGAGGGCCCGGCCGACCAGCAGGGCGACCGTCCCGTACGCGATGGTCGAGGTGGCGGTGTGGCCGGACGGGTACCAGCCGAGCTGGTCGGCGGAGAGCGGCACGCCGAACGGGCCCGGTCGGGCGAAGTAGGCCTTGCCGGGGACGACCAGCGCCGGCACCAGCACCCCCGCCAGCACCGCCACCGGCAGCGGCAGCCACCAGCGAGGGGTGTCCGCGCGGCGCCACAGCAGGGCGGCGAACGCGCCGCCGAGCAGCAGCAGCGGGAAGGCCGGGACGTTGCCGCCGAGGTCGGACAGCGCGGCGCCGAGGTGGTTCACCGCGGTGCTGTGCAGCTGGTGGCGGAACTCGTAGGTGGCCCGGCGGGCGCTGCGGTCCAGGCCCAGCAGCGGGCCCTCGGCCGCGACCTGCCAGGAGACCACCGCCAGCACGGCCAGCAGCACGGCTGCCGCGATCGGCGCCGGGGAACGCATGAGCCGCCCCGAGGCGGGGGGGAGAGCCCCGGGGCGGCTGAGGTGATCGCCGCTCCGTGCGCCCCGGGGGGTTTGGGGCGGACGGCCGGTCGATCGGTCATGGGTGTCCGGAGCCTGCGAGCAGGCGCCGGACGGGCTGGTCGCTAAGTCGTCGGGCTCGCTGTCCATCTGGCATGACACTACGTCATGGCCCGTCGGAGCAGCGAAGGTTCGGGTGATCCGCACAGCATCTTCACCACCCTCGGTACAACCTCCATGGTCGTTCGGAGGTCTGTGAAAATTCCCCGGTCGGCGACACGAAAACCGTACAGAAACGGAGCGGCCCGGTCCGTGGTGGACCGGGCCGCTCGGCGGGATCCGCCGTCAGACGGCGGCGAAGGCGCTCTCGATGATGTCGAGGCCCTCGACCAGCAGGTGCTCCGGCATCACCAGCGGCGGCAGGAAGCGCAGCACGTTGCCGTAGGTGCCGGCGGTCAGCACCACCAGGCCCTGGGCGTGGCAGGCCTTCGCCACGGCGGCGGTGATCTCCGGGGCGGGCTCCTTGGTGCCCGGCTTGACCAGCTCGACCGCGATCATCGCGCCGCGGCCGCGGACCTCGCCGATGCTGAAGCGGTCGTCGCCGGCGAACTTCTCCTGCATGGCGCTCAGCCGGCCGAGCATGATCTCGCCGATCCGCCGGGCCTTGCCGTTCAGGTCCTCGGACTTCATGGTCTCGATCGAGCCCAGCGCGGCGGCGCAGGCCACCGGGTTGCCGCCGTAGGTGCCGCCCAGGCCGCCGGCGTGCGCGGCGTCCATGATCTCGGCGCGGCCGGTCACCGCGGCCAGCGGCAGACCGCCCGCGATGCCCTTGGCGGTGGTGATGAGGTCCGGGACGACGCCCTCGTCGTCGCAGGCGAACCAGTCGCCGGTGCGGCAGAAGCCGGTCTGGATCTCGTCCGCGACGAACACGATGCCGTTCGCCTTGGCGTACTCGGCGATCGCCGGGAGGAAGCCCTTGGCCGGCTCGATGAAGCCGCCCTCGCCCTGGATCGGCTCGATGATGATCGCCGCGACGTTGTCGGCGCCGATCTGCTTGTTGATGATGTCGATCGCCTGCGCGGCGGCCTCGGCGGCGCAGTTCTCCGCACCGGTCAGCCAGCGGTAGGGGTAGGCGACCGGCACCCGGTAGATCTCCGGCGCGAACGGACCGAAGCCCTGCTTGTACGGCATGTTCTTCGCCGTCAGGCCCATGGTGAGGTTGGTGCGGCCGTGGTAGCCGTGGTCGAACACCACGACGGCGGTGCGCTTGGTGAACACGCGGGCGATCTTCACCGCGTTCTCCACCGCCTCGGCGCCCGAGTTGAACAGCGCGGTGCGCTTCTCGTGGCTGCCCGGGGTCAGCTCGTTGAGCTGCTCGGCCACGGCCACGTAACCCTCGTACGGGGTGACCATGAAACAGGTGTGGGTGAAGGCGGCCAGCTGCTCGGTGGCCTTGGCGACCACGGCGGCGGCGCTGTTGCCCACGTTGGTCACGGCGATGCCGGAACCGAAGTCGATCAGCGAGTTGCCGTCCACGTCCTCGAGCACGCCGCCACCGGCGCGCGAGATGTAGACCGGCAGGGTGGTGCCGACGCCGGCGGCCACCGCGCCGAGCTTGCGAGCCTGCAGCTCCTGCGACTTGGGGCCCGGGATCGCGGTGACCAGACGGCGCTCCTGCGGGAGCGGCGTTGCAGCGCTCATGGTGTTCTCCAGATTCTCGACGCGGTCCTCGCAGGCTACGGCGGCCGCCCTCGCACAGGCATGCGCCACTCGGTAGCACTGCGCCGGACGACTTGTCCGGCGCGGCCAGTGGGCCGAGATCGGCTACCGCCCGCCCCCGCTCCACTACATTGAGCGCGGGCGTGTCGCCGGGTGGGTGACATGGGTAGAGGCGGCACGGACGGACCGATCGTGCCGGGGTGGCGTAGGGAGCGGGGCCGCGATGGGACTGGACGGCGGGCAGGGGCAGCAGGCCGCAGGGGTGGGCGGGCGGTCCGCGGTACCCGCGCAGCCCGGCCCGCGCGAGCCCGGCCACCGGCCGTTCGACCTGGCGGCCTGGGCCACCGAGCCCAGACCCGAGCTCGCCGCCGGCATCTTCCGCCTCCACTACCGCCCGCTCGACCCGCAGCGCGGCGAGGACGCCGCCGTCCCGGCCGGACCGCTGCTGCTGCGCGCGGTGCTCAACCTGGCGGTCGGCTGGCTCGCTTTCGTGTACGGCCGGCAGGCGCTGTTCGCTCTGCTCGGACTGCTCGGCCTCGGCGCCCTGCCGCTGGTGCCGACCGTGCTGCTCGCCCTGCTGCTCAACCTCGCCCTCGCCTTCGTGGTGATCCGGGTCTTCGGCCGGATGGGGCGCTGGCCGGAGGTCTGGCGCCGCTACGCGCTGCCGCTGCTCTCGCGCACCGTCACCCACGAGGAGCCCACCGCCCCGCCCGCCGGCGCACCGGTCGCCGGCCCCGCCGACCCGTGGCAGGAGCTGCGCCCCGGCGCCCCGGCCGCCGCCGCCCGGCTGGCGGCCGAGGCCGTCGGCGACGTCGACTACGTCCGGATCCGGCAGGCCTGGCAGGCGGTGCAGGCCGCGCCGGGGCTGCTGCCCGACTTCACCGAGCAGGTGCTGGCCCGCGGCGCCGCCGCCTGCGCCCACCCCTCCGAGGCGCGCGACCTGCCGGGCCGCGCCGCCCGGCACGACCTGCTGGTCCGCCAGGTGCGGCTCGGCACGGCCCAGGACGTGGTGAAGAACCCGCCGGCGCACCGCGCGGCCGGCTTCGCGCTCGACCCGGCGACCCTCGGCACCTCGCTGCTGGCCGTCGGCCCGGCCGGCACCGGCAAGACCACCGGGCTGGCCCGCCCGCTCGCCGAGGCGCTCTGCCTGCAGGCCCTGGCCGGCACCGCCTGCGCGGTGGTGGTCGGCGCCGCCGACAGCGACCTCGGGCCGGACTCCTGGTACGACGTGGTGATCGCGCCCGGCGACCCGGCCTCCCCGTACGGCCTGGACCTGTACGGCGCCGCCCGCACCGCGGACGAGGCGGCCGCGCGACTGGCGGACGCCCTGCTGCCGGACGAGCTGGTGCTGCGCGGCGAGAGCGCCCGCACGGCGCTCCAGCAGGTGGTCGGCCCGTTCCACGCCGCGTACGGCCGCCACCCCGGGGTGCGCGAGCTGCGCGGCCTGCTCGCCGGCGACGAGGAGGGCTGGGTGGAGCTGGCCGAGGCGCTGCGCAAGGCCGGCCGGGACACCGCGTTCGCGGCGGACCTCCAGCAGCGGGCCCGCCAGCACGGCCGGGCCGACGACCCCGGCATGCTGCTCGCCGACCGGCTGGCGCTGCTGGACCGGCCGGTCTTCGCGGACTGCTTCGCGGGCACGCCAGGGGCCAGGCCCGCCTTCGCGATGCGCGCCCTGGACCACCCGCTTCGGGTCCGGGTGAAGCTCCCCGAGCGCAGCCACCCCGAGGCGGCCCGGATGCTCTCCCGGCTGGTGGTCGGCCAGTTCCTGCAGGCCGCCGCGGTGCGCGAGGAGCGCACGCTGTTCGCCGGCCTGGTGGTGGACGACGCCTCGGCCGCGGTGGACCAGCACGCGGTGCGCGGCCTGCAGCGGATCCGCGGCCTGAACGCCGGCGCGGTGCTGGTGCTGCGCACCCTGGTCGACCTGCCCGAGTCGCTGCGCGCCCCGCTGTTCGGCGCGGTGGGCTGCCGGATGGCCTTCCCCGGCATCGCGCCCTGGGACGGCCGGCTGTTCTCCGAGGCCTGGGGCACCCACCTGGTCACCGAGACGGCCGTCACGCACACCCCGGACACCTCCGGCGGGCTGCTGCGCAAGTCCGCCCGCGGGCTGCGCAAGGCGCTCTCCGGCACCGCCGCGCAGACCCAGAGCGTCACCACCCGGGATGTCGAGCGGCACCGCTGGTCGCCCTCGGACCTGGCGCACGCGCTGCCGACCGGGCACGCGGTGATCTCGCTGTCGACGGTGAACGGCGAGCAGGTGCCGCCGCTGCTGGTCGATCTGCGCAGCTGACACCGGAAAGAGGCCGTTTCGGCAGGAGGGCCCCCGAGCACCGGACTCCGGTCCGGTGGATTCGGCGCTGCCGCTTGTCCGGGCCGTACATAATGGGGGCAGTAGCCCCTCTCGCCCGGCCGCAACGGCGCGGCCTGGTCGAACCACCGAAGGTGCCATGCCCCCCACACTCGCCTCCGTCGTCCGCAACACCGCGCTCCACCTCACGGTTCTGGCCGGCGCGGACCACCTGGAGCGGCCGGTCCGCTGGGTGCACACCAGCGAGCTGGACGACCCGACGCCCTTCCTGGAGGGCGGCGAACTCCTCCTCACCACCGGCATCAAGCTCGGCAAGAGCGCGGCCCGCCTGCAGGCGTACGTGCACCGCCTCGCCGACGCCGGGGTGGTGGGCCTCGGGCTCGGGGTCGGGCTCTCGCACACCGAGGTGCCGCAGGCCCTGGTCGACGCGGCCGCCCAGCGCGGGCTGCCGCTGCTGCGGGTGCCGGAGGCCACCCCGTTCATCGCGATCTCCAAGGCGGTCTCCGCCGCGCTGGCCGCCGAGCAGTACGAGGCGGTCACCACCAGCTTCGAGGCCCAGGAGGAGCTGACCCGGGCCGCGCTCGGCAAGGACGGCACCACCGCGGTGGTCCGCCGGCTGGCCGCCCGGCTCGGCGGCTGGGCCGCGCTCTACGACGGCTCCGGCGCGCTCTCCGCGGTGGCCCCCGACTGGGCGGCCCGCCGGGCCGGCCGGCTGGCCGCCGAGGTCGACCGGCTGCGCCGCCGGCCGGCCCCCTCCAGCGCCGCGCTGCAGGGCCGCTCCCCGGGCATCGACACCGCCGACGAGGACTACGTGGTGGTCCAGTCGCTGGGCGCCGACCGCCGGGCCCGCGGCTTCCTCGCGGTCGGCACCGAGGACCGGATCACCCCCACCGAGCGGTACGTGCTGAACGCGGCCGTCGCGCTGCTCACGCTGACCCTGGAGCGCTCCCGGGAGCTGCGCCAGGCGGAGGAGCGGATGGGCGCGGCACTGCTGCGGATGGTGCTGGCCGGTGAGGTGGCCACGGCCCGTCAGGTGGCGTCCGGACTGTTCGGCGGGCTGCCGGAGGGGACGATAAGGGTGCTGGTCGCCGGCGCGGTGGCGGGCCCGGAGGCGGCCGAGGCGCTGAGCGAGCTGGGCGACCGCGCCGAGCAGGCCGGCGGCAAGGTCGGCGAGCGGCTGCTGGTCTCCCGCGAGGACGGCCCGCACGGCCCCCGGCTGATGGTGCTGGCGCTCGACAACGGCGCGGCGCACCGGGCCTGCCTGGGCGCGGTGGAGGAGCAGGAGGGGCTGTCGCTCGGGGTCTCCGCGCCGGCCGCCCTGGAGGACGCGGGCACCGCGTACGCGCAGGCCGAGCGGGCGCTCGCGGTGGCGCAGCGCGGCGGCCGGCGCTCGGTCGACCACGAGGAGGTCGGCGCGGGCTCGCTGCTGCCGCTGCTCGGCGAGGAGGCGGTCACCGCCTTCGCCGAGGGCCTGCTGCGGCCGCTGCGCGACCACGACCGGACCGCCCGCGGCGACCTGGTGGCCAGCCTGCGCGCCTGGCTCTCGCGGCACGGCCAGTGGGACGCGGCCGCCGCCGATCTCGGGGTGCACCGGCACACCCTGCGGTACCGGATGCGGCGGGTCGAGGAGCTCCTCGGCCGTTCGCTGGACGACACCGACGTCCGGATGGAGCTCTGGCTCGCGCTGCGCTCCGGCGAGGACTGACCCCGGCCCGGGCCGGGGCCGGCGGGGATCTGCCACCGTGGAGTGGCCCGGCGGGGTTCCGCTCCGATGCGTCCAATCCGCTTTGGTCCGTCCGGGTCCTACCGTGGATGGCAGGCACCGCGTCCGTGGAGCCGCAGACGACGAGGAGAGGGCCGGTACGACCGTGACCACCACCCATGAGTTCTGGCTGGCCGGCCGCAAGGCGAGCGGCGACGGGGACTTCGAGGTCCGCCACCCGTACGACGGCAGCCTGGTGGGCAAGGTCAGCGTGCCCACCGACGCCCAGGTGGAGGAGGCGGTCGCGGCCGCTGCCGCCGCCGCCCCGGTCTTCGCCGCCACCCCCGCGCACGTCCGCGCCGCCGCGCTGGACCACGTGTCCAAGCGCCTGGCCGAGCGCACCGAGGAGATCGCCCGCCTGATCACCGCGGAGAACGGCAAGCCGATCAAGTGGGCGCGCGGCGAGGTCGGCCGGGCCGTCTCGGTGTTCCGCTGGGCCGCCGAGGAGGCTCGCCGGACCAACGGCGAGACCATGCGACTGGACACCGACCCGGGCGGCACCGGCCGCTTCGCGGTGGTGCGCCGCTTCCCCAAGGGTGTCGTGCTGGGCATCGCCCCGTTCAACTTCCCGCTCAACCTGGTCGCCCACAAGGTCGCCCCGGCGATCGCCGTCGGCGCCCCGATCATCCTCAAGCCGGCCCCGGCCACCCCGCTGTCCGCGCTGGTGCTGGGCGAGATCCTGGCCGAGACCGACCTGCCGGCCGGCGCCTGGAGCGTGCTCCCGGTGCCGAACGAGAAGATGCCGGCGCTGGTCCAGGACAAGCGGCTGCCGATCATCTCGTTCACCGGTTCCGACAAGGTCGGCTACCAGATCATGGACTCGGTGCCGCGCAAGCACGTCACCCTGGAGCTCGGCGGCAACGCCGCGGCGCTGGTGCTGGCGGACTGGTCCTCGGAGGCCGACCTGGAGTGGGCGGCCACCCGGATCGCCACCTTCGCCAACTACCAGGGCGGCCAGTCCTGCATCTCGGTGCAGCGGGTCATCGCCGACGCCTCGGTGTACGACGCGCTGGCGGAGAAGGTCGTCGCCAAGGTCCAGGCCCAGGTCACCGGTGACCCGAGCGACGACTCGGTGGACGTCGGCCCGCTGGTGGACGAGAACGCCGCCAAGCGCGTCGAGGCCTGGGTCGAGGACGCAGTCACCAAGGGCGCCAAGGTGCTCACCGGCGGCACCCGCGACGGTGCGGCCTACGCGCCGACCGTGCTCGCCGAGCTGCCCGCCGACGCGATCCTGGCCACCTCCGAGGCCTTCGGCCCGGTCCTGTCGCTGCACCGGGTGGACTCCACCGAGGAGGCCTTCGCCGAGGCCAACAACTCGGCCTTCGGCCTGCAGGCCGGCGTCTTCACGCACGACGTGCAGGTCGCCTTCCGCGCCCACCGCGAGCTGGAGGTCGGCGGCGTGGTGATCGGCGACGCCCCGTCCTACCGGGCCGACCAGATGCCGTACGGCGGCGTCAAGGACTCCGGCGTGGGCCGCGAGGGCGTCCGCTACGCGATGGACGACTTCACCTACGAGCGGGTCCTGGTGCTCACCGGCCTCGACCTCTGAGGCCTCGGCCCCGAGATCTCGGGGCGCCTTGCGATGCCCCGTCACCGCGGTCCGGTGGCGGGGCATCGGCCTGCCGTGACACCCTCCGGCGCCCGGCGTGGTCCGGAAGGGGTTGGGGGTGGTCGGGGGTGTCTGCGGAGAGGGGAAGGGCCATGCCCGGCGACCAGTCGGGTGAGGAAGAGGGCCGGACGACGGTGCGCCGGGTGGTGCCCGCCGACCACGGCCTGCCCCCGACGGTGGAGACCTCCTTCGAGGCGGACGGACGCCTCCTGGGCGTCCAGGTGCACGACATCGGCACCCACTCGGGCCGGCTACGGGCCGACGGCACCCTGTCGGGTGTCGGGCAGGGCGTGCTGATGAGCCCGGGCGGCGTGGCCGGCCTGTTCGAGTGGGAGGTCGAGGCGGACGGCGCCTCGCACGGGAGCTCTGGGCCTGGAAGTAACCCTCCGACGGGGCGGACGGCACGGCGGGCCGGCGGGCAGGACACAATGGTGCCCATGAACTCGCTCGCCCACCCGCAGCTGCGCTTCACCCCGACCGTCAAGGACCCCGCCGGCCCCCGGGAGCTGGTGATCCTCGGCTCCACCGGATCGATCGGCACCCAGGCCATCGACGTGGTGCTGCGCAACCCGGACCGGTTCAAGGTGGTGGCGCTCTCGGCCGCCGGCGGGCGGGTGGCGCTGCTCGCCGAGCAGGCGCTGCGCCTGGGCGTGCACACGGTGGCGGTGGCCGACGAGGCAGCCGTGCCCGCGCTGCGTGAGGCGCTGGCGGCGCAGGCCGGTGGCCGCGGGCTGCCGGAGATCCTGGCCGGGCCCGAGGCGGCCACCGAGGCGGCCCGGATCGAGTGCCACTCGGTGCTCAACGGCATCACCGGCTCGATCGGTCTGGCGCCCACCCTGGCGGCGCTGGCGGCCGGCCGGGTGCTGGTGCTGGCCAACAAGGAGTCGCTGATCGTCGGCGGCCCGCTGGTGCGGGCGCTCGCGAAGCCGGGGCAGATCGTGCCGGTGGACTCCGAGCACACCGCGATCTTCCAGGCGCTGGCCGGCGGCACCCGGGCCGAGGTCCGCAAGCTGGTGGTCACCGCCAGCGGCGGCCCGTTCCGCGGGCGCAGCCGGGAGCAGCTGGCCACCGTCACCCCCGCGGACGCGCTGGCCCACCCGACCTGGGCGATGGGTCCGGTGATCACCATCAACTCGGCCACCCTGGTGAACAAGGGGCTGGAGGTGATCGAGGCGCACCTGCTGTACGACGTGCCGTTCGACCGGATCGAGGTCGTGGTCCATCCGCAGTCCGTCGTCCACTCGATGGTGGAGTTCTCGGACGGCTCCACGCTGGCCCAGGCGAGCCCGCCGGACATGCGGATGCCGATCGCGCTCGGCCTCGGCTGGCCCGACCGGGTGCCGGACGCGGCCCCCGGCTGCGACTGGACCAAGGCCGCGACCTGGGAGTTCTTCCCGCTGGACGACGAGGCCTTCCCGGCGGTCGAGCTGGCCCGCGAGGTGGGTACGCTCGGCGGCACGGCCCCGGCGGTGTTCAACGCGGCCAACGAGGAGTGCGTGGACGCCTTCCTGAAGGGCCGGCTGCCCTTCACCGGAATCGTGGACACTGTCGCCAAGGTGGTCGCCGAGCACGGCACCCCCGCGGGAACTTCGCTCACCCTGGCGGACGTACTCCACGCGGAGGACTGGGCCCGGGCCCGCGCCACGGAGCTGGCAGCGGGTTGAGCGGTACGGACGGCGAGCGGAGCGGCATGACGGAGGATCAGCAGTGAACAACCTGATGTGGGCGCTGGGCATCCTGATCTTCCTGGTCGGCCTGCTCATCTCGATCGCCTGGCACGAGCTCGGCCACCTCTCCACGGCCAAGCTGTTCAAGATCCGCGTGCCGCAGTACATGGTCGGCTTCGGGCCGACCGTCTGGTCCCGCAAGAAGGGCGAGACGGAGTACGGCATCAAGGCGATCCCGCTCGGCGGCTACATCCGCATGATCGGGATGTTCCCGCCGGGGGCCGACGGCCGGATAACCAAGCGCAGCAGCTCGCCCTGGCGGACCATGATCGAGGACGCCCGGGAGGCCTCCTACGAGGAGCTCCAGGAGGGCGACGAGGACCGGCTCTTCTACACCCGCAAGCCGTGGCAGCGCGTCATCGTGATGTTCGCCGGCCCGTTCATGAACCTGATCCTCTCGGTCGCGCTCTTCCTGGCGCTGTTCATGGGCATCGGCCAGCAGATCGCGGTGCCGGTGGTGGCCTCGGTGAGCCAGTGCGTGGTGAAGACCGGCGAGCGCACGGACGTCTGCCCCGCCGACGCGCCGCTGTCCCCGGCCAACAAGGCCGGGCTGCACAACGGCGACCGGGTGCTCTCCTTCGGCGGCGACCCGATCACCACCTACCGCCAGCTCCAGGACGACATCCGCGACTCGGCCGGCCGCACCGTGCCGGTCGTGGTCGAGCGGGACGGGCAGCAGGTCACGCTGTCCGCCGAGATCGCCACCAACACCCTGCCGGTGATGGACAAGGACGGCTACGCGGTCAAGGGGCAGACGGTCGAGGCGGGCTTCCTCGGCATCACCCCGGCCGAGGGCGTGCACCACCTGTCGGTCGGGGAGAGCGCCGACCAGATGACCGCGATGGCCGAGCACGGCGTCAAGTCCCTGGCCGCCCTGCCGAGCAAGATCCCCAGCCTGTGGCACGCGGTGGTGGACGGCACCCCGCGCTCCACCGACGACCCGATCGGGATGGTCGGCGCCGCCCGCCTCGGCGGGGACGTGTTCGCGATGGACCTCCCGGCCACCCAGCAGCTCGCGTTCTTCGTCCAGCTGCTGGCCGGCATCAACCTCTCGCTGTTCCTGTTCAACATGCTGCCGCTGCTGCCGCTGGACGGCGGGCACATCGCCGGCGCGCTCTGGGAGTCGGTGCGCCGCCGGTTCGCCGCGCTGGTGCGCCGGCCGGATCCGGGGCCGTTCGACGTGGCCCGGCTGATGCCGGTGGCCTACGTGGTGGCCGGGATCTTCATCTGCTTCACGGCGCTGGTGATGGTCGCGGACATCGTCAATCCGGTCAAAATCAATTAAGTCTTGTCCGCCACGGCCGAGTGTGCTCCGCCGCTCGGCCGTGGCGTACCTTTGTAAGCCGGGCGCGCCCTTCCGCGGCCTGCCCGGCCGGCCGGACCCATCGGCCCGCTCACCGACCTCGACCTGGGGAACCCTGCGCACATGACCGCGATCTCGCTCGGTATTCCGTCCCTGCCGCTCAAGCCGTTGGCGAAGCGCCGCGTCTCGCGGCAGATCATGGTCGGCAACGTCCCGGTCGGCGGCGACGCCCCGATCTCGGTCCAGTCGATGACCACCACGCTGACCTCCGACATCAACGCGACGCTGCAGCAGATCGCCGAGCTGACCGCCTCCGGCTGCCAGATCGTCCGGGTCGCGGTGCCCTCGCAGGACGATGCCGACGCGCTGCCGATCATCGCCAGGAAGTCCCAGATCCCGGTCATCGCGGACATCCACTTCCAGCCCAAGTACGTGTTCGCCGCGATCGACGCCGGCTGCGCCGCGGTCCGGGTGAACCCGGGCAACATCAAGGCCTTCGACGACAAGGTCGGCGAGATCGCCAAGGCCGCCAAGGCCGCCGGCGTCCCGATCCGGATCGGCGTCAACGCCGGCTCGCTCGACAAGCGCCTGCTGGAGAAGTACGGCCGGGCCACCCCCGAGGCGCTGGTGGAGTCCGCGCTCTGGGAGTGCTCGCTGTTCGAGGAGCACGACTTCCGCGACATCAAGATCTCGGTCAAGCACAACGACCCGGTCGTGATGATCAACGCCTACCGCCAGCTGGCCGCCGCCTGCGACTACCCGCTGCACCTCGGCGTGACCGAGGCAGGCCCGTCCTTCCAGGGCACCATCAAGTCCGCGGTGGCCTTCGGCGCGCTGCTCTCCGAGGGCATCGGCGACACCATCCGGGTCTCGCTCTCCGCCCCGCCGGCCGAGGAGATCAAGGTCGGCAACCAGATCCTGGAGTCGCTGAACCTGCGTCAGCGCGGCCTGGAGATCGTCTCCTGCCCGTCCTGCGGCCGCGCCCAGGTCGATGTCTACAAGCTCGCCGAGGAGGTCACCGCCGGCCTCGAGGGCATGGAGGTGCCGCTGCGCGTCGCGGTCATGGGCTGCGTCGTCAACGGCCCGGGCGAGGCCCGCGAGGCCGACCTCGGCGTCGCCTCCGGCAACGGCAAGGGCCAGATCTTCGTCAAGGGCGAGGTGATCAAGACCGTGCCCGAGTCGAAGATCGTCGAGACCCTGATCGAGGAGGCGCTGAAGCTCGCCGAGCAGATGCAGGCCGACGGTGTCGCCTCCGGTGCGCCGGTCGTGACGGCCGCCGAGTAGCCCCGCCCGGCGCTGCCGACTGGGGCCGTCCGCCCACGGACGGCCCCACAGCCTTGTCTGCGGCCCTCAGGGGAGTAGGGTGCCGCAGAGTTGTACCAGAGAGGTGCCCGTGCTCGATCGAGGTGTGATGCTCCCCGGCCCGTTCCAGGTCGCCCGGGCCCTGTCGGCCACCCGCGTGCTGGAGGCCCGGGACCTCCCGGACGCCCTGGAGATCCTCCACCGTGATCCGGTCGCCAACGCCTTCGTCGCCACCCGGGTCGAGGCGGTCGGGCTCGACCCGTGGCGGCTCGGCGGCGAGATGTGGGGCTGGACCGGCGAGGACGGCCGGCTGGCGGCGCTCTGCTACGCGGGGGCCAACCTGGTGCCGGTCAACGCCGGACCGGAGGCCGTCCGGGCGTTCGCCGAGCGGGCCCGCCGCCAGGGCCGCCGCTGCTCCTCGATCGTCGGCCCGGCCGGGTCCACCGCCGCCCTGTGGGCGCTGCTGGAGCGCAGTTGGGGCCCGGCCCGCGAGGTCCGCGCCCACCAGCCGCTGATGGCCACCGACGTCCCCGCCACCGAGGTGGCGCCGGACCCGCTGGTGCGGCGGGTGCGCAAGAACGAGATCGAGAACCTGATGCCGGCCTGCGTGGCGATGTTCACCGAGGAGGTCGGCATCTCCCCGCTGGCCGGTGACGGCGGCCTGCTCTACCAGGCGCGGGTGGCCGAACTCGTCGCGGCCGGCCGCTCCTTCGCCCGATTCGACGAGGACGGCGGGGTGGTCTTCAAGGCCGAGGTCGGGGCCGTCACCGCCGGCGCCTGCCAGATCCAGGGCGTCTGGGTGGCCCCCGAGCACCGCGGCCGGGGCCTGTCCGAGACCGGGATGGCGGCCGTCCTGGAGGTCGCGCTGCGCGAGGTCGCCCCCACCGTCTCGCTGTACGTCAACGACTACAACGTGCGCGCCCGCGCCGCCTACCGCCGGGTCGGCTTCCGCGAGGTCGGCGCCTTCATGAGCGTGCTGTTCTGAGCCGGTGGCCGGTCGGGCCGTGCCCTGCGCCCGGGTGATCGCCCGGGGATCGGGTGAAGTAGTAACGTCCGGGGCATGAAGCAGCTGACCGAGGTGACGATCGAGGCCATCGATCTGGCCGCGTGGGCGCCGGCGGCGCTGGAGGTGCAGGCGGTCGCCTTCGGGCTGGGCCCGGCGGAGGTCGCGATCCGGCTGCCCCTGGTCGGCCGGCACGCGCTCCAGCCGGGGGTGATGGCGCTCGGCGCGATGTCCGCCGGGCGGCTGGTGGGCTTCGGCTACGGGATGCCCAACCACCGCGAGCACTGGTGGAGCACGGTGATCCAGCCCCACCTGGAGGCCGCCGGCCACGCCGACTGGCTGGACGACGTCTTCGCGGTGACCGAACTGCACGTGCTGCCCGACTTCCAGGGCCGCGGCGTGGGGAGCTCACTGATCAGGACGCTGTGCGAGCGCTCCGGCAAGGACCGCTCGATCCTCTCCGCGATCGACGCCGAGACCCCGGCCCGGCGGCTGTACCGCGCGCTCGGCTACCAGGACCTGGCCCGGGCCGTGCGCTTCCCCAACACGCTGCGCCCGTACGCGGTGATGGGCGCCCCGCTGCCGCTGCGGCCCTCTCACAGCCAGGACGCGAACTCCAGGTAGAGCTCGGCCTGGTCGCGGGCCCCGGTGGACAGGTGCCAGAGCCCGGCCTCGACGGTGCGAAAGAGCGTCCAGCCGCGCAGCCGGTCGTGGTCCACCTCGACCGCGTCGGCCAGCTGGTGCAGCCGGCGGCGCAGCGCGCCGCGCTGGCCGGGGGAGCCGGCCAGGGTGTCCAGCCGGTCCCGGGCGAGCCGGGCGAGGTCGTAGGCGCGCTCGCCGACCAGCGGCCGGGGGTCGATCGCCAGCCACGGCGAGCGGTCGGCGGCGAGCACGTTGCCGTGGTGGAAGTCGCCGTGCAGCAGCAGCTGTTCGGGCTCGTCGGCGAGCAGGCCGGCGGCTGCCTCCAGCGCCTCGTCGATCAGCGCCCGGGCCTCCGTGGCGCCCGGCAGGTCGCGCTGCTCGCGGATCAGCGCGGACAGCTCCGCCACCCGGTCGCCGACCGAGGTGAACGGGTGGTCCGCGCCGGGCGGCACCCAGAGCCGCTGGAGCAGCCCTACGGCCTCCAGCATCGCCTTGGCCTCGGCCAGCGAGCGCAGCGGGATGTCCCCGTGCAGCCGCTCCAGCACCAGGACGCCCTGCTCGGGTTCGGCGGCCAGCAGCAAGGCCGCGCCGCGGCCGGCCCAGCGGGTCAGCGCGGCGTGCTCCTGGGCGGTCTCCCGGTTGACCACGCCCAGTTTCAGCACGGCCGGGGCCAGGTCGTCCGAGCGGTGCACGTAACCCACCAGGCTGATCCGGCCACCGGGTTCGCAGATCCGCTCCAGCACCAGCCCCCGGCGGGTGAGCTGCTCGGCGAACCGGCCGGGCAGCTCGGCCAGCCAGGCGAGACCGGCGGCGCCCTCCCAGAGCCGGACCGTCCCGGTCAGCCGCTCGGGGACGATGATCTGCCCTGGTTGCGCCGTCATGCTGGCCTCTCGATCGGTCCGTCCCCCTCCCGGGGTGCCCGCCCATTCTCGGCCATCGGGCGAATTCTGCTGGTCAGGCGCTCGGTGCGGACTCCGTTCAGCGGCTGGGGGAGGGGCTCGCCGAGCCGGCGGCGGGCGCGGGCAGGCCGGGCAGGGCGGGCGGCTCGGTGCCCCAGTGCCGGGCCCGCAGCGCGCTCTCCCGCAGTGCGTCGGCACCCTGGAGGCGCCACGCTCCGGTGCCGGCGCCGACCAGGTCGGCGTAGACCGTGGTCAGCTGGGTCTCGATGTGGGCGGCGAGCTGTCCGGCCGTGGCCGCGTCCTTGACCTGGAAGGGCAGCCGGTAGCCGGCCGCGGCCGGGGTGGGGCTGGCGCCGCCGGCGCCGAGCAGTCGCTGCCAGCCGTCCCGCCGGGCCTGGTGGGCCAGGTAGTCGACCCGGCCGTCCTCTCGCGGCTTGCCGACCGGGAGGAACGCGCAGACCACCCCGTAGCCGTAGACCGCGGCGTGCTCGGCGGCCAGCGCCGACTGGGCCCCGGCCGCGGCGGTGGACGGCAGCGCGGAGGGCTGCCCGCTCGCGCCGGACGGAGACAGGGACGGGGACGGTGCGGACGGGGAGGGCGCGGCCGGGGCGGTGGGGGCGCCGACCGGTCCGGTGTCGCCGAGCCGGGCCGCGTGCACCGCGCCGGCGGCGGACACCGAGGCGAGCAGCTTGGCCAGCGCGGGTGAGGCGGCCGCGAGGTCGGCCAGCCGTTCGGTCGCGGTCCGCCGTTCGGCGGCGGCCAGCGCGGCCGCCGTGGTGAGCGGCGCGGCGGCCGCGCCGGAGGCCGCGCCGGTGGGAGTGCCGGAGCCGGTGGCGGAGGTCGCGGCGGCGGGGGAGGTCGCGGCGGGCGAGCCGGTGGCCGCGGGCAGGCCCTGGGCGAGCGCGGTGCGGTGCTGGACCACCTCGGCCCGCAGCAGCTTCAGCAGGTCGCTCCGGTCCGTGCCCGGCCCGGCGAGCACGCTGTCGTACCCGGCGAGCAGCGCGTCGGTGGCCGCCACGGCCCGGGTGCGCAGCGGCAGGTCCTGGTCCGCCCGGTGCTGCTCGCCGGCGTCGTCGTCATGGTGCCCGCCGGTGCAGCCGCACAGCAGATGGGTGCCGGTGACGGCACCGAGGACCAGGAACGCCCGCCGGGTGGGGGACAGCATCGAACGGCTCCCGTCTGATCAACGGGGAGCCCGTAGCCCCCCCTGCTACGTGAATCATTACCGGACCCTCACACCTCCGAGCCCGGATGGACGCTATCCGTCCACTGTGACCTTGCTCGCAGCGGGGTCCGCCGGGCGGCCCGCGGCCAGGTCGGAATCGGCGTTTCGGGGGTTGGCCCGATAGGCTCTGCTCTCAGTTAGCACCTTCGACAACAGCAGACGCGCCCGAGGAGTCACCCGGATGAGCACGACCCAGACCGACCGGTTGCGCGCGCTGCTGGAGCCCCTGGCCGCCGAGGCCGGGCTGGACCTCGAAGCCGTCACCGTCACCCAGGCCGGCAGCCGCCGCCAGGTGCAGATCGACGTGGACGCCGACGACGGCGTCGACCTCGACACCATCGCGGAGTTCAGCCGCCGGGTGGGCCAGGTGCTGGACGAATCCGACCTGATGGGCGCCGCGCCCTACCTGCTGGAGGTCGGTTCCCCGGGTGCCGAGCGCCCCCTCGACGAGCCCCGCCACTGGCGCCGGGCCGAGGGCCGGCTGGCCAAGGTGCACCTGACGGACGGCAAGGAGATCGTCGCGCGGGTCCTGGAGAGCGACGAGGACGGCGTGCTGGTCGAGGTGCAGCCGGTGAAGGGCCGCGGCCGTCCGAAGGAGCGCCGGCTGGCCTGGGCGGAGATCGACCGGGCCCGGGTGCAGGTCGAGTTCAACCGGAAGGACGACGAGCTGCTGGACGCGGCCGACGACCTGGCCGACGACCTGTCCGACGACTCCGACGACGACGAAGACTTCGTGGACGACGCCTCCGAGGGGGCGGACGAGGGTGCGGACCGGTAGTCACCGGTCAACGAGCACTGTGAACCTGATGAGTGAAGAGGAGGCGTAGCCGTGGACATCGACATGAGCGCCCTGCGTGGGCTGGTTACCGAGAAGGGCGTTCCGTTCGACCTGCTGGTCGAGTCGATCGAGTCGGCGCTTCTCATCGCGTACCACCGCACCGAGGGCTCCCGCCGCCGGGCGCGGGTCGAGCTGAACCGCAAGACCGGGCACGTGACCGTGTGGGCGCTGGAGGATCCGGCGGAGCTGGACGAGGGCGTGGAGCCCAAGGAGTTCGACGACACCCCGAGCGGGTTCGGCCGGATCGCCGCCTCCACCGCCAAGCAGGTGATCCTGCAGCGCCTGCGGGATGCCGCGGACGACCAGACCTTCGGCGAGTACGCGGGCAAGGAGGGCGACATCGTCACCGGTGTCGTCCAGCAGGGCAACGACCCGAAGAACATCCTGGTCGACATCGGCAAGCTGGAGGCCATCCTGCCGCCGCAGGAGCAGGTCCCCGGCGAGGACTACCGGCACGGCACCCGCCTGAAGTGCTACGTGGTGGGTGTGCGCCGCGGTGTCCGCGGGCCGTCCGTGACCCTGTCGCGGACCCACCCGAGCCTGGTGAAGCGGCTGTTCGCGCTGGAGGTGCCGGAGATCGCCGACGGTTCGGTGGAGATCGCGGCGATCGCCCGCGAGGCCGGCCACCGCACCAAGATCGCCGTGTGGTCCCGCCGCGCCGGCCTGAACGCCAAGGGCGCCTGCATCGGCCCGATGGGCGGCCGGGTGCGCAACGTGATGGCCGAGCTGCACGGCGAGAAGATCGACATCGTCGACTGGTCGGAGGACCCGGCCGAGATGGTCGCCGCCGCGCTGTCGCCCGCACGGGTGACGAAGGTGGAGATCGTGGACCTGTCCCAGCGCTCCGCCCGGGTGATCGTGCCGGACTACCAGCTGTCGCTGGCGATCGGCAAGGAGGGGCAGAACGCCCGCCTGGCCGCCCGCCTCACCGGCTGGCGGATCGACATCCGCCCGGACACCGAGGTGCCCGCCGACGGGCCCCGGGATTAGGGCCGCGCACCGCGCGCTCGACCACCCGAGCCCCCCGCCCTCGGTCGGCGGGGCGGCGGCATGTCCCTTCGGAGGGGTAGACTTGATTCTGTCTGGCCGGACGCATGTCCGAGCATGCCCGGAACGCACCTGCGTGGGCTGCCGCAAGCGAGCGGCCAAGCACGAGCTGTTGCGTGTCGTGGTGATCGAGGGCGTGTGCGTCCCCGATCCGCGCGGCACACTGCCGGGCCGGGGTGCGCATCTGCACCCCGAGCCGGGCTGCCTCGACCTCGCGGTACGCCGCCGGGCGTTCCCCAGGGCCTTTCGGCTCCAGGGGCCGCTCGACACCGACGCACTGCGGGCCTGTGTCGAGGACCGGGCGGGCGGTTCGCCGACGCCCTGAGGAGACAGATCACCCGTAACACGCACACAGCGCACGGCGGCGGCACGCCGTGCGTCACGTCAGGTACCTCGCGAGATGGAAGTAGGTCGAGATTGCGATGAGCACTCGATGAGTACGCGATGAGTACGCCCATGAAGTAGCGACAGTCCGGCGGACGACCACCCCGGACTCATAGACAGGAGTGAAGTGGCTAAGGTCCGGGTATATGAACTCGCCAAGGAGCTTGGCTTGGAGAGCAAGGCCGTCATGGCCAAGCTCACCGAGCTCGGCGAGTTCGTCCGTTCGGCGTCCTCGACGATCGAGGCGCCGGTCGTGCGCAAGTTGACTGATGCTCTGGGAGCGACGCCGCCGTCCGGTGGCGCGTCCGCCAAGCCTGGCCCGCGGAAGCCCGCGGCGCCCCAGCCCGCCGGCGGTTCCGCCGGTGCGGCCGCACCCCGCCCGGGTGCCCCCACCCCCGGCCCGCGGCCCACCGCGACGCCGGGCCCCCGTCCGACCCCCGCAGCCGCCGCTCCGGCGCCGGCCGCACCCGCCAAGCCCGCAGGCGCGCCGGCCCCCGGCCCGCGCCCGGCTGCCCGTCCGGCCACGCCGGCTCCGGCCGCCGCTGCGGCTCCCGCCGCCCCGGCCGCTCCCGCGGCCGAGTTCTCCTCCCCGGCTCCGGCCGGTGGCGAGGCGGCGGCCCCGGCCGCTCCGGCCGCCCGTCCGGCTGCCGCGCGTCCGGCCAACCCCGCGGCCCGTCCGGGCCCGCGTCCGGCCGGCCCGCGTCCGGGGAACAACCCGTTCACGTCCAGCAACACCGGCATGGCCCGCCCCGGCGCGCCGCGTCCGGCCGGCCAGGGTGGCGGCGACCGTCCGCGCCCCGGTGGCGACCGTCCGGCCCGTCCGGGTCAGGGTGGCGCGCCGGGTGCCGGCGAGCGTCCGCGTCCCACCGGTGACCGTCCGGCCCGTCCGGGTCAGGGTGGCCCCGGTGGCGCCCCGCGTCCCGCCGGTGACCGTCCGGCCCGTCCGGGTCAGGGTGGCCCCGGCGGCGCCCCGCGTCCCGGTGGCGACCGTCCGCGTCCGGACGGCATGCCCCGTCCGGCCGGTCCGCGTCCGGGTGCGCCCAGCCCGTCCGGCATGCCGCGCCCGAACCCGGGCATGATGCCGCAGCGTCCGGCCGGTCCCGGCCCGCGTCCGGGCCCGCGCCCGGGTGGCGGCCCCGGCGCCCGTCCCGGTGCGCCCGGTGGCGGCGGCGCCCGTCCCGGCTTCGCCGGTCGTCCGGCCGGCCCGGGCTCGCGTCCGGCCGGTGGCGGCGGCGGCTTCGGCGGCCCCCGTCCGGGTGGCGGCGGCGGTGGCGGCGGCTTCGGTGGCGGCGGTGGCCGTCCCGGTGGCTTCGGCGGCCGTCCCGGCGGCCCGGGTGCCCGTGGTGGCACGCAGGGTGCCTTCGGCCGTGGCCCCGGTGGCCGTCCGGCCCGTGGTCGCAAGTCGAAGCGGGCGAAGCGCCAGGAGTACGAGGCCATGCAGGCCCCGTCCGTCGGCGGTGTGATGCTGCCCCGTGGCAACGGGCAGACCGTCCGCCTGTCGCGCGGCGCCTCGCTGACCGACTTCGCGGAGAAGATCAACGCCAACCCGGCGGCGCTCGTCTCGGTGATGTTCAACCTCGGTGAGATGGTGACCGCGACCCAGTCGGTCTCGGACGCCACCCTCGAGCTGCTCGCCGGCGAGATGGGCTTCATCCTCGAGATCGTCAGCCGTGACGACGAGGACCGCGAGCTGCTGGAGTCGTTCGACATCGACTTCGGTGCCGACGAGGGCGACGAGGACATGCTGGCGGCCCGCCCGCCGGTGGTCACCGTCATGGGTCACGTCGACCACGGTAAGACCCGCCTGCTGGACGCCATCCGCAAGACCAACGTGGTGGCCGGCGAGGCCGGTGGCATCACCCAGCACATCGGTGCCTACCAGGTGACGGCGACGGTGAACGGCGAAGAGCGTCCGATCACCTTCCTCGACACCCCCGGTCACGAGGCGTTCTCCGCCATGCGTGCCCGTGGTGCCAAGTCCACCGACATCGCGATCCTGGTGGTCGCGGCCAACGACGGTGTCATGCCGCAGACGGTCGAGGCGCTCAACCACGCCAAGGCCGCGGGTGTGCCGATCGTGGTCGCCGTCAACAAGATCGACGTCGAGGGTGCCGACCCGACCAAGGTCCGCGGTCAGCTGACCGAGTTCGGTCTGGTGGCCGAGGAGTACGGCGGCGACACCATGTTCGTCGACATCTCCGCGCGCCAGGGTCTGAACATCGACCAGCTGCTGGAGGCGGTCGTGCTGACCGCCGACGCCTCGCTCGACCTGCGGGCCAACCCGGAGCAGGACGCGCAGGGCATCGCGATCGAGGCCCACCTCGACAAGGGCCGCGGCGCCATGGCGACCCTGCTGGTCCAGCGCGGTACCCTCCGCGTCGGTGACTCGATCGTGGTCGGCGACGCCTACGGCCGTGTCCGCGCCATGCTCGACGAGAACGGCAACAGCCTCGCCGAGGCGGGCCCGTCCCGTCCGGTGCTGCTGCTCGGTCTCACCTCGGTGCCCCGCGCCGGCGACAGCTTCATCGTCGTCGACGAGGACCGCACGGCCCGCCAGATCGCCGAGAAGCGTGCCGCTCGCGACCGCAACGCGTCCTTCGCGCAGCGCCGCGTCCGGGTCTCGCTCGAAGGCTTCGAGGCGGCCCTGGCGGCCGGCAGCATCGAGAAGCTCAACCTCATCATCAAGGGTGACGTCTCCGGTTCGGTCGAAGCCCTCGAGGACGCCCTCGTCAAGCTGGACGTGGGCGAGGAGGTCGAGCTCCGGATCCTGCACCGCGGTGTGGGTGCCATCACCGAGTCCGACGTGGACCTGGCGATGGGCTCGGACGCCATCATCATCGGCTTCAACGTGCGCGCCGAGGGGCGTGCCCGTACCGCGGCCGAGCGCGAAGGCGTCGACATCCGGTACTACTCGGTCATCTACCAGGCGATCGAGGAGATCGAGGCGGCCCTCAAGGGCATGCTCAAGCCGGAGTACGAGGAGGTGCGCCTCGGTTCCGCGGAGATCCGCGAGGTGTTCCGTTCCTCCAAGTTCGGCAACATCGCCGGTGTGCTCGTCCGCGAGGGCATCATCCGACGCAACACCAAGGCCCGCCTGCTGCGCGACGGCAAGGTCGTGGCGGAGAACCTCAACATCGAGGGTCTGCGCCGCTTCAAGGACGACGCGACCGAGGTCCGCGAGGGCTTCGAGGCCGGTGTGACCCTCGGGTCGTTCAACGACATCAAGGTCGAGGACGTCATCGAGACCTACGAGATGCGCGAGAAGCCGCGCTCGTAGTCGGTGGTGTCCGGGGCCGGTCGACGGGGGTGAATTCCCGTCGACCGGCCCCGGTCTCGCTGTGTAGGGTCCACGTACGTCCGCCCCTCGTGGGCGGTCCCTACGAGGCCTCCAGGTCGGCGAGACCTGCCTTACATGTTCGTGGGAACACTCACCTTCGACCTGCTCCTGGGCGACGTCCACTCGCTCAAGGAGAAGCGTTCGATCGTGCGGCCCATCGTGGCCGAACTGCAGCGCAAGTACAGCGTGTGCGCTGCGGAGACCGGGAACCAGGAGCTGCACCGCAGGGCCGAGATCGGCCTGGCGGTGGTGTCCGGCGAAGCCGGGTACGTGACCGAGATCCTGGACAGCTGTGAGCGGCTCGTCGCCGGCCGCCCCGAAGTGCAGCTGCTCTCCGCCAGGAGACGGTTCCACAACGACGACGATGACTGAGAGCGGCGACGGTGGTGCCCAGGCGCCACCGTCACAGAGCCGAGGACCGAGAGCGCCCACAAGGCTGGGCGCGGGCAGGTACTTTGGGGCATGGGCCCCGCCGGGCGAGTGTTGTCCCGGATACCGAGCCCACCGCACGAGGAGGCAACGTGACCGACACCGCTAGGGCGCGCAAGCTCGCAGACCGTATCCAGGTGGTCGTGGCCGAGACCCTGCAGCGCCGGATCAAGGACCCGCGGCTGGGCTACGTGACCATCACGGACGCCCGGGTGACCGGGGACCTGCGCGAGGCCACCGTCTTCTACACCGTCTACGGGGACGAGACCGAGCGCCAGGCCAGCGCCGCGGCGCTGGAGAGCGCCAAGGGCGTGCTCCGCTCCGAGGTCGGCAGGCAGACCGGGGTGCGCTTCACCCCGACGCTGACCTTCGTGGCCGACGCACTGCCGGACAACGCCAAGAACATCGACGACCTGCTCGACCGGGCGCGCCAGTCCGACGCGGCGGTCCGTACCGTCGCCGCCGGCGCCAGCTACGCCGGAGAGGCCGACCCCTACCGGGTGCCGGGCTCCGAGCGTGACGACGCGGACGAGGACGAGTAGTCATGGCGGGCGAGCCGGCAGCGGCCGGCACCACCCCGGGGGCGACCTCCACCAGCACGGTGGAGGGCGCCCTCGCGGTGCTTCCGGGCCCGCGCGCCGAGGCACCCGGGCTGGAGCACGAGTGGCAGCGCGCGGTGGCGGCGATCGGCCGGGCCACGGTGATCGACCTGATCTGCCACATCAACCCCGACGGTGACGCGCTCGGCTCCGCGCTGGCGGCCGGCCTGGCGCTGCGCTCGCTCGGGCACCGGGTCCGGGTCTCCTTCGGCGACGACCCGCAGGTGATCCCGGAGTCGCTGTCCTTCCTGCCCGGCCAGGAGCTGCTGGTGCCCGCCGCCGAGGTGCCCGAGGTGCCGGAGCTGGTGCTCTGCTTCGACGTGGCCGCCGAGAGCAGGCTCGGCCTGCTGCACGCCAAGGCCTTCGCCGCCCCGGTGCTGGTGGTCCTCGACCACCACGCCTCCAACCCGGGCTTCGGTACCCACCGGCTGATCGACCCGACCGCCCCGGCCACCGCGGTGCTGGTCGACGAGCTGCTGCGCCGCCTCGGCGTGCCGCTCGACCAGCAGCTGGCCACCTGCCTGTACACCGGCGTGGCCACCGACACCGGGTCCTTCCGCTACGCCGCCACCACGCCCGCCACCCACGAGCTGGCCGGCCGGCTGCTGGCCACCGGCATCCGCCACGACGAGATCTCCCGGCAGCTGTGGGACACCTCCTCCTTCGGCTACCTCAAGGTGCTCGCCGCCGCCTTGGACCGCGCCCGCTACGAGCCCGAGCAGGCCGGCGGGCGCGGGCTGGTGTGGACCTGGGTGCCCTACCAGGACCTGGTGCTCTACGGCGTCACCGTCGAGGAGCTGGAAGGCCTGATCGACGTGCTGCGCCGCCCGGCCGAGGCCGAGGTGGCCCTGGTCCTCAAGCAGGACCCGGACGGCACGCTGCGCGGCTCCAGCCGCTCCCGGGGCACCGTGGACGTCGCCGCGGTCTGCGCCGAGCTGGGCGGCGGCGGGCACGTCTACGCGGCCGGGTTCGCCGCCCGCGAGGACGTGCCGGCCACCATGGACCGGTTCCGCGCGGCGCTCGACCGGCAGGGATAGCCGCCGGGCGCGGCCGGGGCGGTGCCCCGGCCGCGCTGCGGCGTGCCGTCGTGCCCGGGTGCCTGGGTGCCCGAAACCGTCCGCCCGTCCGCCCGTTCGTCCGACCGCCCGTTCGCCCGCCCGTTCGCCCGTACAGAGAAGAGCCCATGAAGCGCAAGGGAACCGGCCCCGACGGCCTGGTCATCGTCGACAAGCCGGAAGGCATCACCTCGCACGGGGTGGTGGCCAAGCTCCGGTGGCTGGCCGGCACCAGGAAGGTCGGCCACGCCGGCACCCTGGACCCGATGGCCACCGGCGTGCTGGTGATCGGGGTGGAGCGGGCCACCCGGCTGCTCGGGCACCTGATGCTCACCGCGAAGACCTACGAGGCCACCGTCCGGCTCGGGCAGAGCACCGTCACCGACGACCGGGAGGGCGAGGTCACGACCTCGTCCTCGGCCGAGGGCGTCACCCCCGCGGCGATCGACGCCGGCATCGCGGCGCTCACCGGCGAGATCATGCAGGTGCCGTCCAAGGTCAGCGCCATCAAGATCGACGGCAAGCGCTCCTACGCCCGGGTGCGCGAGGGCGAGGAGTTCGAGCTGGCCGCGCGGCCCACCACCGTGCACTCCTTCACGGTGCACGACCGGCGCACGGCGGTGGCCGAGGACGGCACCCCGGTGATCGACCTGGACGTCACCGTCGAGTGCTCCTCCGGCACCTACATCCGGGCGCTCGCCCGCGACCTGGGCGAGGCGCTCGGGGTCGGCGGCCACCTGACCGCCCTGCGGCGGACCAAGGTCGGCCCCTACGGGGTGGAGTCGGCCCGCACGCTGGAGCAGCTGGAGGAGAAGCTGGAGGTGCTGCCGATCGCGGAGGCGGCGGCCGCCGCCTTCCCGCGCTGGGACATCGACGCCGAGCAGGCCCGGCTGCTCTCCAACGGGATGAAGCTGCGGGCCCCGGGCCTGGGCGTGGACGGCCCGATCGCGGTCTTCGACCCGGACGGGCGCTTCCTCGCGCTGGTGGAGGAGCACGGCGCGACCGCGCGCCCGGTCGCCGTCTTCGTCGGCTGACCGCCCGCCCCCGAGGCCGCAGTCCGGATTCCGGGCGGCGGCCTGCTGCTGTTCGGGCCGGAGTACGCCGGCGCGGCCCCGGTTCACCCCGGGTTCACTCCCACGAGGGAGCGCACGAGGTGAAAAGCCGTGGTGAACGGCGTGGGTGGGGTGGCGCTCCCACCGCGCTGGGCAGGCTCCCCGCGGCGGTCACGACCGCCACGGCGGGCCCGGTCCGGCGCCCGACCGGCCCGGTGCGGGAGGCGGAGCGGGATGGCCGGAAGGTGTTCCGGTGCGGCGGCGGATCCGGCGCAGGCACTGCTGCTGGTCCGGGATCTGGACGGACGGCTGCGCGGGCTCGGGTTCCTGGCGGACCGGCAGGGCACCGTGGTCACCGCGCACGAGACCGTGGCCGGCCTCGACCGGGTGGTGCTGCACACCCCCGGCGGCCAGAGCCGGGTGCTCGGAGCGGAGAGCATCGAGGCACTGCCCGGGCACGGGCTGGCCCTGCTGCGGACGGAGTCGGTGGGGGGTCTGCCGGGGCCGGCGCTGGCGATCGCGGCCGGCGCGGGGGAGTGGCCGGTCCTGGTGGTCCGGGACGGCGAGGCCGGGCCGCTCCCGGGTGGGGTGCTGGGCCGGGCCGCCGCCGGATATCCGTGGCAGGACGGCTTCCTGACCGTGCCCGGGGCGCTGCTGCTCCAGCCCGACCGGCCCGGCGCCCCGCCGCCGCCGGCCGGCGCGCCGGTGCTGGACGCCGAGACCGGCGCGGTGCTCGGCGTGCTCGCGCCAGGGCTGCGCAGCAGCCGCCCCGGCGTGCTGACGGCCGCCGCGCTCCGCCCGGACGACCCTCCCGAGGGGGCGCTGGCCGAGCTGCTGGAGCGCAACGCGGCCCAGGTGCCGGCCTTCGGCCGGGCGCTCAACCTGGCCGGGCTGCTCCAGCTCGGATCCGTCCAGCTCGGCACGGCGACGGCCGGCCCGGGCCGGATCGCCGCCCTGGCGGCGGACCGGGTCGACCGCCCGGACGGCATCTGCGGCGAGGAGCCGCAGCTGCCCGTCACCGTCCTGCTCGGTGCCCTCGGCAGCGGCCGGACCACCGAGATGGCCGCCCTGGTGGTCCGTCGGACCGGCGGCGGCCGGCCGCTGCCCACGCTCTGGCTGCGCGGCGGCGACCTCGATCCGGCGGACGACTCGCTGGCCGCTCCGGTCGCCCGCGCGCTGGCCCGGGCCGCCGGGCTGCTCGGGGTGGGGGCGCCGGAGCCGGGCGAGGCGGCCCGGATCGGTACGCGGGCCCGGCGCCCGCTGCTGGTGGTGCTCGATGCTCCGGAGGAGGCCCCGCAGACCCCGCCACCCGGCTGGCTCGCGGCGAGCACCGAGTGGCTGGCGGCCACCGGCGCCCGGCTGCTGGTCGCCGCCGGACCGGACGGCTGGGAGCGGCTGGCCGGCGGCCGCCACGAGGCCCGGGTGCACTGGCTCGGCCCGCTGCCCGCCGACGCCGCGGCCCGGGCCGCCCGCCGCTACGGAGTGCCGGCCGACCGGCTCGGCCCGGCCGAGGCGGCCCACCCGCTGGCCGTCCGGCTGGCCGGGGAGCTGGTCGCGGCCGGGGTGGCGGATCCGGTGCCGGGGCGGCCCGAGCTGTTCGCCGCCCACCTGGACCTGGGCTGCCTGCGGGTGGCCCGGCGGCTGGCGGCGGGGGCCCGGCCGCGGCGCTCCGGGGCGCACCGCCGGGGCGCCCCGCCGCCGGCCAGCGAGGACGCCGGCCGGGTCCGGCGGCTGGCCGCCGTGGTGGCCGGCCGGGTGCACGAGGCGGCCCGGCTGATGCTCGGCACCGGCCACGGCGCGCTGGCCGCCGCGGACTTCGAGCGGCTCTTCCCGGCGGCCGGCGGCTGGGGCCCCGCGGTGCTGGCCGAGGGGCTGTTCGTACCGGCCGGGCCGGGCTTCCGGATGCCGCACGAGGAGGCCTCGGACTGGCTGCAGAGCCTGCACCTGGATCTGGACCGCGCGCTGCGGCTGCTGCTCGCCGACGGCGCACCGGCCGGGGCCGGGCCGGCGGTGCACGGCGTCCCCCGGCACCGGGTGGGGCCGGTGGCGGCCGCGCTGGACCGGCTGGCCAGGACGGCCGGGGCCCCCGCACTGGACGCCTGGCTGCACCGGCTGCGGCAGGCCCTGGAGGCCGCCGAGCCCGGCAGCGAGAGCGACTGGTGGGCCGGGCGACTGCTGGCGCAGGTGCTGCCGGCCAGCCCCGAGCCCGCGGTCCACCTGGCGCTGCTGGAGCTGCTCGCCGAGCGGGCCGAACGGGACGCCCGGTTCGGGCCGGGCTTCTGGTCGGCGCTGGCCCTGCAGCCGGCCGAGCGGCTGGCGCTGATCGGCCGGCTGGTCCGGGCGGACGGCTCCGAGCAGCCCTTCGCCGCCGTCGCCGCCGAGCTGCTGACGGCGGCGCCGCGCACCGTGATCCCGCTGCTCTGCGACTGGTTCGAGGTCTCCGAGCCGGCCGCCGCGCTCGCCGGCGACCTGCTCCTCACCCACCGCCGGCTGGCACTGGACGACCTGACGGAGGTTCTGGTGGCCGCCGCGCACCCCAGGGCCGACCGGCTGCTGGGCCTGCTCGCCGCCGAGGAGCCGTCCGCGCTCTGCCGGGCGGTCGACCGGTGGAGCCACGACCCGCGGCCGGAGCGCCATGTGGCCGCCGCGGTGCACGCGCTGCGCACCGCGCCGTACGCGACCGGCTCGGGGCAGCGGCTGCTGCGGCACACCGCCCGGGTGCTGCTGGCCCGCGAGGAGGAACCGGCGTTGCACGGAGCCGCGCTGGCCCTGCTGGTCCGGGATCCGGTGACCAGGGCCCAGGTGCTGGCCGAGGCGCTGGCGGCGTACCGGTCCGACGATCCGTTCGTCACGGCCGAGGTGCTGGCGGCGGCGCTGGCGGAGCGGCCCGAGGCGGTGCTGACGGCCTTTCGGGAGCGGCTGGGCCGGCCCGGGGCGGCCGCGGCCCCCGCGTTGCGGGTGCTGGCGGAGGCCGCCGACCCGGCGGTGGCCCGGCAGGGCATGCTGCTGGTGGCCGAGCTGCTGCGGGAGCGCGCGGACCGGGCCGCGCTGCTGGCCGGTTACCTGGACCGCCTGCTGGCGCTCGGCCGGGACGTCCGGCCGCTGCTGGCCGAGGTGATCACCGCTCCGCCCGCCGCCCGGCGGGCGCTGGCCGTGCTGCTCGCGGTGCCTGCGGACCCGGAGCGCGGGCGGCTGCTGGACGCCCTGCTGGCCGCCGAACGGGACCAGGAGGTGCTCGCCGCGGTGCTGGAGGGGCTGGTGGAGCGTGCGGCCGAGTACCGGCCGGTGCGGCTGCGGGAGCTGGTCCGGCGGATCGGGGCCCGCTGGTCCGGCGCGGATGCGCTGCTGGTGCGCTGCGCGGGCCGCTCGGCCGGGTTCGCGCTGCTGCTGGCCGAGTGGCCGCCGCAGGAGCCGCCGCCGCCCGGCGGTCCGCTGCTGGCCCGGATGCGGGCGCTGGCGGCGGCCGGGCGCGACCCGCAGTACGCCGCGGCCGAGGCGGAGCGCGGTGGCCCGCTTCCGGCGCCGCGCGCAGCGGCCGTTCCGGTGCCGAAGCCGGGACGGGCGCATGGCACGCTATAGGGGATCAGGTTTGGGTGTTCGAGTGCGCCGGGCGTGCAAGGCACGGCAACCACGGCATAGGAACAAGGAGCGGTCAGGGTGCAGCGCTGGCGTGGCCTGGAGGAGATCCCCGGGGACTGGGGGCGCAGCGTCGTCACCATCGGATCGTTCGACGGTGTGCACCGCGGTCATCAGCTGATCATCAGCCGGGTGGTGGAGCGGGCCCGTGAGCTGGGCGTCAGGTCGGTGGTGGTGACCTTCGACCCGCACCCCAGCGAGGTGGTGCGGCCGGGCAGCCATCCGCCGCTGCTGGCGCCGCAGCCCCGCCGCGCGGAGCTGATCGAGGCGCTCGGGGTGGACGCGGTGCTGGTGCTGCCCTTCACCCTGGAGTTCTCGAAGGAGTCGCCGGAGTTCTTCGTCCAGCAGGTGCTGGTGGACGCGCTGCACGCGCGGCTGGTGGTGGAGGGCCCGAACTTCCGCTTCGGCCACCGGGCCGCCGGCAACGTGGAGCTGCTCGCCGAGCTCGGCCGGGCCGACGACTTCGAGGTCGAGGTGGTCGACCTGCAGGTGCGCGGCGCGGCCGGGGGCGGCGAGCCGTTCTCCTCCACCCTGACCCGCCGGCTGGTGGCCGAGGGCGACCTGGTCGGAGCCGCCGAGGTGCTCGGCCGGCCGCACCGGGTGGAGGGCATCGTGGTGCGCGGGGCGCAGCGCGGCCGCGAGTTGGGCTACCCGACCGCCAACGTCGACACCGTTCCGCACAGTGCCGTCCCGGCGGACGGGGTGTACGCGGGCTGGCTGACCGCCGCCGGCGAGCGGATGCCGGCCGCGATCTCGGTCGGCACCAACCCGACCTTCGACGGCACCGCGCGCACCGTCGAGGCGTACGCCATCGACCGGGTCGGCCTGGACCTCTACGGCCTGCACGTCGCGGTGGAGTTCCTGACCTACCTGCGCGGGATGGAGAAGTTCGAGTCCATCGACGCGCTGCTGGACCGGATGGCCGACGACGTGAAGCGGGCCCGCGAGCTGACCGAGGCGCCCTGACGGCCCGTCGCCAAAGAACGCCTCGGCCCGTCGGACGGATCGTCCGACGGGCCGAGGCGTGTCAGCGGCTGCTCACTGCTGCTGGGGGTAGCCGTACCCGGGCGGGGGCGGCTGCTGGCCCTGGTCCTGCGGCGGCGGGTAGCCGTATCCGGGCTGCTGCCCGGGCCGGCCCTGCTGCAGCCACTCCTGCGGGGGCTGCTGGGCGCCCTGCTGGGGGTAGGGCTGCTGCCCCGGCTGCCCCTGCCCGTAGCCGGGCGGCGGGGCCTGGCCGGGCTGCGGGGCCCAGGGCGCGCCCGGCGCGGGGGCGCCCTGGTAGCCGCCCTGCTGGGGGTACGGCTGCTGCTGCGGGTACCCGGGCGGGGGCTGCTGCTGCGGGTAGCCCTGCTGGGGGTAGCCCTGGGCCTGCCAGCCGCCGCCCTGCTGGGCGCGCGCGATGTCCTCGCCGACCAGGGTGGCCAGCTCGAAGTAGGCGTCCCGGACCTTGGGCCGCATCATCTGCAGGTTGACCTCGGCGCCGGCCGCCAGGCTCTCGTCGAAGGGCACCACCACGACGCCGCGGCAGCGGGTCTGGAAGTGCGCGACGATGTCCTCGATCTTGATCATCTTGCTGGTCTCGCGGACCCCGGAGACCACGGTGATGCTGCGCTGCACCAGGTCCGCGTAGCCGTGCGCGGACAGCCAGTCCAGCGTGGTGGACGCGCTGCTGGCACCGTCCACGCTCGGCGTGGCGACCACGATCAGCTGGTCGGCCAGGTCGAGCACCCCGCGCATCGCGCTGTAGAGCAGCCCGGTGCCGGAGTCGGTCAGGATGATCGGGTAGTGCTGGCCGAGCACCTCGATGACCTGGCGGTAGTCCGAGTCGTCGAAGGTGGTGGAGACCGCCGGGTCCACGTCGTTGGCGACGATCTCCAGGCCCGAGTTGAGGTCCTGCGAGGTGAACTGCCGGACGTCCATGTAGCTGCGCAGGTGCGGGATGGCCGTCACCAGGTCGCGGATGGTGGCGCCGGTCTGACGCTTGATCCGGCGGCCGAGCGTGCCGGCGTCCGGGTTGGCGTCGATGGCGACCACCTTGTCCTGTCGCTCGCTGGCCAGGGTGGCCCCGAGCGAGGTGGTGGTGGTGGTCTTGCCGACACCGCCCTTGAGGCTGATCACGGCGATCCGGTAGCAGGTCATCACCGGGGTCCGGATCAGCTCCAGCTTGCGTGCCCGGTCGGCCTGCGCCGCCTTGCCGCCGAACTGGAACCGCGGCTGCTGGCGCTGCGGCTTCGGCTGGCCGCGCAGCAGCCGGTCCGAGGAGAGCTCGACGGCCGCGGTGTAACCGAGCGCCGCGCCGTGCGCGGTCGGCTGCTGGGCGCCGCCCTGGAACGCGGCCGGCGCCTGCGGCATGCCCTGCTGCTGCGGGTACGCCGGGGGCTGCTGGTACTGCGTGGGCTGCGGCCAGCCGCCCTGGCGTGGGTCGGCGACCGGCGGCATCGGCTGCTGGTGCGGCGGCTGCTGGTGCTGGGGCTGCTGCTGCGGCGCCCACGGCTGGGCCTGCTGCGGCTGGGCCTGCTGCGGGTACGGCGGAGCGGGCGGCGCCTGCTGGACCGGCGGGGCCTGCGGCGGAAGCTGCTGCTGGTACGCCTGCGGCGGGCCCGGGTGCGCGGCCTGCTCGGGGTTCGGCCAGGCCTGCGGCGGCAGCTGCTGCTGTTGCTGCTCGGCGGGGGCCGGTACGGGAGCGGGCGCCGGGGCCGGCGCTTCGGCCGCGGCCTGGACCGGCACCGCGGCCGCCTCGGCGGCGGCCGGCTGCACCGCCGCCTCGACCGGCGGCTGCTCCGCCGCGGCCGCCACCGGGGCAGGAGCCGGTGCGACGGGAGCTGCGGCGACGGGGGCGGGCTCGGCGAGGGGGGCCGGCGTGACGGGAGCCGGGGCGGGCGCGGGAGCGGCAGGAGCAGGCGCGACGGGGGCGGCGGCGACCGGGGCCGGGGCGGCGGGGGCCGGCGCGGCGGCGGCCTGCTGCGGTGGCACCGCGACCGGCGGGGCGGCGGCCTGCGGGGCCGGCGCCGGGGCCGCCGTGACGGGGGCGGGCGCGGGGGCCGCCGGTGCGCCGTCCGAACTCTGCGTGTACCAGGACGGTGGCGTGTAGTCAGGGGCATCGGACCAGTCGTCGTCGTCCTCCGCCGCGTTGTCGCCGACGTAGACGCCGTCCCGATCGCTGCTCACTTTGGCTCCCTCGTTTTCGCCGCCGCTGTGCGCGGTACCGTCGGCAACAAGACTAGGACGTGATCCGTGGTCATCAGAAGGCGGTATCCATCTCACCCCGTGGTGGACCGGCCGGGACGGACCGCACCGACCGCCCGAGGAGTGAACGCCGTCCGGCGCCCCGCCTACCCCGCGTGCGGGCCAAGCACCCGTGCCGGCCCGCCCTGCCGGGGGCGGGCCGGCACGGGCCGGGCTGGCGTACGGGGCGCGAGGTCAGTCCATCCGGCGCGGGGCGCCGAGCACCTGGGCCTCGGCCTCGCCGGGATTGGTCATCACGTACTGACGGCGCATCCGGGTCGCCCACAGGGTGATGTTGTCCCCGAGCGTGGGCAGCGCCGAGACCTCCGCGCTGCCGAGCGAGAGCAGCCGGCCGACCAGGTCGGACTCCTGCGGGGAGATCCGCTGCAGACCGACCAGGTCCGCCGCGTTGAGCACCCGGGAGGCGTTGGGCCCCAGGTACGGCAGCAGCGTGAGGGTGGTCTGCCACGGCGTGGCGGACAGCCGGCTGCGCGCCGGGCGGGCGCCGAGGTCGCGGACCACCAGGACCGGCGAGGCCACCGAGGCGCCCTGGGCGCCGAGCCGGCCGACCTGGTGCACCGTGACGCAGGGCTGGCCGCCACCGGCCGCCTGCGCCATCGGCGCCCAGGCCTGCGGGCGACCGGTCTCCACCGCGACCCGGGCGCCGGTGGCGGCCGCCCGCAGCGCGATGATCTGTGCCGTCCACATGCCGCCGACCAGCACCACCTCGTACGAGGACGGGCGGAACAGCCCGATCACGGCGGGCTGCTGCTGCGGGTCGACACCGATCAGCACACCGTCGTCGCCGACCGGGAAGGCCAGCGCGCCCAGGTCCTCGGTGGTGAGCACGTGCTTCTCCCGGCTGGGGCCGCGCAGGCCGAAGCCGGGGCGGATCCTGGGCGGGAGGGGCTGGTCGGCGCCGGGCTGGGGCTGGGCCTGGACGGGGTAGCTCTGATAGGCCATCAGGAAGTCCCTCCCAGGGGCAGCGTGGCGAGCAGGCCGGGTGCCTGCTCCAGGTCGAGGCGGGTCAGGCCGACGCCGGCGCTCTGCGCACTGGACTCCACCAGGCGGCCGACCTGGGCGACCTCGCTCTCGCTGCGCCCGGTGACCCGGACGTGGCCGCTGATCGCGACCGAGCCGCCCAGGCCCCGGCCGGCGGTCAGGCTGAAGGTGCTGGCCAGCGCGGGCGAGCCGGTGACCAGGTTGACCAGGTCGGGGGCGGAGATCCGGCCGGGAGCGCCACCGGGGCGGCTGAGCTGCGGCCACTTGGAGATCCAGTACGTGCTGTGCCAGCGGTCGTCGATCCGCCAGAACTTGCCGCTCTCCTGGGTCCGGCGGGCGCCGAGCCCGCCGCCGCCGGTGCCCTGCCGGCCCGCCACGGCCATCGGGTTGGCGCAGATCGAGATGGCCAGGGCCGCGATCAGCTCGCGCTCGTCGAGCACGGTGGCGGTGAACCCGGCGCTGTTGAGCCGGCCGGCCAGCTGGTCGGTGACCCGCTGCAGCGCCTTGCGGGCGCCCTCCTCGCCGCCGCCGCGGGCCAGCACGGCGTCGGCCGCCCGCTCCGGGTCCAGCTTCAGCGCGACCCAGGTGAGCCGCAGGCCGGGGGTGGTGAGACCGTCCGGCAGCTGGTGGTAGGCGCGGAAGGCCAGCGACTGGTCCGGCAGGTGCGGGGCCGGGGCGGGCTGGGTGTGCTGGACCAGCTGCACGGACTCCAGGTTGATGTCGTCCACCTGGAGGGCCGAGCAGATCACGTCCAGCGGCAGCGGCAGGGCCGTCCGGTGCGGACGCAGCGGCTGGTCCTTGGCCTGGACCAGCAGGACCGAGGTCAGGAAGGTGCCGTCGCCGACCATGCCGGTCTCCCGGCGCATCGGACGGCCGTCCCCGAGGTCGGTCTCGGTCGCGTGGGTGTAGGTCCGCAGCGCCGGCTCCAGTTCGAGCGCGGGGGCCAGGGCCGGGTCGGTGCCCGGCGGCGGCACGTTGTACTGCGCCTCGCGGCGGCGCGACTTGAGGGCGAGCCGGACCCGGATCCCCTCGCTGGCGGTCCGGCCCGCGAGCGGCAGCAGGGCCACGACGACGAGCAGGACGGCGGGCACCGCGAAGGCGCCGGCCATCATCGGGCTGATCGTCCAACCGACCGCGACCAGGGCCGCGGCGACCTCCAACAGCACCAGCTGCTGCAGCCGGAGGCGGCTGGTCAGCAGCCCCGGCCGCGGGTGGACCTTCGGCGTGACCGCGCCGGTCGGCGCGGTCCGGCCCCGGTCGTGGTTGCCCGACGTTCGGCCGTGCGATGTGCTGCGTCGCGCAGGAGCGGACTGGCTTGGCATCCCCCGAGTGGCCCTCTCTGATCAGATATCACGGCCCGGTTGGCCGGTCGGCGAACCGTACCCGTACCGTACTCACCGTCTGCTGCCGCATCGTAGAGGGTTGGCCGGGGCACTCGCCCGCCGGGTGGCAGACTCGCGCACTGCGGACGAGTGCTGACGAACGCACAGATGTCGGTCATACAGGGGAGACGACAAGCATGGCATCACGCCGGGACGAGCTGAACGCCTACACCTTCGCACGCAAGCGGATGGTGGGTGCATTCCTGCAGCCCAGCGGCGGCGGCAACGACGAGGACGCGCCCCGGCCGGTGCGGGCGGTGCTGCCGAGCTTCGTGGTGGCCGCGGTGGCGGTGGCCGGTTTCGGCATGTGGGGAGTGATCAAGCCGGCCGCGCCGGTGAACTGGGACAGCGGCAAATACATCATCCAGGCCAAGGAGTCCACCACCCGGTACGTGGTGCTGAAGGACCCCAAGAGCGGTGACATGGTGCTGCACCAGGTGCTCAACATGTCCTCGGCCCGGCTGGTGCTGCCCGCCGGCGCGACCGTGATGCCGGTCGCCGACAGCGTGCTGGACAAGTACAAGAACCGCGGCGCCACCATCGGCATCCCGTACGCGCCGGACCGGCTGCCGAAGGCGGACGACGCCGGCAAGGCCAAGCGGTGGTCGGTCTGCGACCGCCCGGGCAACGCCGAGGACGCCCAGGTGGCGATCGGCCAGTCGGTGTTCGTGGCCGCCGGCCAGGAGTCCGACCGGCTGGCCAAGCCGGGCGAGAAGCTCGCCGACGGCGAGGCGCTGTTCGTCCAGGAGCCCGGCCAGCCGGGCAGCAAGTACCTGGTGGACGCCAACGGTGTCCGCCACGCGGTCGGCCGGGCCGGCGCCTCGGACAGCGACCAGACGGCGATGGAGGCGGCCCTGTTCGGCGGCAACGCCAAGCCGCAGCAGGTGACCGCGGAGTGGCTGGCCACGCTGGAGAACGGCAAGGCGGTGACCTTCCCGGCGATCCCCGGCTACGTCGCCGGCACGGTGACCAAGTCCTCGGTGCCGATCTCCGCCCCGGCCGAGCGCAGGGTCGGCCGGGTGCTGCAGTTCCAGGACCGCTTCTTCGTGGTCGGCGTCGACCAGCTGTACACGGTGACGCCGTTCCAGGCCGAGCTGCTCCTCAACTGGCCCGGCCTGGCGGCGGCGTACGACCAGAAGGCGCCGGCACCGTTCCAGCTCACCCCGGCCGACCATGCCGCGCTGACGCCCAAGATGGACACCGCGCGGATGGCGGCGACGCCGGACATGCCCACCAGCAAGATCGAGAAGGCGGCCAACTCCGGTACCGGCAGCGGCTCCCGCTCGGTCATCTGCAGCACCTTCGAGGGGATCGAGAAGAACACCGTCAAGCGCTCGGTCTGGGCCGGCACCGAGTACCCGGCCACGGTCGCGGCCGGTTCGCTCAGCGCGCACGTGACGCCCGGCCACGGGCTGCTCTACCGCGCCGTCGACAACGTCGGCCAGGACAGTTCGGGCAGCGACTTCCTGATCACCGAGACCGGTCTGCGCTACTCCCTGCCGAACAACAACGACGGCCCCACCGGCTCCGCCGCGAACCCCTCCGCCTCGGCGGCCGCGGCCCCGCCCGGGGAGAAGACCGAGGGCAACGAGGCGCAGGCGAGGCTCGGCTACAAGGACGTGGCCCCCACCCTGGTGCCGGTCGCCTGGTCGAAGCTGGTACCGGGCGGCGGCGTGCTGAACACCTTCGCGGCCACCCAGCCGCAGAACGCGTGACAGTTCGTCATTCCGCGTCCCGGCGCAGTGTCATGGTCTGGTAACTACCCGCCACCCGGTGTTGGGGGTCTTGCGCCGGACGGCTAAAGTTCTCTGGGACATCACACCGTGGTGTCCGAAGGGTAGACCGTGCCAGGACTATCCCGGATGAAGTCTGTCTCATGGGGGACGGTGGATCATGGCTGGTCAGTTCAGGACGACCGCTGAGGAGATGAACGCGTTCGCCAACCGCATTGGCGAGGTGAACGCGCAGGTGCAGGGTGAGATCGGGAAGCTGAACTCGCTCGTGGACCAGATCGCGTCGGGCTGGCAGGGTGCGGCCGCTGCCGCCTACCAGCAGATGCAGTCGCGGTTCAACGAGGACGCGAACGCACTGAACAAGGTGCTCGACGAGATCAAGCAGGCGATCGAGGCCACCACGAAGCTCTACGCCGCGACCGAGCAGGACCAGCAGTCCTCGCTGTCCGGTATCGGTGGCTGAGCCCTCCCGGGCGCACCGCATCCCAAGCCATGACCGCGGGGCCCGCGCAGGGCGCTGACGGTCTCATCGACAAGGAGAGACAATGTCCGGGAACAACGGCGGCATTCTCGTCAATTTCTCGACCATCCAGAACGCGAGCTCCGAGGTGCGGCAGACCGCTGCGCGCATCCAGTCGCAGCTCGACGACCTGAAGTCGGGTGTGCAGCGCATCGCGTCCAGCTGGGAGGGCTCGGCCCAGGAGGGCTACCAGGCCCGGCAGGCGCAGTGGGACGCCAAGGCCGCCGACCTGCAGCAGGTGCTCGGCCAGATCGCCACGGCGCTGGACAACGCGGCGCAGAGCTACCAGGCCACCGAGCAGAAGAACGCCGCGGTCTGGGGCTGATGAGCGGCTCCCAGGCCGGGGGCCGGGGGCGGCACATTGCTTGACAGTGGGGCGGGCGTCCGGCAGGGCGCCCGCCCTTCGCGCGTCGCACCGGCGCGCACGGCATCGTGTGGAACAGAGGGGTAGACAGGTGTCGTTGGGTACGTACCGCAGGGCGGCCTCGGTGTGCGTGGTGCTGGGTGCGGTCGGCGCGCTGGCCGCCGGGCCGGCGTACGCGGCGCCGCCCCGGGCGGACAGCCCGGGGGGCGGGGAGCGGGCGCCGATCTCGATAGCCGCCGCGGGTGAGTGCACCTTCCCGTCACCGGTGGTGGCGAGCACCCCGTGGGCCCTGCAGCGGGTGCTGCTGGACGAGTTGTGGCAGGCCGGCACCGGTAGCGATGTCGCCGTCGCGGTGATCGACACCGGTGTGGACAACTCCAACCCGCAGCTCAGGGACAAGGTGGTCGACGGGAGCTCGCTGCTCAAGGATCGCCAGACCGGCGCCTCGGACGGCGGCAACGGCTTCACCGACAAGGTCGGGCACGGGACGAAGGTCGCCGGCATCATCGCCGCCAAGCCGATGGGCGGCACCGGCTTCGTCGGCCTGGCCAAGGACGCCTCGATCCTGAGCATCCGGCAGAACGACAGCGACGGCAACGGCGACGTCAGCTCGCTGATCACCGCGATCGACATCGCGGTCGGCAAGGGCGTCAAGGTCATCAACATCTCGCAGGACGTCCGGGCCACCGGCGAGGAGGGCAACTTCGCCTTCAAGGACGAGCTGAAGGCGGCGCTCAAGCGGGCCGAGGACAAGCAGATCGTGGTCGTCGCCTCCTCCGGCAACGACGGGCACGAGGGCGACACCTTCCCCGCGGCCTTCGACACCGTGCTGGCGGTCGGCGCCTCGGACCGCAACAACGAGCGGGCCCCGTTCTCCCAGTACGGCAAGTTCCTGGACGTGGTCGCACCCGGGGTGGACATGCTGTCCACCGTCCCGGCCGGCGGCCACTGCGTGGACAACGGCACCAGCTTCTCCACCCCGTACGTGGCGGGCGTGGCCGCGATCCTCAAGGGGATGTACCCCACGTGGACGGCGGCCCAGGTCCGGGCCCGGATCGAGCAGAGCGCGCAGCGCAATGAACGGGGCTGGAACAAGTTCATCGGCTGGGGCGTGGTCGACCCGGTGAAGGCGGTCCAGGGCGGACCGGACCAGGACCCGGTGCCGCACGAGGACGCCAAGGTCAAGCTGGACTCCGCCCCGATCGTGGCGCAGCCGCTCGGCCTGGCGGAGACCCAGGCCGACCGCGACCGGCGCACCGGCACCTTCGTGCTGGCCGCCGGAGCCCTGGCGGTCGCCGGGCTGGCGGGCGGCTCGGTGGTGCTGCGGGACTTCCGCCGCCGGCGCGGCCAGCAGCAGGTCTGAGCGCGTCAAGGCCGGTGGCCCCGAACCCTGTGCGGGTTCGGGGCCACCGGCCGTTCGCGGGGAGGCCTCAGGCCTCGCCGTCCTCCGGGATGGTGATCACCCAGCGGTCGTCCTGCCGGGGCCGCAGGTAGCAGAGCCAGTACAGGCTGGCCGCGACGGTGATCCCGCCGGTCCACAGCAGGGCGGTGACGTCGAGCTGGGTGAGCACGTAGCCGAGCACCACGATCAGCAGCACGGGCAGCACCGGCCAGAGCGGCTGGCGCCAGGCCGGGGCGGTCTTGTGCCGGCCCTTGCGGGAGAACAGCGCGGCGACGGCGACCAGCAGGTAGAGCGCGGCGACGGCGACCCCGGTGATGTTGGTGAGCAGCCCGTTCGGGACGAAGCAGAGCACCGCGCCGGGGATGCCGACGGCCAGGGTGGAGACCCACGGGGCGCCGTGCCGGTTGAGCGCGCCGAAGGCCTTGTTGACCGGCTCGGGCCAGGCCTTGTCGCGGCCGGAGGCGAACAGCACCCGGGAGTTCTGGATCACCATGACGATGCCGGCGTTGATGATGGCCAGCGCGATGCAGAGGCTGATGAAGGTGCCGACCGCGGAGTTGCTCCAGCCGGCCACCAGCGCGGAGACGTCGCCGTTGGTCAGCGCGTCCAGATCGGGGGCACCCATGGTGATCGCGGCGACCGGGACGAGGATGACCACGACCGACAGGGCCAGGGTCCACAGCACGGTGCGGGCGACGTTGCGGCGGGGGTTCTCCAGCTCCTCGGAGAGGTAGATCGCGGTGGAGAAGCCCTGGGTGACGAAGAGCGCCGTGCCCATCGCCGCGAGGATCGCCCCGAAGCCGACCGCGCTGGTGGCGCCGGCGCCGTCGCCCAGCGCGCCGTGCAGCATCGAGCCGACCCCGCGCTCGCTGTGCGAGAAGCCCAGCACCGACACCACACCGGCCGCGATGACCTCCAGCACCAGGAAGACCCCGGTGATCCAGGCGTTGGCCCGCAGGTCCAGCAGACCGGCCACGGTGGCGGCCAGCATCACCGCGGCGCCGGCCCACTTGGCGTCGACGTTCATGATCGGTGCGAGGTAGTCGGCCGTGCCGATGGCGATCACCGAGGGCACGATCATCACCACGATCAGGGACTGGATGAACACCAGCCAGCCGGAGAAGCGGCCCGCCAGGGTGCCGACCATGGCGTACTCGCCGCCGGCGCTGGGGATCAGGGTGCCGAGCTCGGAGTAACAGAACGCCACCGCGATACAGAGCACCGAGCCGATCGCGATCGACATCGCGGTCGCCGTGCCGAGGGTCTGGAACAGTCCGGGGACCAGGACGAACAGCGAGGAGGCCGGGGTGACGCAGGAGAGCGTCAGCAGGGTGCCGCCCACGACGCCGATCGAACGGGTGAGCTTCTTCGGCGTCCCCGCCGTGGTCGGGCCGGCCTCGGGGGCGGCGACGACCTGCGGGGGAAGCGTGTCGGTCATGCGGGGTCCGATCGACTGGGGCGCTGATGGGGGGCGGGAGCGGTATCGCCTCCGAACGGCGTGGCCGGTGTCTTTTCCTGGTCGCTCCCGAAGCGTCATGGAACCTGACGGGATCGGGCGCGTCAACGCCGATCTCCTTCGGAATCCGTTGCCCGATCGGCTGTCCGGATCGGATCCCATGGTCACGTGCGGCAATCTTCTTCTTTGTCCGACTTGTTAACTTCGATGAACGGCACATGAATCAAAGGTGGATCGCAAAAAACCCCGTCGAATCCAAGGCTTCTCCGGGGTGGTTCAACCTGTGCCCCAACCGGCCCGCGGCGCTGCCGCGATGCCCCGCGGGGGTACGGGAACCGCAGCCGGGCCCGGCAAAAAGTTAGGTAACGTTCTGGCACATTCCACGGAGCGGAAACGCCGGAGGGCCGGACCCCTTCCGGGATCCGGCCCTCCGGCTCGCTCACCGCGGGCGGTGTGCCGTCACGGTGCCGGTAGCCAGCCCGTCTGGACGGTCTGACCGGCCGTGATCCGGCGCGAGACGAAGACGCCCCGGCCCGGCGGCAGCGGCTGCGGCTTGGCCGTGCCGAGCAGCGCACCCTCGCCCTTGTCGCCGGAGAGCAGCACGCCCTGGCCGCCCAGCTCGCGCATCCGCTGCATGACCGGCTCGAACAGGGCGCGGCCGGCGCCACCGGCGCTGCGCGCGATGATCATGCGCAGGCCGATGTCACGGGCGAACGGCAGGAACTCGGCCAACGGGGCCAGCGGGTTGCCCGAGGCGGTGGCGACCAGCTCGTAGTCGTCCACGATCACGAACATGTCCTTGCCGCTGTACCAGCTGCGGTTGCGCAGCTGCTCGGGCGTGACGTCCGGCCCGGGCAGCCGGCGGGAGCAGGCCCCGCGCAGCATCTCCACGATGGAGGTCATGGCGGGCGCGGCCGCCGCGTACTCCACCAGGTACTCCGGCGGCACCACACCGAGCAGCGAGCGGCGGAAGTCGCCGATCACGATGCCGGCCTGGTCCGGGGTGTACCGCTCGGTGATCTGCTTGATCAGCATCCGGAGCACCGCCGACTTACCCGACTCGCTCTCACCGAAGACGATGAACAGCGGGTCGGACTCGAAGTTGACGAAGACCGGTGCCAGCTCGACCTCGTCCACCGCGAAGGCCACACCCAGCTCGGGGTGCTCGAAGCCCTTGGGCAGCGCGTTGCCGTCCAGCACCTGCGGCAGCATCCGGACCTGCGGCGCGCGCGGGCCCGCCCAGGCGGCGTTGACCTGGGCGACCAGGTCGGCGGTGCCGTCCGCCAGGTCCTCCACCGCACTGGAGCCGTCCAGTCGCGGCAGGCCGCTCAGGAAGTGCAGCTTGGCGGCGGTCAGACCGCGGCCGGGCGCCCCGGCCGGGACGTTCTGCGCGACCTTGCGGTCGATCTCCGACTCCATCGAGTCGCCGAGCCGCAGCTCGGTGCGGTTCTGCAGCAGGTCCTTCAGCGCCGGGCGGACCTCGGCGTAGCGGGCCGCCGTGACGATCACGTGGACGCCGTAGCCGAGACCGCGCTGGGCGATGTCGGAGATGACCGGCTCCAGGACCTCGAACTCCTGCTTGAAGGTCAGCCAGCCGTCGATCATCAGGAAGACGTCGCCGAACTGCTCGTCCGGCAGCTGGCCGGCGGCCCGCCTGGTCCGGTAGGTGGCGATGGTGTCGATGCCGGTGGCCCGGAAGAGCTCCTCCCGGCGGTTCAGCACCCCGTGCACCTCGCTGACCATGCGGCGGACCTTCTCGACGTCCAGACGCCCCGCCACCCCGCCGACGTGCGGCAGGTCGGACAGCGAGCCGAAGCCGCCACCACCGAAGTCGAGCAGGTAGAACTGCGTCTCGACCGGGGTGTGGGTGACCGCGAAGCCCGCCACCATGGTGCGGATCAGCGTCGACTTGCCGGACATCGGACCGCCGACGATCAGACCGTGACCGGCCGCCCCCGAGTAGTCCTGGTACAGCACGTCGCGGCGCTGGTCGCGGGGCTTGTCGACGATGCCGACCGGCACCACCAGCCGCCCGAGCGCGCCGTACTCCGGCGAGGTGAGACCGCGGTCCGCGGTGGCCTGGAGCGGCGGCACCAGCTGGTCGACGCTGGGCGCCTCCTCCAGCGGCGGCAGCCACACCTGGTGGGCCGGCGGGCCCTGGCTGAGCATCCGCGCCACGAACACGTCGAGCATGGTGTCGAGCAGCGAGTCGTCGATCTCCTCGACCTCGTCGATCACCTCCTCGACCACCGGCTCGACGATCGGCACCTCGGAAGCGGTGAACAGCACCGGCTGCGCGGTGACGGTCGAGCCGCCGACGCTGCGCTGCTGGCCCGGCGGCCGGTACGGGCCGGACACGTACGCGGCCCGGAACCGCTCCATCACGTCGGAGCCGAACTTGAGGTAGCCGACACCGGGCACCGGCGGCAGGTGGTAGGCGTCCGGCACGCCGATCGCGGCCCGCGACTCCGCGGCGGAGAAGGTGCGCAGGCCCAGGCGGTAGGACAGGAAGGTGTCCAGGCCGCGCAGCTTGCCCTCCTCCAGGCGCTGCGAGGCGAGCAGCATGTGCATACCCAGCGAACGACCGATCCGGCCGATCTGGATGAACAGATCGATGAAGTCGGGCTTGGCGGTGAGGAGTTCGGAGAACTCATCGATGATCATCACCAGCGAGGGCAGCGGGTCGAGCGCCGCGCCGGCGGCCCGCGCTCGCTCGTACTCGTTGATGTTGGCGTAGTTGCCCGCCGCCCGCAGCAGCTCCTGGCGGCGGTTCATCTCGCCCTCGATCGCATCGCGCATGCGGTCGATGAGGGTGGCCTCGCCCTCCAGGTTGGTGATCACCGCGGCGGTGTGCGGCATCTCCGACATACCGGCGAAGGTGGCGCCACCCTTGAAGTCGGCCAGGACGAAGTTGAGGATCTCCGAGGAGTGCGTCACCGCGAGCGCCAGCACCAGGGTGCGCAGCACCTCGGACTTGCCGGAACCGGTGGCGCCGACGCACATGCCGTGCGGGCCCATGCCCTCCAGCGAGGCTTCCTTGATGTCCAGCCAGACGTACTCGCCGTTGGTGCCCACGCCCAGCGGCACCCGGAGCTTCTCGCGCATCGGCCGCGGCCGCCAGTGCCGGGCCGGGTCGAAGGAGCCCGGGTCACCGGTGTTCATCATCTCGGTGAAGTCCATGCTGACCAGCGACGGGTCGCCGTCGTCACCGCCGGCCGACACCCGGAACGGGGCCAGCTGGCGGGCCAGCGCCTCGGACTGCCAGATCGACAGCACGTCCGGCCGGCCGGAGTAGGAGGCGCCGGAGGCGGCCTCCAGCAGCAGCTCGTCCTTGCCGACGGTGATCATCAGGTGGCCGCCGGGCTCGTCCAGGTCGCCGGGGACGACCTCCAGCACGGTGACGCCCTGGACACCCTCGACACCGCCGAGCAGCGAGTCCTGCGGCACCGCGGCGCCGTCCATGATGACCACGATGTGCGGCTGGTCGGGCGAGGGCACGGTGTCCCGGGAGAAGCCCTTGCGGCCGGCCAACTCGTCGGCCAGCAGCTCCTCCAGCTCGCCCAGCCCGGTGGCGATCAGACGGCGCGAACCGGCACCGTCGTTCTCCTTGCGGTGCTGGGTGTGCGGCAGCCACTTCGCCCACTCCCACTCGTCCACCGCGCCCGGCGCGGCGGCGACCGCCACGATCAGGTCCTCGGGCGAGTGCAGGGTGGTCAACTGGGCCACCATCGCCCGGACGTTGCCGTACACGGCGTCCGGGTCGCCGGAGACCATGATGTGGTAGAAGGCGCGCAGCGAGACCGACAGCGGCAGGTCCTGCAGCGTGCCGTGGGCCTTGATGAAGGTGCCCATCGCCTCGGCCGCGAGCGGCTCCAGCTCGTCCATCGGCGCGGTCTGCGGCGCCCGGATCGGGGTAGACAGCTGCTGCGGCCCGCGCCCGAGCCTGATCTGCGCGAAGTCCGCGTCACCGGGCCTTCGCTCCCACAGCCGGCGGCCCTCGGCCACGATCGACCAGAGCTGGTCGGGCTCGGGGTGCGTGAACAGCAGCGAGCCGCGCTGGTGCTCCGCGGTGCGGCGGACCTGACGGCGCATCTGCTGCAGGTACTTCAGGTAGTCGCGCCGCTCGTCCGCGGTGCCCGCGCTACCGCCCTTGCGGGCCTTGACGATCTGCGCCACCGCCATGCCGGCGGTGGAGGCGACCATCAGGACGCCCATCATCTTCATCGGCCCCTGGGCGCCCGGCGAGAAGAAGAAGGCCGCCGATCCGCCCATGCCGAGCAGCGGCAGCAAGGACATCATCCAGTCCTCGCCACCGCCGCGGGGAAGCTCCGGCGGAGCCACCAGCTCCACCGGCTCGTCCGGTACCGGGGGCGGATACGCCCTCGCCGGACGCTTGACGGTTACCACGCTCATGCGACCGCCTCGTACTGCTCGCTCACCACGGCATCAGCCCTCACGCAACTGGATACGTACGGGTGAGGGCGCCCCGTGTGATGACGCCGCCCCCGCTCCGCCGACCGCAGGCGCTACAAGGGGGTTACTGCGTTCGACCGCCCCCGTACGCCTCGCGCAGGGGCCGATCCTACTGCTCCGCCCGGATCGTTCGGCCACGGGGGCGCACCGAGCGCCGCCGCGCGCCGGGCCCGCCATCTGCCGCGCTGTCAACTGCCGGCACGGCGAGGGGGTGGCGAGCGAGGTGCCGCAGGCTGGCGGTAGGGTAACGCCGCGCCAACTCTTGGCCGGATCGTGTCAGTTCCGGACCGGCCGGGTCAGCGGCGCCTAGCTGACTTACCGACACAGTCAACGAGGGGGAGGTCCGGTGAGCGGAAACGCCACGACCGGATTCTGCCGGGTCACAGTCGTGGCGCCGGACAGCAGGATCGATGTCGCCCTGCCGGAGGATGTGCCGCTCGCGGACATCTACCCCGAGGTGCTGCGGCTCTCCGGTCAGACCCAGGTGGACGGGGCGCCCACGGGCTTCCACCTGGTGCGCCGCGACGGCTCGGTCCTCGACAGCGGTCTGCCGCTGGCCGCCCAGCAGGTGCGCGACGGCGATCTGCTGAGCCTGCGCCCGTTCGCCGAGTCGCTGCCGCCGGCCGTCTACGACGACGTGGCCGACGCCATCGCCAAGGCCGTCGAGGCCGACCGCCGGTTCTGGAGCGCCGACCTGATGCGGGCCTTCGGCCTGATCGGCGGCACCGTGCTGCTCACCCTGCTGGGCTTCGCCCTCTGGTACTCCGACGTCAGCCACGACATGTACGGCCTGCCCGGCATCCTCTCCGGCGTCACCGCCGTGGTGCTGGTCGCGTACGCCGGTGTCCGGGCCCGGGTCTACGACGACCACGACGCCGCGCTCGCGCTCGGCCTCGGCGCGCTGCCGCACACCCTGATCGCCGGCTCCGGCATCATCGCCGTCGCGCACCGCGGCGACGGCCCCGGCCGGCTGCAGTTCCTGGTCGGCTGCGTGGCCGTGCTGATCGTCGCGGTGCTGCTGGTCGGCCTGCTGCCGGAGAAGGACTCGGTCTTCGTCGCCGCCGCCTTCCTCGCGGCCGCCGGCACCCTGGCCACCTTCGCCGCGGTGCTGCTGCCCGGCACCTCGCCCACCCACATCGCCGCCGTCACCGGCGTCGCAGCGGTCGCCGCGGTCGGCTTCCTGCCGGCCCTCTCGGCCCGCTTCGCCCGGCTCCCGGTCGGCTTCAGCGCCCCCGGCCAGACCCGCACCCGCGGCACCTCCTTCGCGGAGGAGACCGACCACGCCGAGACCGTCCAGTACGAGCGGATCGCCCACCAGGCCCGCCGCGGCCACGAGGTGCTGGTCGGCCTGGTGGCCGGCAGCGCCGCGACCGTGGTCGGCGCCTGCGCCGTGCTCGGCTTCAGCGACGGCGCCTTCGCCGAGCTGCTCGCGCTGGCCCTCGGTGTGTCGACCATGCTGCGGGCCCGGCTGTTCCGCTACACCGCGCAGGTCTTCAGCCTGACCGTGGCCGGTCTGGCCGGCCTCGGCCTGCTGATCCTCGGCCTGTCCCTGAACACCCCGCTGTTCCTGCTGCGGGCCGGCGAGACCGCGATCGACCTGCGCACCGTCTGGCTGGCCGCCTCGATCGCGTTCGGCGCCGCGGTGCTCACCGCGATCGCGCTGATCGTCCCCAAGCAGGGCGTCTCGCCGTTCTGGGGCCGTATCCTCGACATGATCGACGGCCTGATGCTGATCTCGCTCGTGCCGCTCGCGCTGGCCGTGCTGAACATCTACGCCCTGGTCCGCGGCGCCACCAGCTGACCTGCGCACCGCGCACCCCGGCGCCCGCCGGCCGCCCCCTGGCAGGGGCCGCCGGCGGGCGCTGGTACTCTTGGTCAGTCCGGGCTCTGTCAGATTCTGTGTCGCCTACCAGGATCGCTCGGCGAAAACCTTTGAAGGAGTTGCAGTGGCTCTCGACGCCGCCGTCAAGAAGCAGATCATCGCCGAGTTCGGTCAGAAGGAGGGCGACACGGGCTCCCCCGAGGTCCAGGTCGCCATGCTCTCCCGCCGCATCTCGGACCTGACCGGCCACCTCAAGCTGCACAAGCACGACCACCACTCGCGTCGTGGCCTGCTGATCCTGGTCGGCCAGCGTCGCCGCCTGCTGCAGTACCTGGCCAAGAAGGACATCGAGCGTTTCCGTACCCTGGTCGACCGCCTCGGCATCCGCCGCGGCGCCGCCGGCGGCGCTCGCTGAGACCGCACCGTGGGGCGGCTCCCCTTCCCGGGGGAGCCGCCCTTCGGCACATCCGCCCCGCAGACACCGGAGGATTTCCACAAGCGTGGCAATCACCGGGTCGATAGGGTGTGAATTTGTAAGGTGAGGGGCATGCCCGGTCAGGACGGCGACACGACGCCGCAAGAACCGGGGCAGCAGCACCGGCACCACAAGCGGGCCGCTGGCTTCAAACGGAAGCCGCCCGCACCAGGGGAGCGTCCACACGCGACCACCTACCAGCAGGCCAGAGGCGCCGGTCCTCGGTAGTGGCCCCCGGGAGTCCCAGCAGCGGACGGCCCGGAGGCTTCGATCGAAGACCGGCCCAGATCGCCCGGGCCATCGGTAGGCAAAGCGCAGGGGCGCTCCTCGGGAAACGTACGAAAGAGGAGATCTTCCAGGTGGAAGAGAACGTGTTCTACGCCGAGGCCGTCATCGACAACGGCAGCTTCGGCACCCGTACCATCCGCTTCGAGACCGGCCGGCTGGCCCGTCAGGCCGCCGGCTCCGCCGTGGCCTACCTGGACGACGACACCATGGTGCTGTCGGCCACCAGCGCCTCCAAGCAGCCGAAGGAGCACTTCGACTTCTTCCCGCTCACGGTGGACGTCGAGGAGCGGATGTACGCCGCGGGCCGGATCCCCGGCTCGTTCTTCCGTCGCGAGGGCCGGCCCTCCGAGGACGCGATCCTCACCTGCCGCCTGATCGACCGCCCGCTGCGCCCGTCCTTCGTCAAGGGCCTGCGCAACGAGATCCAGGTCGTCGTGACCGTCATGGCGCTCAACCCCGACCACCTGTACGACGTGGTGGCCATCAACGCCGCCTCCGCGTCCACCCAGCTGGCCGGCCTGCCGTTCTCCGGCCCGATCGGCGGCGTCCGCGTCGCGCTGATCAAGGGCCAGTGGGTGGCGTTCCCGACCCACACCGAGCTCGAGGACGCGGTCTTCGACATGGTCGTGGCCGGCCGCGCGCTGCCGGACGGCGACGTCGCGATCATGATGGTCGAGGCCGAGGCCACCACCAGGACCATCAAGCTGGTCGAGGGCGGCGCCGACGCGCCGACCGAGGAGGTCGTGGCCGCCGGCCTCGAGGCCGCCAAGCCGTTCATCAAGGTGCTCTGCGCCGCCCAGTCGCAGCTGGCCGCCCAGGCCGCCAAGCCGACCGGCGAGTTCCCGGTCTTCCTGGAGTACCAGGACGACGTCCTCGCCGCGCTGACCGCCGCCGTCAAGCCCGAGCTGGCCAAGGCGCTCACCATCGCCGGCAAGCAGGACCGGCAGAACGAGATCGACCGCATCAAGGCGATCGCCGCCGAGAAGCTGCTCCCGGAGTTCGAGGGCCGCGAGAAGGAGATCGGCGCGGCCTACAACGCGCTGACCAAGAAGATCGTCCGCGAGCGCGTCATCAAGGACAAGGTCCGCATCGACGGCCGCGGCGTGACGGACATCCGTACGCTGGCCGCTGAGGTCGAGGCCATCCCGCGGGTGCACGGCTCGGCGCTGTTCGAGCGTGGCGAGACCCAGATCCTGGGCGTCACCACCCTCAACATGCTCCGCATGGAGCAGCAGCTCGACACGCTCTCCCCGGAGACCCGTCGCCGCTACATGCACAACTACAACTTCCCGCCGTACTCGGTCGGCGAGACCGGTCGCGTGGGCTCGCCCAAGCGCCGCGAGATCGGCCACGGCGCGCTGGCCGAGCGGGCGATCCTGCCCGTGCTGCCGACCCGCGAGGAGTTCCCCTACGCGATCCGCCAGGTCTCCGAGGCGCTGAGCTCCAACGGCTCCACCTCGATGGGCTCGGTCTGCGCCTCCACCATGTCGCTGCTGAACGCCGGTGTGCCGCTGAAGGCCGCCGTCGCCGGTATCGCCATGGGCCTGATCTCGCAGGAGATCGACGGTGAGACGCACTTCGTCACGCTGACCGACATCCTGGGCGCCGAGGACGCGTACGGCGACATGGACTTCAAGGTCGCCGGTACCCGCAACTTCATCACCGCCCTGCAGCTGGACACCAAGCTGAACGGCATCCCGGCCTCCGTCCTGGCCGCCGCGCTCAAGCAGGCCAAGGACGCCCGTCTGCACATCCTCGATGTGATGAACGAGGCCATCGACGCGCCCGACGAGATGTCGCCGAACGCGCCGCGCATCATCACCATCAAGATCCCGGTGGACAAGATCGGTGAGGTCATCGGCCCCAAGGGCAAGATGATCAACCAGATCCAGGAGGACACCGGCGCGGACATCACCATCGAGGACGACGGCACCATCTACATCGGTGCGGTCGACGGTCCCTCGGCGGAGGCTGCCCGTACGACGATCAACCAGATCGCCAACCCGACCATGCCGGAGGTCGGCGAGCGCTACCTGGGCACCGTGGTGAAGACCACGACGTTCGGCGCGTTCGTGTCGCTCATGCCGGGCAAGGACGGCCTGCTGCACATCTCGCAGATCCGCAAGCTCGCCGGTGGCAAGCGTGTGGAGAACGTCGAGGACGTCGTCGCGGTCGGCTCCAAGGTCCAGGTCGAGATCGCCGAGATCGACCCCCGCGGCAAGCTCTCGCTGATCCCGGTCATCGAGGGCGAAGAGGGCGGCGAGGCCGCGTCCGAGTGACGCGGCGCTAGCTCCACCCTGCGGCCCGCACGCCACACGGCGCGCGGGCCGCACCCTGTTGTCTCCCCAGTTCCTTACGGAGGTCCACCCGTGGCTCAGGCCTCGGCAGCGAAGCAGCGTCCCGGCACCACCCGGACCCTGCTCAAGGGCGTCGACGGCGCCGGCACGGTGCGCCGCACCGTCCTCCCCGGCGGCCTGCGGGTCGTCACCGAGACCCTGCCCACGGTCCGGTCGGCGACCTTCGGCATCTGGGTCGGTGTCGGCTCCCGGGACGAGACCCCGGTCCTCAACGGGGCCACCCACTACCTGGAGCACCTGCTCTTCAAGGGCACCGAACGGCGCTCCGCCCTGGAGATCTCCTCCGCGCTGGACGCGGTCGGCGGCGAGATGAACGCCTTCACCGCCAAGGAGAACACCTGCTACTACGCCCGGGTCCTCGACACCGACCTGCCGCTGGCCATCGACGTGGTCTGCGACATGCTCACCGGTTCGCTGATCCGCCCCGAGGACGTGGAGGCCGAGCGCGGTGTCATCCTCGAGGAGATGGCGATGGCCGAGGACGACCCGGGCGACGTGGTGCACGACCTGTTCGCCAAGGTGATCTACGGCACCGGCCCGCTCGGCCGCCCGATCCTCGGCACCCAGGAGACCGTCACCGGCCTCAGCCGGGACCAGATCGCCGGCTTCTACCGCCGCCGCTACAAGCCCGAGAACCTGGTGGTCGCGGCCGCCGGCAACCTCGACCACGCCAAGGTGGTCCGGCTGGTCGAGCGGGCCTTCGCGCCCGTCCTGGCCAGCTCCGAGGGCCACCCCGCCGAGGTCCGCCGCGGCGTCAAGGCGGTTCGCACCGCCGGCCGGGTGGAGATGCTCAACCGCCCGACCGAGCAGGCCCACCTGGTGCTCGGAGTCCCCGGCGTGCCCCGGCACGACGAGCGGCGCTGGGCGATGGGCGTGCTCAACGCGGCGCTCGGCGGCGGGATGAGCTCGCGGCTGTTCCAGGAGGTCCGGGAGAAGCGCGGCCTGGCCTACTCGGTCTACTCCTACTCCTCCTCGTACGCCGACAGCGGCCTGTTCGGCATCTACGCCGGCTGCCAGCCCAAGCGGGTCGAGGAGGTGCTGAAGATCTGCCGGGCCGAGCTGGCCCGGGTGATCGAGGAGGGCATCACCGAGGAGGAGCTGCGGCGCGCCATCGGCCAGCTCTCCGGGTCCACCGTGCTCGGCATGGAGGACACCGGCTCGCTGATGAACCGGATCGGCAAGGCCGAGATCAGCTACGGCCACCACCTCTCGGTGGACGAGATGCTGGAGAAGATCGCCTCCGTCACCCTGGACGACGTCCACGCGGTGGCCCGCGACGTGCTGGGGGCACACCGGCCCTCGCTCGCGCTGATCGGCCCGATCAACGACCGGCGGGCCGCGAAGCTCGCCGACCTGCTGGCCTGAAGGGACTCCCCAAGATGACGCTGCGTGTCGCCGTGATCGGCGCCAAGGGCCGGATCGGCTCCGAGGCCGTCAAGGCCGTCGAGGCCGCCCCCGACCTGGAGCTGGTCGCCACCCTGGGCCGCGGCTCCGAGCTCGCCGAGCTCACCGCCGCCGGCGCCCAGGTCGCGGTGGAGCTGACCCACCCCGACTCGGTGATGGCCAACCTCGACTTCTGCCTGCGCCAGGGCATCCACGTGGTCACCGGCACCACCGGCTGGACGGAGGAGCGCCTGGCCACCGTCCGGGGCCTGCTGGCGCAGAGCCCGCGGACCGGTCTGCTGATCGCCCCGAACTTCTCCATCGGCGCCGTGCTCGCCATGCAGTTCGCCCAGCAGGCGGCCAAGTACTTCGAGTCGGTCGAGGTGGTCGAGCTGCACCACGACCGCAAGGCCGACGCGCCGTCCGGCACCGCCACCCGCACCGCCCAGCTGATCGCGGCCGCCCGGGACAAGGCCGGCCTGCCCCGCCAGTCCGACCCGACCACGCACGGCCTGCCCGGCGCCCGCGGCGCGGACGTGGACGGCGTCCCGGTCCACTCGGTCCGGCTGCGCGGCCTGCTGGCGCACCAGGAGGTGCTGTTCGGCGACGCCGGGGAGACCCTGACGCTGCGCCACGACTCGCTGCACCACAGCTCGTTCATGCCGGGCATCCTGCTCGGCGTGCGCACGGTGGTGGACCGGCCCGGCCTCACCCTCGGCCTCGAACACTTCCTGGACCTGTGAGCCCCCGATGACCTCGCGCACCGGCTTCCTCGTACTCTCCGCGGCCCTCGTGGTGGTCGCCCTGCTCTGCGTGCTCGAAGGCGTCCAGTTGATCGGCACCGGCGAGCCGCTCGGCATCGGCCTCGGCCTGTGCGCCTTCGTGATCCCCGCGCTCGGACTCTGGTTCCTGCGCCAGGTGTTCCGCTTCGGCCGGGCCAGCGAGCGGCTCGCCCGCGAGCTGGAGGCCGAGGGCGGCCTGCCGGTGGACGAGCTCCGCCGCACCGAGGGCGGCCGGATCGACCGGGCCTCGGCCGACGAGGTCTTCGCCCGCCGCCGGGCCGAGGCCGAGGAGGCCCCGCACGACTGGCGGGTCTGGTTCCGGCTCGCCGTGGCCTACGCGGACGCCGGCGACACGCCGCGCGCCCGCAAGGCCATGCAGCACGCCATCAAGCTCAATCCGGTGGCCTAGCCGGGCCCAGCGGTCCGGCCGGGCCGGACCGGGGCGGGCCCGCCGGCCTGGATAGGCTGGCCACCGTCACCGACCTGCACCATCTCTGGAGGATCTTCGCGTGAGCGACGACGTGGGCAACGACCCGCAGTTCCGCAGCGACGTCACGGTGGACCTGGTCCGCAGCGCCGCCGCCGACTCCGACGTGATCTGGGCCGCCCGGGTCTCGACGGCGGGTGAGCAGTCCCTGGAGGCGCTCCAGCAGGACCCGGCCAAGTCCGAAGGCCTGATCAACTACCTGATGCGGGACCGCCACGGCACCCCCTTCGAGCACAACTCGATGACCTTCTTCATCAGTGCACCGATCTTCGTCTTCCGCGAGTTCCACCGCCACCGCAGCGGCTGGTCCTACAACGAGGAGAGCGGGCGCTACCGCGAGCTGCAGCCGGTCTTCTACGTCCCCGGCGCCGACCGCAAGCTGGTCCAGCAGGGCCGCCCCGGCCGGTACGAGTTCGTCGACGGCACCGCCGAACAGGCGAAGGTCGTCACCGAGGCGATGGAGGCCTCCTACCGGGCGTCCTACCAGGCCTACCAGGAGATGCTGGCGGCCGGCGTCGCCCGCGAGGTGGCCCGCGCCGTGCTGCCGGTCGGCCTGTTCTCCTCGATGTACGCCACCTGCAACGCCCGCTCGCTGATGCACTTCCTCTCGCTGCGGACCAAGGCCGAGAACGCCAAGGTGCCGTCCTTCCCGCAGCGCGAGATCGAGATGGTCGCCGAGCAGATGGAGGCGGCCTGGGCGCAGCTCATGCCGCTCACCCGTGCGGCCTTCGAGAAGCACGGCCGAGTCGCACCCTGACCTGGGCCGATAGGCATATGGGCGGGTAGCCGGGCATGTCTGGATTGCAGCTTTTCCGGCCGCTCCCTACGCTCAGGACACGGATTCCGGTGCTGCATGAACCCCCGAGCATGCAGCACCGGGATCCCACTGTGTGACGGCCCCCCGACCCGTCCGCGCCCCTCAGCGGGCGGCCCCGCCTGTCCGAACGGTGGACCGGCGTGACTGCCCCCCTGGGGCCTACGAGTAGCTTTGGACCCATGGCTCCGACCTCCACCCCCCAGACGCCGTTCGGCCGGGTACTGACCGCGATGGTGACGCCGTTCACCGCGGACGGCGCCCTCGACCTCGACGGGGCGCAGCGACTCGCGGCGCACCTCGTCGACGCCGGCAACGACGGCCTGGTGCTCAACGGCACCACCGGCGAGTCCCCGACCACCAGCGACGCCGAGAAGGCCCAGCTGGTGCGCGCCGTGGTGGAGGCGGTGGGGGACCGGGCGCACGTGGTCACGGGCGTCGGCACCAACGACACCCGCCACAGCGTCGAGCTCGCCCGGCAGGCCGAGGCCGCCGGCGCGCACGGCCTGCTGGCCGTCACGCCGTACTACAGCAAGCCTCCGCAGGAGGGCCTGTACCGGCACAACCTCGCCATCGCGGATGCCACCGGCCTGCCGGTGATGCTGTACGACATCCCGGGCCGCAGCGGGGTCCCGCTCAGCCACGAGACCCTGGTCCGGCTCGGCGAGCACCCGCGGATCGTCGCCAACAAGGACGCCAAGGGTGATGTCGCAGCCGCCTCCTGGGCGATCGCGCGCTCCGGGCTGGCCTGGTACTCGGGCGACGACATCCTGACCCTGCCGCTGCTCTCGGTCGGAGCCGTCGGCGTGGTCAGCGTGGTCGCGCACGTGGCCGCCGCCGAGGTGCGGAGCATGATCGATGCGTTCACCGCCGGTGACGCCGCGAAGGCGCTCGCGATCCACCAGAGCCTGCTGCCCGTGTTCAGCGGTATGTTCCGCACCCAGGGCGTCATCCTCAGCAAGGCCGCGCTGGACCTCCAGGGCCACCCGGCCGGCCCGCTCCGCCTGCCCCTGATCTCCGCCACGGACGACGAGATTGCCGTCCTGAGGCAGGATCTGGCTACAGGCGGGGTACACCTGTAGCAGACACGGACGTGCGCGCCCCGGATCGCCGGGCCCCCCAAGGCCCGCCGCTGGACCGGAACGAAGGCGCGAAGGCACAGATGCCTGGCAAGTAGGAAACCAACGATGGACGCACGCCATATGTCGCCAGGGGCGGACCCGGACATGTGGCGTGCGTCGTAAGGAGAGTCTTTTGAGTCACCCGCACCCCGAACTCGGCGCACCCCCCGCACTCAAGGAGGGCGCCCTGCGCATCACTCCGCTCGGCGGTCTCGGCGAGATCGGCCGGAACATGACCGTGCTGGAGTACGGCAGCCGGATCCTGATCATCGACTGCGGGGTGCTCTTCCCCGAGGACGAGCAGCCCGGCATCGACCTGATCCTCCCGGACTTCAGCTACATCCGGGACCGGCTCGACAAGGTCGACGGCATCATTCTCACCCACGGGCACGAAGACCACATCGGCGCCGTCCCGTACCTGCTCCGGGAGAACCCGGACATCCCGCTGATCGGTTCCAAGCTCACCCTCGCGCTGATCGAGGCCAAGCTCGCCGAGCACCGGATCCGCCCGTACGTGCTGGAGGTGGCGGAGGGCGAGCGCGAGCGCATCGGCCCCTTCGACTGCGAGTTCATCGCCGTCAACCACTCCATCCCGGACGCCCTCGCGGTCGCCGTCCGGACCCCGGCCGGCATGGTCGTCGCCACCGGCGACTTCAAGATGGACCAGCTCCCGCTGGACGGCCGGCTCACCGACCTCCCCACCTTCGCCAAGCTGGCCGAGGAGGGCATGGACCTGCTGCTGGTGGACTCCACCAACGCCGAGGTCCCCGGCTTCATCCCGCACGAGCGCGACATCTCTGCTGCGCTGCGCAACGTCTTCGCCAGCGCGGAGCGGCGGATCATCGTCGCCTCGTTCGCCAGCCACGTGCACCGCATCCAGCAGGTGCTGGACGCCGCGCACGAGCACAAGCGCAAGGTCGCCTTCGTCGGCCGCTCGATGGTCCGCAACATGGGCATCGCCCGCGACCTGGGGTACCTGAAGGTCCCCGGCAACCTGGTGGTCGACGTCAAGACGCTGGACGACCTGCCCGCGGACAAGGTCGTGCTGGTCTGCACCGGCTCGCAGGGCGAGCCGATGGCGGCGCTCTCCCGGATGGCCAACCGCGACCACCAGATCCGGATCGTCGAGGGCGACACCGTCGTCATGGCCTCCTCGCTGATCCCCGGCAACGAGACCGCGATCTACCGCGTGATCAACGGCCTGACCCGCTGGGGCGCCAACGTCGTCCACAAGGGCAACGCCAAGGTGCACGTCTCGGGCCACGCCTCGGCCGGCGAGCTCCTGTACTTCTTCAACATCTGCAAGCCGCGCAACCTGATGCCGGTGCACGGTGAGTGGCGCCACCTGCGGGCCTGCGCGGACCTCGCGATCAAGACCGGGGTGCCGAAGGAGCGCACGGTCATCGCCGAGGACGGCGTCTGCGTGGACCTGGAGAACGGCGTCGCGAAGATCGTCGGCAAGGTGCAGGCCGGCTACGTCTACGTGGACGGCTCCTCGGTCGGTGACGTCACCGAGGCCTCGCTCAAGGACCGGCGCATCCTCGGTGAGGAGGGCTTCATCTCCGTCTTCGTGGTGGTCGACTCCACCAACGGCAAGATGGTCAGCGGCCCGACCATCCAGGCCCGCGGTTCCGGCATCGACGACGGTGCCTTCGGCCCGGTGGTGGCCAAGCTGGAGGAGGCGCTCAGCCGCTCCGCCAACGACGGTGTGCTGGAGGTCCGGCAGGTGCAGCAGCTGGTCCGGCGGACCATCGGCAAGTGGGTGGCGGACAACTACCGCCGCCGGCCGATGATCCTCCCGGTGGTCGTCGAGGTCTGACGGCCGCGCCGACGGCCGACCGGTCGAGGCCCGGTTTGACGCGGGGCAGCTCGGAGCGTAGTGTTCTCCGAGTTGCCCCGCTGCCGTTCGGATTCAGAGATGAATTCGAATTGGAGCCCGGGAAAACAGCCCGAGAAACTCTGCTAGAGTTCGGGAGCGCCGAAAGGCCCAAGCGAAATCCGATCGAATGAAACCCCGGTAAAACGGGGCGGAAAACATCTGATAAGCTTGGAACACGAAAGAACGAAGCGCCCGGAGAGTTCACGAGAGTGGCTCGAAGGAAGTGTCCGTTCCTTGAGAACTCAACAGCGTGCCAAAAGTCAACGC